>NZ_JAWORD010000024.1:0-77228 GCF_033337665.1 Vibrio sp. Vb2960 | reverse complement strand
GGTTGAAAGCACCGGTCTTGAAAACCGGCATACGTTAATAGCGTATCTAGGGTTCAAATCCCTATCTCTCCGCCACTATTAAGAAGCCTCGCTAGAAATAGCGAGGCTTTTTTCATTTCCGCACATCTTTATTACTCTATCTGTGCTTGCCAAAAATCAATTCCATATGCGATCTACTTTTCGACAAAGTAATATTGGTATCGGTATTGGTTGTGACGTTTTGATTTTTGCTAAGAAGTGCAGTTGCCTCTAAAGTTGTTCATCCTCATCACTGCATGCTGTCCCGATAAGGTTGTTGGAGATGTTTTGTTTATTGCCTTATCGTTCTCTTAAAGCACTACCATTGCTTCTCTAGCCCCTTTTATCGGATAGACCGAACAAATAAGCATACTAAAATAGCCACTGTTTCACTGATGTATCTTTTTGTTTTGCTCAGTCTAGCGACGCGTGTGCTCTATTGCCTAAATCTAGCTACGTCTTAAAACCATACATCAACAGGCTAAAGTTACGTATTCCTGCATCTTTTAAAATTGTTTTGGATTCTGCTGGAATGACAGGATCAGAGTAGTCAAAAAAAGAAGAGGAAAGTGAAACGATAGTGAGTTGCTAGGAAGTTGAGAACTACTTGGGAGCCAATGAATTGGATAAACATATTGATGACTAAGGACTAAAGGGTTAATAGCAGGCAATAAAAAAGCCGACAGGTAAGCTGTCGGCTTGGTTAGGTCATCTTAAGTTAGTCATTCTGTACGAGCGTGAGAGCTTTACGAGAGACTTCGTGAGCAGCTTTGGTTAGATTTTGCTTCTCTAGTGTGTCTGCTAGGAATGCATAGTCAGAGACGTCAGAGCGAAGCTTTAAGGCGATCTCAAAGTGATCCTGGGCTTCTTGCCACTTCTCTTGACGGAAATAGAAGTGCGCTAATGCGCTATGGGCAGCGGCGTTATCCGGTTCTTTCTTCACTACTCCCTCTAAGAAGACCACGACAGGGTGGGTATCTGGTAGATTTAGATCTGGCAGTAGTTGATAAAGCTCTGGGGCAGGTTGTTTTTTTAATGCTTCTTTTAGCACGGTAAAGGCTTCTGCATCAGCTTTTCGTGTGATGAGTTCTCGAGCAAAACAGGCAACGAGGTGTGTGTCTTGTTTCACTTTACGTGAGAGACTATTCCAATGAGAGATAAGCCCTTCGCTACCTTGTTGTTGCGCTACTTCATGGAGTAAGCCGCACTGCGCCTTTTGAATCAGCTCTGCATGTTCTTCTTCCGTGATGAGTTTTGCTTTGGTTAGTTGTGGCAAGAGGTCAATAAGAGGTTGCCACAACTTTAGCTGCATATACGTTGTTTTCAGCAAGTTCAATACAATAGAGTTACTCGCATACTGACTTTTTAACGATTGCAAGGTATCGAAAGCGGACTCGAACTCGTTGTCGCGGATAAATTGTTTCGCTCGAGTCAGTTCTACTGCGAGATGGGCGTTCTCTTGTTGGCTCGCTAGCTCTAGATAGTGATCTCGTTTTGCTTTATCACCTTGGCCTTGTGCGGCTTCAGACGCAACCAAGTAGCAAAGCAGCGGCATATCGTGATGATTTGCCCAGCGAGTTACTTTCTTCTCAGCACCTTTCCAGTCACCTTCTAGAAGTTTAATAATGCCTTCATTGGTGTATCGGCGGGAATGGCGCATTTTGCGAACACTGAAGTAGTTCCATGTTGTAGAACTAGCATAAACTAACTTCTTAATCAGGTACTCAAGCAGAAAAAGACCTGCGAGTGCAGCGATAACGAAAACCACTAAGGTCGTTACGCTCATCTCGATCGTTTTCTCGGCAATGGAGATAAGTACATAGCCTTGCTGACCAGAAAACTGGGTGCCAACAAATAGTCCTGCGCCTAGTACAACAAATAGGAAAATAAGACGAAACATTACTTATCCTCCATGCCTGTCATCGTTGTGACTTCACGACGTAGGCGTTCACGGATGACATCTGATAGTTGAGACTGACTTTGCAGTTTTGTTGGGTATTCCACTTGAATATTTTGCTGACTTAGCAGGTTAACCGTTTTGTTGAACTCTTTAACGGAATTATCGTCTTGGTTGAAGAAAGCTAATGCCCATTTGTCGGCTGTTTTTAGAGATGTGGTGTAAATTTCACCTTGTTCTTGGTACACCGCTTTTATTGCCGTTTCCAATTTGGCTTTGATGTTTTCTTTCAGGTAAAAGTGTTGCTCAGGAGAAAGCAGTGGAATGACGTTACCATCGCGCGTGCGGAAGGTAATGAAGTTTTCTGAAAAGTCCTTCAAAGAGGTCATTAAGTTATCTTGCCAGTTTGCGATATCTTCAGACACTTCAGTGTTTTCTACGGCTTCAGCTTCAGGTAGCAGTGCATTGGCGAGAGGGAGCTTGTCTACTTGCTGTTGTAGGGCAGTTAAGCGTAGTACCAATCCATCACGGTCAATTAGCGGGATAGTGCGAAGTTTGGTGATATCGTTCGCCATTGCTTTACGTAGTTTGACCAGGCTAGGGTCATTCAGTGCTGCAATGCGTTGGTCTGCACTTTCCATTAGTTGAGTTGCGCTTTCTACGTCATGCTCTAAGAACAGTTTACGACCTGCTAATTTGACGAGGTAATCGGCTTCAGCAAGTAGCCAGTCGTTTGGTCGACGACCTTTCACATCGGCAACGGCAAGCTGTAAGCTTTCAATGCTCTTCTGTTGCTGTCCCAGTACCACTTCCGCTTTGTGTGTCACGGTCGTTGCTTTCTCGATGGTTTCTTCTTGTACCCGGCTGAGCTCTTGCTTCATGGAAGCTTGAGTGCTTTCTAGCTGACTTTTTAGTTGGGCGATCTGCGCTTGGTAATCGGCTTGCTGTTGATGCAGCTTGTACGCGAGGCCACCGCCAAAAATAATCGATAAGATGATAGCGACCGTGCCTAGTTTGACACCGCGTTTGCCTTGTTTTTCTTCAAACTCGACTTTGGTTGGCTCTGCTGTTTTTGGGGGCTCGGCCGCTTGTGGCTGTTCTTTTTTAGGGGCCGCATCCTGCTGCGATGTGGTTTTTTCGACTAGCGGTGCCGATGAGGTTTCTTCGGAAAGGTTTTTATCGTTATTTTTTTGGTCGTTATTTTTACTTGTCATGCCTATATCCTGTGTAGCTAGGGCTGGAGAGCCGCCAGTAATTCTTGGTTGGATGCGCTTCCCGTGCATCTCACGCGAGTGAACCCCCTTTGGATTGCGATGTCAGCGATACGCTGACTGGGGATATACAACTCTTGTTGATTAAGCCAAGTCAATTGCTCCGACGTCAATTGGCTGCACAAATAATCCAGTTGTTCACCACTGGTGACAACAATCTGGTTAATTTGTAGGTTTTTCCATAGTGAGACACAGCTTACTGGATCGAATGGGATGAATTCTCTCTTGTAAGTCTCACTATAGTGAACTTTTGCGCCACGTCTCACCAATGCATCTTTGATCAGCTCTCTTCCGCCGTTACCACGAAGGATAAGAACTTGTTGTTGTGCCACATTGTTGAGCTCTGGCAGTCGCAATAAGTGTTCACTATCACTGACTTGGGGATAGTGTACTTTCTGTTGGGTACATTTGCTTAAATAGTGTGCTGTTTTTTGACCAACGGCAAGGTAAATAGCTTGTTTCGGCCATGACATCCCGTTACTGGCTAAGATTTGCTGTGCACATTGCACGGCATGTCGACTAACAGCGATAACAATTTGAGCTTGATGTAGATGTTTAGAGAGGTGCGTGTCCGTGAGATCGGCGACAATGTCGATCAGAGGATGGTGATATGCGGAAATGCCGTGCCTTTCGAGCAGAGAGCAAAGCGCGTTGCCTTGCTCTCCCGGCCGAGTGACCAACACTGCCATGGTTATTCGTGATCTGCGTACAGCTTAGTTAGGATTTCACGAGCGCCGTTATCTAGCAGCTCATTGGCTAGCTGCACTCCTAATGCTTCGCCATCTTTACGATGGCCACGAATTTCACCACGAACAATTTCGCTGCCATCTGGTTCGCCAACTAATGCGCGTAACCAAATGTTGTCGCCGTCTAGTAGGGCATAGCTGCCGATCGGTACCTGACAGCCGCCTTCTAGCGTAAGGTTCATTGCGCGCTCACACAAAACGCGGTCTACGGTGTCTTGGTGGTTAAGTGGCTCAAGCAGCTTAAGCAGTCTTTCATCGTCAAGGCGGCACTCAATACCGACAGCACCTTGGCCTACCGCTGGTAGTGATTGCTCTGGTTCGATAAAGCTACGAATGCGCTCTTCAAGCTTCAATCGTTTAAGGCCAGCCGCAGCAAGAATGATTGCATCATACTCACCCGTATCTAACTTACCAAGGCGAGTGCCCACATTACCGCGAAGCTCTTTGATGATGATGTCCGGACGATATTCTTTCAGTTGGCATTGACGACGCAAACTGCAAGTACCAACCACGGCACCTTGAGGGAGCTCATCAATGTGGCTATAGGTATTAGAGACGAAGGCATCACGAGGATCTTCACGCTCACAAATGGTCACGAGGCCAAGGCCTTCTGGGAAATCGACGGGCACGTCTTTCATTGAGTGAACGGCGAGGTCTGCACGTCCTTCTAGCATCGCGACTTCAAGCTCTTTTACGAACAAGCCTTTGCCGCCAACTTTTGCTAGTGGTGTATCTAAAATCACGTCACCTTTGGTCACCATGGTTACTAACTCGACTTCCAAGCCTGGGTGAGCGGCTTGAAGGGCGTCTTTAACAAAGTAAGCTTGCCATAAAGCAAGAGGGCTTTTTCGAGTTGCAATGCGAATCGGTGTGGATTGTGTCATGATCTTCTCAATGCTGTTTGGATTTGGGTTTATCCTACCATTCTCATCAAGAAATGCTTACTGTTAGTTCGTTATCTCTGAAGGCTATGAATGGAATTACATGACGTTATGAAAATAGTGTGACTGGATTCTCAATTAGACTAAGGACTATTATTAGTAATAGGTAATAAGAGCGACACTACCGCGCGATTAATTTTGTGACTAAAGTATGGTTTTGTATCCAGAGTGATACGCGGGCGTGAAGCTTTACCCGCACCAATAAAAGTGTTAAATTGATCACGTTTTTAAGCCGTTTTGGTTTAAAACGTCAGCAGATTTTCGTGATTGTTCAACCAAGGAATTCCCCTTGCAGGCTTACACCCAAAAAATCATCCAGCGACTAGATAATTTGAATCAGCAGCGAGTTGATCGCGCGCTGGCGCTTATGGATTCGCAAAGCCAGCAAGTCTTCCATTTGATTCCTGCCTTGTTGAACTACAACCATCCTGTAATTCCTGGCTATTATGATGCCGATGTCCCGTTTGGTGTGCATGGGCTTGAACTAAATAGCATTCAGCAACAATTCATAGATGATATTCAACTTGCCATTGGTCAGCCGCTCAAGACGGTAGAAAAGCCCGCTATATTGGGTTTGTACACCATGGGCAGTACCTCCTCGATTGGTCAAAGTACTTCCAGTGATTTGGATATTTGGGTGTGTATTTCTCCAGAGATGGATTGTGACGAACGCGAGTTATTGACCAATAAATGCCTACTCATCACGGATTGGGCACAAAGCAAAGGCGTGGAAGCGAACTTTTTCTTAATGGATAAAGAGCGCTTTAGAAGCAATCATTCTGAGGAGATGACAGGTGATAACTGTGGTTCATCTCAGCACTTACTTTTGCTAGATGAATTCTATCGTAGTGCGGTGCGTATTGCCGGACAGCGTTTGTTATGGCAAATCGTGCCGCCAGAAATGGAAGAGTGTTACGACGAGTACGTTTCTCAACTTTGCAGTGATGGTTACATCGACTGTAGTGAATGGATCGACTTTGGTAAATTGAACTGCATTCCTGCTGAAGAATACTTCGGCTCGAACTTGTGGCAGTTATACAAAAGCATCGACTCTCCCTACAAATCGGTATTAAAAGCCATCTTGCTAGAAGCTTACTCGTGGGAATACCCGCATACTCAATTGTTAAGCATCGACACTAAACGTCGTTTCTTTGCCCATGAGCCTGATCTCTATGGCATGGATGCGTACTACTTAATGTTGGAAAAAGTAACCCGTTACTTAGAGCGAATTCAAGACGATACACGTTTGGATTTAGTGCGTCGCTGTTTCTATCTCAAAACCCATGAAAAACTATCTCGTGAGCCGAATGTTGGCTCAGTAGCTTGGCGTCGTGAAGCGCTGAGCGATATGATTGCAAAATGGAATTGGGATGCCAGTGTCGTTGCAGAGCTCGATGACCGCCGTAATTGGAAGGTTGAACAAGTGAAGGTGGTACATCATGCATTGCTGGATGCGTTGATGCAAAGCTACCGTAACTTGATTCAATTTGCGCGTCGTAACGACATCACTTCTGCTATCAGTCCGCAAGACATCAGTATTTTGGCCCGTAAACTTTACGCGGCTTTTGAAGTATTGCCGGGCAAAGTAACGTTACTAAACCCACAGATTTCACCTGATCTGCACGAGCCTGACTTGAGCTTTATCGAAGTGAAAAAAGGGGGAGTGAACAAGTCTGGTTGGTACCTCTATAAACAACCACTTATTGCGCACCGCATTTTGGGGCAACCATATCTAGAGCATCATGAATACTTGAGTAAGTTGGTTGCTTGGGCATTCTTCAATGGCTTGATCACTGAATCGACTCGTTTACATGCCGTGGTACGTGAAGCGCAGCTAGATATTGATAAGTTTTACCAAATGGTGAGTGACTTACGAAATACTTTTGCGTTGCGTAAGCGTCGTCCATCTATGCAGGCGCTAGCGAGTCCTTGTGAAATAAGCCAGCTTGCGATGTTCATCAACTTCGAAAATGATCCGACGTCTGAACTTTCTGGTCGTTCGTTGAAAGTGGATGTTAAGAACACCGATATTTTTAGCTTTGGTCCAGAACATAAAAATTTAGTCGGCAGTGTTGACCTTGTTTACCGTAATTCTTGGCATGAAGTGCGTACGCTGCATTTCAAAGGGGAAACGGCGATGCTGGATGCACTGAAAACCATTTTGGGCAAAATGCACCAAGATGCGTTGCCACCAGAATCAGTGGATGTGTTCTGCTATGCGAAGAACATGCGTGGTGTGATGCGCAATATGGTTTACCAGCTTTTAGCTGAATGTATCGACTTACGCTTGAAACCAGTAGAGCAAGAGAAACGTCGCCGCTTTAAAGCGATGCGTCTTGGTAACCAGACTTATGGGTTGTTCTTTGAACGTCGTGGTGTGTCGGTGCAGAAGCTAGAAAATTCCATCGATTTCTACCGCAGCATTTCTACTAACAAACTCAAAGGCTCGCCGCTGTTAATGCTCGATCGTGAGCAAGAATATCAAATGCCTGAAGCGGTGGATGGGTTTGCCAGTGAAGGTCTAGTGCAGTTCTTCTTTGAAGATAACGAAGATGGCTTCAATATTTATGTGTTGGATGAGTCAAATCAAGTGGAAGTGTATCACCAATTTAGTGGCTCCAAAGATGAAATGATTTCGTCTGTAAACAGTTTCTACACGTCGGTAAAAGACGATAGTCGCGTCGCGTCGAAGTTTATTAACTTTAACCTGCCTCAGTACTATCAAATTATTCACCCTGAAGAGGGGAATGCGTATATCATTCCTTACCGTAATGACGGTTGTTCACCGAGTCGCCCGACCAAAACTGTGAATGCGTAATTAAACCCGTATCAATAAACAAAAAGAGCACTTCGGTGCTCTTTTTGTTTTGGTGACGATTGACCAGAATTATGCCCAATCAATGGTTTCGCCTGCGTGCTTTTCACACTCTTGCTTCACCATTTCAAATAGCTCCATACCCGTTTTTGAGCAGGTCCATTTACCTTCAATAAGCTTGAAGTGGAAACCACCAGATTTGGACGCTAGCCAGATCTCATGCATCGGCTCTTGGCGATTAATGATGATTTGGCTGCGGTCTTCAAATTCCAATGTCATTACGTTGCCAGTGACTTCGTAATCAATGTCTGCGCCTGAATCATCGATGGATTCTTCGATGATTTGCATCTGCGCATCCACCAGTTGATGAAATTCAGTATCGTTCATCCGTCTATCCTATTGCTTTTCCTGAGTGTGGTGCGATTATAGGGGGCATTGATTCAATAATCACGATATGCGAAATGAAAAAATTAGTTACTGTGTTGTTTGTGATGGTTGCCGCGACCTTAGCGGGGTGTGGTCAGTCTGGCTCACTATACATTCCAGATGACACTCAACAGAATGAGCAATCACAATAAATAACCGCACCTTAGGGTGAAATTAGGGTTCAGCAGTCGAATAAAATAAGGGAAGCGAATTTTGGATTACTTCAACTATCAGGATGATGGCCAGCTTTGGGCCGAAGACGTCCCACTTCAAGCTCTTGCAGAGCAATATGGCACTCCTCTTTACGTATATTCTCGAGCCACGCTAGAGCGCCATTGGAAGGCGTTTGATAGTGCTGTGGGTCAGCATCCTCACCTAGTTTGCTACGCGGTGAAAGCCAACTCAAACTTAGGCGTATTGAACACGCTAGCGCGTTTGGGATCGGGTTTTGACATCGTGTCGGGTGGTGAACTTGAGCGTGTGATTGCCGCAGGCGGTGATCCGAAAAAAGTCGTTTTCTCTGGTGTTGGTAAAACATCGGCAGAGATGAAGCGCGCTCTTGAGCTAGGTATCAAATGTTTCAACGTTGAATCTGAGCCAGAGCTAGAACGTTTGAACAAGGTTGCGGGTGAGCTTGGTGTGATTGCACCAATTTCTCTGCGTATCAATCCAGATGTCGACGCGAAAACACACCCTTACATTTCGACTGGTCTTCGCGACAATAAATTCGGCATTGCGTTTGATCGTGCGCCAGATGTTTATAAATTCGCGCAAAGCCTGCCGAACTTGAATGTGCAAGGCATCGACTGCCACATTGGTTCTCAGCTGACCAATATAGACCCATTTATCGACGCGACAGACCGTTTATTAGCTCTGATTGATGATTTAAAAGCACAAGGCATTAACATTCGTCACCTTGATGTCGGCGGCGGTTTGGGTGTGGTCTATCGTGATGAATTACCACCTCAGCCTTCTGATTACGCCAAAGCGTTACTAGGCCGTCTTGAAAATCACCAAGACTTGGAGCTGATCTTTGAGCCAGGCCGTGCAATTGCTGCGAACGCAGGTATCTTGCTAACGCGTGTTGAGTTTTTAAAACATACTGAGCATAAAAACTTTGCGATTATCGACGCTGCAATGAACGACTTGATGCGTCCTGCGCTATACCAAGCATGGCAAGATATTGTGCCAGTTTCACCGCGAAAGGGTGAAGCTCAGACTTACGACTTGGTTGGTCCTATTTGTGAAACCGGCGACTTCTTGGGTAAAGATCGCGCACTCGTTTTGCAAGAAGGTGATCTACTCGCGGTTCGTTCAGCAGGTGCCTATGGTTTTGTGATGTCTTCGAACTACAATACTCGTACCCGAGCGGCAGAAGTGATGGTGGACGGTAAACAAAGCCACTTAGTTCGCCAGCGTGAGGAGCTGACCAGTTTGTGGCAGCTGGAACAGATTCTACCGGAGTAACACACAACAAATGCATTTCCACTTTTCCAAAATGCACGGTTTGGGCAACGACTTCATGGTCGTCGACTGTATTACCCAGAACGTGTTTTTCTCGCAAGACCTGATCCGCCGCTTGGCGGATCGTCATACTGGCGTTGGTTTTGACCAATTGCTTGTGGTAGAGGCCCCTTACGACCCTGAAACTGATTTCCATTATCGGATTTTTAATGCCGATGGTAGTGAAGTTGAACAGTGTGGTAACGGTGCACGCTGTTTTGCCCGCTTTGTTCGCTTGAAGGGGCTGACCAATAAATACAGCATCAGCGTGAGCACCAAGAAAGGAAAGATGATTCTCAACATCGAAGATGATGGGGAAGTGACGGTCAACATGGGCGTGCCAGAGTTTGAACCGAACAAAATTCCTTTCAAAGCGAAGCAAAAAGAGAAAACTTACATCATGCGAGCAGGCGACAATACCTTGTTTTGTGGTGCTGTGAGCATGGGTAACCCGCACGTAGTGACCGTGGTCGACGATGTGGATACGGCAGAAGTGGAAACTCTCGGTCCGCTGCTTGAGTCGCATGAGCGTTTCCCAGAGCGCGTCAACGCTGGCTTTATGCAGGTGGTGAGTCGTGACCATATTCGTCTTCGAGTTTACGAGCGAGGCGCAGGAGAAACACAAGCTTGTGGTAGTGGTGCATGCGCGGCAGTCGCGGTTGGGATTCTGCAGGGCTTGTTGGATGAAAACGTTAAGGTTTCTCTACCTGGTGGTGAATTGCGAATTGCATGGCAAGGCCCTGGCAAGCCGTTGTTTATGACCGGACCTACAACGCATGTATTTGATGGTCAATTGTCTTGCTAGTTGAAGAAAAAGGAAACGGTTTGTCTCAAGTAGAAGCAGATGCCTTAACGGCTGAAGTAGTGGCCGAGTACCTCAAAGATCATCCAGACTTTTTTGTGCAACGTCCGGAGCTTGTGGATCGTTTATCTTTCCCACACTCAGACTTAGGCGCGGTATCTTTGGTACACATCCAAATGAATCGCCAACGTCAGCGCATTGAAGAGTTAGAGGAAGAGATCACTACACTAATGTCGCTTGCGGCGAACAATGATCGCACCTTTTACGAATTTATGGATTTGCAGGGGCAGATTCTAAAGTGTGGTGACTTTAAACAAGTCATTCATTCTATCGAAGATAAAGCCAAAGCATTGGGCTTACGTGCGTTTGTTCGATTGTTTAGTCAATGCGACGCATCGATTCAATTGAGTAAGGAAAGTTATCAACGCTTTGCGACCACTCACTTAAATGGCAAAGATGCGTACTTAGGACGTCTTCGCAAAGTGGATCGTGAAGCTTTGTTTGGCAACATGGAAGTGCCGGAAATGGGTTCCTATGTGGTACTGCCGCTCGTGAAACAGCAAACACTGGGCGTGCTTGCTTTTTCTAGTGAAGATGGCGGCCATTTTCAGCCAGATATGGATACCTTGTTTTTGCGTCACCTATCATTAGTAGTGGCACATCTCGCTCAAACACTGGTATGGCAAAGTTACGATGACGACAACTCCCAACACTCCTCTGCCAAATAGTCTGCAAAAGCCTCTTGAGCGCTTCTATGAATTCTTACGAAGCGAAAAGGGGCTTAGCCTACATACTCAGCGCAATTACAAACAGCAGCTAGAAACTATGGCGCAGCACTTAGCTGAAATGGGGCTCAAAGATTGGTCTCAAGTGGATGCTGGTTGGGTGCGCCAATTAGCAGGTAAGGGCATGCGAGAAGGCATGAAAGCCAGCAGTTTGGCAACGCGCCTCTCATCGCTGCGTAGCTTTTTCGATTTCCTTATTCTGCGTGGCGAGATGTCGGCTAACCCAGCCAAAGGGGTTTCAGCACCTCGCAAAAAACGCCCGTTGCCCAAAAACCTCGATGTTGACGAAGTGAGCCAATTACTTGAAGTCAACGAGGACGACCCGTTGGCTGTGCGCGATCGCGCCATGATGGAGCTGATGTACGGCGCCGGTTTACGTTTGGCTGAGTTGGTGGGTGTGGATGTACGTGATGTACAACTGCGTAGTGGTGAGCTTCGTGTTATTGGTAAAGGCGATAAAGAACGTAAAGTGCCGTTCTCTGGGATGGCAACCGAGTGGGTTGGGAAGTGGCTACGCGTTCGTGGTGATTTAGCCGCTCCAGGTGAGCCCGCCTTGTTTGTATCTAAGCTCGGAACGCGTATTTCGCATCGTAGCGTGCAAAAGCGCATGGCTGAATGGGGGCAGAAACAGTCTGTCGCAAGCCATATTAGTCCGCATAAACTGCGTCACTCATTTGCGACACATATGCTCGAATCAAGCAATAACTTACGTGCGGTGCAGGAGCTTTTAGGGCACGAGAACATTTCGACGACCCAAATCTACACGCACTTGGATTTCCAACATTTGGCGCAAGCCTACGACCAAGCCCACCCACGCGCACGTAAAAAGAACGGGGAGTGAGCCGAAGTATGAAATTTTATCGCCGTATCGAGCCTATTAAGGCAATGACCTTTGACCTAGATGATACCCTCTACGACAACTATCCTGTGATCGTTCGCATGGAGCGTGAGTTGCTATCTTGGCTCAAGCACCATCATCCAGCGGTTGCCCATATGAATAAAGCGGATTGGTTTGCTCTCAAGCAGCGTGTTGTGCAGCAACAACCCGAGCTGAAGAGCGATGTCACTTTATGGCGTTTAGTGCAACTTCAGCAAGCCTTCTCCCAAGTAGGCTACGACGAAGACGCAGCACATGCCGCCGCGAAAGCCGCAGTAGACGTTGCGTTGGACTGGCGTAACCGTTTTGAAGTGCCGCAGCAAAGCCTCGATGTACTGGAGGAACTCGCGCAGCACATCCCGTTGGTGGCAATAACCAACGGTAATGTGGATTTAGACCGCATCGGTCTTGCGCCTTATTTCCAACAGGTACTTAAAGCCGGACCAGATGGATTGGCGAAACCCGCAACCGATATGTTTACTAAAGCGAAGCGATTCTTGGATACTCCTGCGGAGAATATTCTGCATGTCGGTGATCATCTAACCACGGATGTGCATGGTGCAAAGTTGGCTGGTTTTGCAGCCTGTTGGTTTAATGATATGAATAAAAATGTCATTAACCATTCAAAAACACGTACTTTACCTGATATTGAAATCAATAGTTTGCAGCCGTTACTCACACTTTTTTAATTGCTTTCGCATTAATCCATTCTAATCTCATTTTGTGTCTAGAAAAGCAGCGCAAAGCCACGTAAATTATTCTCTATTAAATAAAAATAGTAACGCCACACGTCGTGGTGAAGATAGTGTTACGGCAGTGGTAGGTCCATGCGAGCTTTTTCAAAACTGGTTCACGATGTCAGTCAACTGAATGACTTTTTAGTCACTTTTCCGACTTCCTCAGATAAACAATATTTAGTACAAATATTGTCGACGCAATCGCGCGAAATTACGACCACACTTGCAGACGCCGTTTTGTCGTCGCTGCCGAATGCTCATGTTATGGGGCATAGTACGCGTAATGTGATTCTGGAAGGGGAGATATTTACCTCTGGTTGCCTAGTGAGTGTGATTGAATTTGAGCAAACCACGCTGACTTCTGCGGTACAAACATACTCTTACTCCCCTGATATTGATGGCGGGGAGCTCAAGCGCTCTCTTCTAATGCAGCATAATTCACAGGTGATCCTCAGCTTTGCTGTGCAAATTGAACGACGTGACTATCCCTTGTTTCAAACCTTCGCCAGTGAAGAAGTCGTGATCTCTGGAGGGTTGGCGCAGAGTATTGACGATGGCTGCTGGGTGCTATATCAAAACCGAGTTTACGATAACGCTGTGGTTGCCGTAGCTTTGCACAGTGATACTTTGAAGCTATGGACTGATGCGTATTCGGAATGGAACCCGATTGGCATGCCACACAAAGTCACTCATGCAAAAGGAACGCGCTTGTATTGTTTAGGTGAGAAGAAAGCGCTGGACGTATACAAGCGTTACTTGGCGGATGGCCATGACGTGACGCTGAGTCAACTGCTCAGCTTTCCTTTGTATCGAGAAAGCTTAGGGCGAAAGGAAGTTTGTACGGTAACGGAGCTACACGCTGATGGCAGTATGAGCTTCGACAGGCCCTGGTGTCTTGGTGACGAAGTGCAATTTTGCTATAACCATCCCTCGTTAACGCTCGAGCAAGTGCGGCATGGTGTGGTTGAGTTAGCCATGCACCAACCTGAAGTCGTGATGATTTTTAACTGCGCGTCACGGTTAGACTTTATTGACAGCAGCGACGAAGTCCAAGCCTTCAAAGATATTGCGACGACGTTTGGTAGTTACTGTATGGGGGAACTGCATGGTGGTATTGGTCAGCCCGAAATTCTTCATCACAGCCTGACGTATTTAGCGATGCGAGAGGGAGACGAAGTGCAAACATTGAACTTGCCTAAGTCGCCCGTTAGCTCCTCTATTTCACCGTTGTTTAGCTTGATTCGAAATGCGATCGGCGATCTCAACCATATGAATGCGCATATGGGATATCAACTCGATCGCCAAACGCGCAAGTTACAAGAAAGCTATCGACGCGACAGTCGTACGGGGTTACAAAACCGGGTCGCATTGCAAGAGCGGCTGAGTAACATCGATTTGGATGAGCATTTGTTGACTCTAAAGCTACTTAACTTTAGTCATATCAACGAAAAATACGGCTACCGAGTGGGAGATCAATTACTCAAAGATCTCTCAATGCACTTTACGAATCGACTACGAAAGCGTTTTGGCATGCCAACGGCTTTGCAGCTTTATAGTATTGGGGTTGGTGAATGGGCGTTCATATTTAAAGCTGATCAAAGCAGCGAGACCATCAAACAGCACTTTACGCGTTTTGCTGACGCGGTAGAACAAACTAATTTTGAGCCAATTGGCCTACGTGAAATAGATTATCTTTCTATCTCGCTATGCGGCGGCTTAGTGAGTCGTCGAGATTTTCCATCCGCTTCAGTAGATGAGCTCTTACTCAAAGGCATCGAAGCGAGGCGCTCCGGTGTACGCAGTAATACCCATATCTGTAATGCGAAAGATATTGAAGTCAGTGAGGATGTGCGTAAAGAGCAACTTGGATGGCTAAGTTGCGTCAGTAGAGCCATTCTCAAACAGAATATCATCACTTATAGCCAACCTATTGTGCATGCGGGTAGCCACAAATTGGCAAGCCAAGAATGTTTGGTTCGTATTCTGGAAGCCGATGGAACGGTGATTGCGCCAGGGCGTTTTCTGCCAATTATCTCTGATACACATCTTTACACTCGACTAAGTCGGCACATGATTCATTCTACGTTGCATTATATGCGAGATAAGCAAGGTGACTTTTCTATAAACTTATCGCCGCAAGATTTGCTCAGTGATAAAACTTTAATGCTTTTAGAGCATGAAATTAGCCAGCTAAATGATCCAAGGCGAATTGGTTTAGAAGTGCTGGAATCTGAGCAGATCAAAGACTACGGCCGAATGATAGAAGTGTGCAGTCATTTTAGAAGCTTAGGGGCGCGTATCATTGTTGATGACTTCGGGTCCGGTTATTCGAATATCGATGAAATCCTAAAGTTGGAGCCAGAAGTCATAAAGCTTGATGGCAGCTTGATTCGTGATATTGATAAAGACTTAAAACAGCGCAAGATCGCTTCCCAGTTGGTGCGTTTGTGCCAGGTGTTTAACGCGGAGACGGTGGCGGAGTTCGTCCACAATCAGGAGGTGTGTACCATTGCACAAGACATGGGGGTGGATTATTTGCAGGGTTACTATCTTGGCGAGCCGACTCGACTGTTTTAATGATGTTTCACGTGAAACTTCTTGTCGTAAAAAACGCAGCGTAGGCTGCGTTTTTTGTTTGGTTCTTCTACTGAGCTTAATGGTTAACGCTTAAGAGCGTGTCCACTCTTTTCAGCTTGGAACAGAGCGAGGTAATGGGCAAAAAAGCGCTGCATTTGTTGTTGGTTGTTTTGTTCTCCAAGTTGCCCGAGCAAATGTGCAGCGACTTCAAACGTACACAAATTACCTTGTTGTTGGTTGCGTCGCAGCTGATATTGTGAGTCCGCCGACGCAGACAATCCCATAGTAGGGATACCTTCTAACCAACGGCTCTTATTGATCATCTTGCGCGCCTCTTGCCAGGTGGCATCTAAAATAATAAACAGCGGAGTTTTGGTTTGTTGCTGGCTTTGGAGTACCACATGTTCGAGTGTGATACTTTCTTCACAGGGGAAGAGCAACACCGGATACCGCGACGGATCAGCTAATAGAGTGAGCAATTCTGCTGGTGGCTGTTTGCGATCCCAGATTACTCGCTCAATGCTGAGTTGGCACTGCTCTAGTAGCTGGCCGGTATTAGTATCACGCTTCAGTTCATTCGGATGCATTAACAGCAGGATGTTGTGCTCACTGGTAAGTTTCGGCATCAGCGAGCACATACAATTGAATTGAAAACCGCAGGTTGGACACGGTTGAGACATTAAAGACGAACTCCTTCTCGCACCGGGCTTATCCCATCAGAGAACAGACGCACGCCACTGACTTGGTTCGGCGTTGCCGTTGGCGCCATGCTTGGGTTGAGTGGGTAGCTAACCCCAGTGTATTGCATCACGTGTTGAGCCGCTTTAGCTCCGCCACCGCTGACATTAAAAATCAGATCTCGCCAACCATGAGAGGTTTGTTGACCGAGCATAATCGGGCTTTGCACTAGTGTAATGCGGCTATTAAATCGCCATTCCTTTTCGTGATGTTCAAATATCAGCAATGTACAGCCTCCGGAACCACACCAATCCAACTGTACCAATAGCTCTTCGTTACCATCGCTGTTGAGGTCGTAAGTTAGCCAACGGTATTGGTTATTGTTGGGGGTGGTTTGATGGATAAAGAAGTAGTTGCGCACCGCGGCATCTACTTTTGAATCAAACTCTGCACTAGAAGGGACGTCAGCACTACCGATGGGGTTGTTGGTGCGTTTTTCGGCTGGTTGCATGATGCCTTCATCACGAACGGTGGCAGGATAAAGGACTAAACCACCATCGGCGATTGAGTATACCAAGTTACCGACTTTTTCTTTGGTCGCTTTGAGCTGATTGCCTTCTCGAGTAAACAGTCGCTCTGACATTAGCCTTTGCTGTTGATGATGCGTCATGACAACTTGAACCTGAGACGGACTTAACTGTTGCCAGTAACCACGCTCGATTAATGGTGCTTGTCCATTGGCGTAACGGTATTTTGTTGTGGCGCTATGGTCTGGGTTTAAGGTCATTTGTACTTCAAAACCTTGTGATTGAGTTGAGGTCGCGACATAGGTATTAGCCCAGCCAAGCGTTGCATCGACGTTTGCAGCGATACCACAACCTTGATACGTCTCGCCATCATGTTTTAGTGTTGCTTTCCAGCCATACAAAGAATCGCTCATTGTGTCTGAGCAGAGGTTTTCTGTTAAGCGAAGCTCACCACCTTGCAGTTGATAAGTGCGCTGGCGAGGTTGAAGCTGACTGCTGTTAATCGCTAATTTTGTGGTTTGTTTGCCGATTTGCTGGAATGTTAGTCCATTAGCCTCAAAGCTTGCCGACCAAGAAGGCTCATTACCAAACACGCGAGTTGGTTTGTTTGGTTGCTGACAACGGTTTGGGTTTTCCGTTGTGAGGAAGTTCACTTGTTCCACTACAAAGTTAGCATCGAAATCAGCAGAAAACCCATCGATGCCCGGTGGGTTGAGGTGGCCGATAACCTCGCCATACATAGTCTGGTAAGGCTCGTTATTTAACTGAATTGCTCGTTGCATTTGCTGTGGTGATAGTTGCAACCAATATTGCTTGTCGCTGCCACAAGGCATGATGTATTGGCTCTCGTGACCGACGATCACTTTTCCGCGTAGCATAAAAGTTTGAGGTTGAATGGTTTCAGGCTTATCTAAGGTTGCTGGTGGAGAGGTTGGGTCAGCAGCACCAGATTGTGGCGGCTGTGAACTACATGCTTGCAGAACCAGCAGGGTGGCAAGCGCCACTGGGTTTTTCAAAGCCTTCATGTTATATCTTCCTCATTATTGTTACTCAATCGGCATCGGATGGCATTATGGCATATTGGTTATTTAAAACTGAACCAGATACCTTTTCTATTGACACGCTTCGAACCCAAAAGGTTTCATGTTGGGAGGGAGTTCGTAATTATCAGGCGCGCAATATGATGCGTGACCAAGTGAAGGTGGGCGATTTAGTCCTGATTTACCACTCTTCTTGTAAACATGTTGGCGTGGCAGGTATTGCTAAAGTTGTGAGAGAAGCCTATCCCGATCATTTCCAATTCGATCCCGAAAGCGATTATTACGATCCAAAGTCAGACCCAGACAACCCGCGTTGGATTATGGTGGATGTAGAGTTTGTACGTAAAACGGCGCGAGTGATTCCGTTGTCGGTGATGAAAGCGATGCCAGAACTTGAGAACATGCCGTTGGTGAAACGTGGAAATCGCTTGTCGATTATGCCCGTGACAGAAGAAGAATGGGACGCGATTCTTGGCAAAGAGAAGCTGCCAAGTCAGCGATAAAAGAGAAGGGCTGCGAATGTGCAGCCCTTCATTATTTGGAGTATTGAAGCTTACAGCAAGTGTTCTTGTAGGTAGTGTGCAACCGCATCTTCTGCATTGCTGCCAATTACTTCATTATTTGGTAGAGCTTTCATCACTTTTTCGTGTGATGTACCCATAACTAGCCCTTTACCTGCCATCGACAGCATTTCTACGTCATTCATGCCATCACCAAATGCTACGCAGTTTTCTAACGTGAGGTCGAGTTTTTTCGCTACCGCTTCAAGAGCATGGCCTTTAGACACGCCAGCGCTCATTACTTCCAAACACCAAGGCGTTGAAAATGCGATGTTCAGCTTATCACCAAACTGCTCACGTAGTTTGTTTTCAAATACGACCAAACGTTCGTGGTCTTCTCCTGGATGCGTGAAGAAAACTTTCGCAATACCGTCAGTTGGGGCTTGGTCTTCATCAAATAAGACGTAAGTGAATTCATCGTGGAAGTCACGTAACGTTTCATCATCCTTGTTCATCAACCAGCTATCATTTTGATACATGTGAATAAGTATTTCTTGATCATGTTTGATCGTGTCGATCACGCCTTGTACCAGTTCCGCAGGGACATTCTCGCTGTACATTAGCTGATCTTCCTGGTCATGCACTCGGGCACCATTCGACGTGATCATATAAGCTGGAATGCCAACTTGGCGACGGATGCTCGCAACGTCTACGTGGTGACGGCCGGTTGCAAAGACAAAGGTATAACCCTTTTCATGCAGCGCTTTTAGCGTCTCTTTTGAGTAAGCACTGAGCTGATGGTTAGGTGCGAGTAACGTGCCATCCAGATCAGAGGCAACGATTTTGGTGATCTCTTTGCAAGGTAGCGATGTGCTCATGAAGTCCTCGTAAACGGTTTGGATAGTGTGGAACAGGTGAATTGCAAACGGAGTACAGCAGACTGACTAGATCGTACTGCTCCGAATGCGGGGGAACTTGGGCTCATAGCACTATGCGGTTAAACACAGTGTCAAAGTAGCCAAGTTCAAGCAGTGTACGCCAAAATGAGGATGAAAAAGAGGGTAAATCGATGTGTAGACATTTCCTCTTTAATCTTAGTCGTGAAATGGTCGCCTAGAGTTCTTATTGTGCTTGTTCGTTTGATGGCGATTTAGGGTCATTCATAAAGCGGAAAATCGCATCGAGCGCTTGATTACGATACTTGTCGGTCTCGAACAAGATTTCATGCTGTGCGCCTTCGATAGAAAGCAGCTCCGCGTGCGGGTTGGTTTTTCGTAATTTATCAATAAAACGCTTTTGCGCGAGATTGCTAACAATCCGATCGTTTCCGGCTTGGATTAGGATGACTGGTATTTTGACTTGGCGAGTTAATAAAAAGCACTGCTTAGCGGCCATGAGCCCTTGCCAAACCCAGCGAGTGCTTGGCCCACCGACTTGCAGTTCCGGTTTTTCCGTATATAGGTTTCGGAACCATTGGTAGCGGCCGTAACTTTGGCTAAGTGGGTTATCTTCAAAGGGCTTAGGGAAGTAGGCCTGATGTCCTGGTGCATAGCGTGGCAAAGTCGATACCGCTGACATAATTTGTGTGACCGGAATCGCTATTGGTGATAGGTACCATGGCAGGTTAATGCCAAACATGGGCGCACTTAGAATCAAACCAGTAAAAGGGTGTTCTGGGTGAGTTTGCAGGTAACGTGTGGCGATCGCGCCGCCCATAGAGTGCGCGATGATGAAGCATTGTTGATATTCGCTAAGGTCGTGTTTTTTTACGACGATGTCCATATCATCAATATAATCAGTAAAGTCATAGACGTGACCCATATCTGAGTCAGATAATAAACGATCTGATAAACCTTGTCCGCGGTGGTCAAAGGAATAGACATCGAAACCTTGGCGGTAGAGATCGTAAAACAGCTCTTGGTATTTCCAGGAAGACTCAATGCGTCCATTTACGATGAGCACGGCTTTTTTATGCTCTGGGTTGGTTAGCTTGCACCAGTAAATGTTCTTTTTCTCAGTCCCTTTAACAAAGCCCTCTTGGCGAGTTTGCCAAAGTGCTGCGATCGGACCACCAATTGCTTGCTCAAATAATGTCTCTTGAGTATAAGTCAAAGGTGAATGGTTAGTCGCCATTAGTTGATTACCTGAAGATACGTTGTTTACGCGATGTATCATCGAAGAATTAGTGAGGAAATGCAATGGATACCCATGTCTGGTTAGCTTATGTAGTAACAGCAATCGTTTTTAGTTTGGCTCCGGGCTCTGGCACGGTGAACTCAATCAGTAATGGTTTGAGTTACGGTACCCGTAAATCACTGGGTGCCATTATTGGCTTACAAATTGGTTTAGTTATCCACATCGCGCTGGTGGGGGCGGGTATTGGTGCGCTTGTCGCGCAGTCAGCAACCGCATTTTCTGTCATTAAATGGGTTGGTGCCGCTTATCTGGTTTGGCTGGGGGTTCAGAAATGGCGCGACACATCAAGCTTAGTCGCAGCTGAAAACCACAACGAGATGTCAGGCACGGTGCTGTTGTACAAGGCAGTGTTAATTAACCTCACCAACCCTAAATCGATTGTTTTTCTGGTGGCGTTGTTCCCGCAGTTTATTGACCCGGCAAAAGACCAAATCACGCAACTGTTGGTGCTTGGCGTCACTACGGTCGTGATTGATGCGTGTGTAATGTTGGGTTACACGAGCTTGGCAGCACAAATGGGACGCTTTATTCGCTCCGATAAAATCATGGGAAAAATAAACAAAGTATTCGGTTCAATGTTCATGGGTTGTGGTGCATTATTAGCAGCTGCAAAGTCATAAGCCATTTATAGGTCCTTCTTTAGCATGAATACAACGTATGTCGCTCGCCAGCCGATCTTTAACCGAAAAAGACAGACGCTGGGTTATGAATTGTTGTTTCGAGACGGGGAGAGTAACGCATACCCTTCACATATTGATTCAAATCGAGCGACATACCGACTGATCGTCGAAAACTTTCTATCACTGGGTACTAACCCAGTGATTGCCTCTTCTAGATGCTTTATTAACTTTCCTCATCAAAGCTTGGTGCGACGTTTGCCGCGCAGTTTGCCGAAAAACAAAATTGTCATCGAAGTGTTGGAAACGTGCCAACCTACGGATGAGCTTCTTGATGCGATTCGTGAGTTTTATCGAGAAGGTTACTTGATCGCTTTGGATGACTTCACCCTAACACCAGAATGGCGCCGTTTTTTGCCATATGTGCATATTGTGAAGCTCGACATTATGGCGATGGGACTCGAAAAGGCCTGTGAACTGGTCAAAACACACCTTGCCAAACGCGTCAAATACCACTTTTTAGCAGAACGTGTTGAAACCGCAGAAGAGTTTGAGCAAGCGAAAGCGGCTGGCTTTAAATTTTTCCAAGGTTATTTTTTTAGCAAGCCACTCGTCTCGCAGACTAAATACGTCAGTCCTGAGCAAGTGTTGGCATTGCAACTGTTTCGTGAAGTTTGTGCTCCTGAGCCTGATTTTACTCGTATCGAGTCCATCATTACGCAAGATGTCGCGTTGTCATATAAATTATTGCGTTTTGTAAATACGCAAGCGCCGAATTTGGCTGTCGAAATCAGCTCTTTTCGTCAGGCATTGATTTATCTTGGCCAGGATAACCTTAAGCAGTTTGTCTCTTTGGTTGTGGCATCGTATATCTCCAGTAACAAGCCTCGAGAGCTGTATCACCTTTCATTGCAACGAGCTCAATTTTGCCAATTGATGTCGCGCTATCAGCCATTCTCTCACCTCAACGAGCAAGGTTTCATGGTTGGTTTGCTGTCGATTCTAGATGCGCTGCTGGATCTTTCGGTGGAATCTTTAGTTAGGCAGTTACCGCTTAGTCATTCAGTACAACAAGCGCTATTACATCGTAAAGGGGTTTATGGTGCACTTATTTCCCTCGAAGAGTGCTACGAGCGTGCCGATTGGTCAGGGGTTGAAAAAATCACGATGCAATTGGGGTTGCCTTTAGAGGAAGTGAAGCTCTCCTTAGGTGAAGCGGCTCGCTGGAGTCAAAGCATCGCGACTGCATAATTTCTTGTCTTATCTTTTATCTCTTTGAATCTCTCTATTTACAATCAAGCTGTTCGTTAGATGTGAAACTTTTATGACGATGGACGGTTTCCTCTTGACGATATATCTTAATTAAATAAACATATACGCATATCCATATATAGGTATGTTCATTATGCTTCCACATCAGTTTTTTAAGCTGTTATCCGATGAAACACGCGTACGTTGTTTAATGCTCGTGGCCCGTGAAGGTGAAACTTGCGTTGGCGATTTGGCGTTTGCTCTACAAGAGAGCCAGCCGAAAGTTTCTCGTCATCTTGCTCAGTTACGATCCAGTGGCATCTTGGTGGATAAACGCCAAGGGCAATGGGTGTATTACGAGTTATCACAGCAATTACCAGGTTGGATGCGAAAGTTAATTGAAGACTTAGTGGCATCAAACTGTTTGAAGCAGGAATACCAAGACGACATCACACGCTTACACGATAAAAGTCGTGAGGCTTGCTGTTAACAGCGAATAGAGATTCAAGGTAGAAGATTAGAGGGTAAAACTATGACAATTAAAGTAGGAATTAATGGCTTTGGCCGAATTGGTCGCTTAGCGCTGCGAGCGGCATTTGATTGGCCAGAATTGGAGTTTGTGTTAATCAACGATGTCGCAGGTGACGCCGCTACGCTTGGTCACTTATTAGAATTCGATTCAGTGCAAGGTCGTTGGCATCATGGAGTTCAGGTCGAAGGCAGTGAGCTCGTCATCAACAGCAAGCGTGTCGCCACGACTCAACAACGCGATATCGATGCGGTGAACTGGTCTGATTGTGATGTTGTGATTGAAGCGACAGGCGTACATCGCAAAACATCATTCCTAAACAAATACCTAGAGCAAGGCGTGAAACGTGTCGTGGTAAGCGCACCTGTGAAAGAAGAAGGTATCGCGAACATTGTGGTGGGCGTGAACGACCATATTTTCGACCCTGAAAAACATCGTATCGTGACAGCAGCTTCGTGTACGACTAACTGTATCGCACCTGTGGTTAAAGTCATTCATGAGAAATTGGGTATCGAACAATCTTCTTTTACGACCATTCACGACCTGACGAATACGCAAACTATTTTGGATGCGCCACACAAAGATCTACGCCGTGCAAGAGCATGTGGCATGAGCCTTATCCCGACCACGACGGGTAGCGCGAAGGCGATTGTCGAAATTTTCCCAGAATTAAAAGACAAAATTAATGGTCATGCGGTTCGCGTGCCTCTAGCAAACGCATCGTTAACAGACATCATTTTTGATGTGAAGCGTGATACCACAGCAGAAGAAGTGAATGCACTGTTAAAAGAAGCATCTGAAGGTGATTTGAAAGGCATCCTTGGCTTCGAAGAGCGTCCTTTAGTTTCTATCGATTATAAAGGCGACCAACGTTCAACCATCGTTGATGCGCAATCAACCATGGTTGTGGGTTCTCGTATGGTTAAGATTTACGCTTGGTACGATAACGAAATGGGTTATGCAACGCGCACAGCAGAGCTGGTTCGTAACGTTGGTTTGGCTTAAAAGGGGGTCACAATGTCTCATCCTACATGGCAATTAGATTTGGACTCCGGTGCTTTAATCTTAACACCGTGCCCAGGAACGAAAGGTGTCGATTTGCATGCGTCGTTAGAACAGTTGAAAGAGCAGGGTGTTCAAGCGGTCGTTACTGCATTAGATGATAGTGAATTAGCTGCGAAGAATGTCTCTGCATTGGGTGAAGCCACTCAGCAACTGGGTATGAAATGGTTCCAGATCGAGATTGAAGACGACTGCGCACCAAATGAAGAATTTGCGACGAAGTGGCAACAAGCCAGTCCGGAACTGCACGCGATTCTTGCTCAAGGTGGCAAAATTGCGATGCATTGCATGGGTGGTTCGGGGCGCACAGGTTTGTTCGCTGCTCACCTACTCCTAGAAAAGGAATGGCAGTTAGAAGATATCGTGCGAGAAGTGCAGGCATTGCGCCCTGGTGCATTTACAAAACCTGTGCAAGTTGAGTACATCGAACGCGTGGCTCAAGACGCTTGATCAGCTTAAATAGCTTTTGGTTCATCATGATCCAAAAGCTAAATTCAAGCTTCTTCAGGATACGACTGTTTACAAAAAATGCCATTAATATTAACTAATGCATTGTTTTTAAGGTGTATTTTGCTTTTTATTGATGTTGGGGCATTTTTTGAAAATCACAGCAACATTGTATTGGTCAATGTTGCTGTACAGGTTAGGAAGTATTTAGAACATGATGATCTAAATGCTTCTATCGCTGTACATATGAGGTCAATATGATTTCTCAATTAAGCAAAAGTATTCGTCAGTACATGTTAGTGACGTTTAACTATTGGAACTTTACGGTGACCGATGGCGCACTGCGTATGCTAGTGGTGCTCTATTTTCATGATTTAGGTTATTCCACGTTAGCTATTGCCTCACTGTTCCTTTTCTATGAATTTTTTGGTGTGGTGACAAACCTAGTTGGTGGTTGGTTGGGCGCAAGGTTAGGCCTAAATAAAACCATGAACATTGGTTTAGCGATGCAAGTGTTTGCGTTGCTGATGCTCGCAGTACCAAATGCATGGCTGACCATTCCTTGGGTGATGGCAGCGCAAGCTCTGTCGGGGATTGCCAAAGATCTGAACAAAATGAGTGCTAAGAGCGCGATTAAAACGCTAGTACCAGACGAACAGCAAGGTGCGCTCTACAAATGGGTAGCGATTTTAACTGGCTCGAAGAATGCACTCAAAGGAGCGGGCTTTTTTGTTGGCGGCTTGCTGCTGTCTTGGGTGGGTTTTCAAAACTCGATGTTTATTATGGCGGGTGTACTTACATTAGTGTTTGTTTGCAGCATGATCTGGCTAGAAGCGGACATGGGTAAAGCAAAGAGTAAACCTAAGTTTCGCCAAATATTCTCCAAGTCTGAATCGATAAACATTTTATCCGCAGCACGCATGTTCTTGTTTGGTGCTCGTGATGTGTGGTTTGTCGTTGCTCTGCCTATTTATCTTGGTAGCGTGTTTGGCTGGGATCACTTGTGGGTTGGTAGCTTTCTCGCAGCGTGGGTCATTGCTTATGGGTTTGTGCAAGGCTTTGCGCCGCGTATTACTGGCAAAGCGCAAGGTCGTGTGCCTGATGGTAGTGCAGCATTGGTGTGGGCAGGAATCCTAGCGTTAATTACGGCTGGTATTGCTTATGGTGTGCAAATCGGTTGGCAGCCTGAATTGGTGATTGTGGTAGGTTTGATGATTTTTGGCGCTGTGTTTGCCATTAACTCTTCGCTGCACTCGTACTTGATAGTGAGCTACGCTAAAGGCGATGGCGTCTCGTTGGATGTCGGTTTTTACTACATGGCCAATGCGATGGGACGTTTGATTGGCACGGTATTATCGGGTTGGATCTACCAAGAGGCTGGTCTTGCAGCGTGCTTATGGGTTTCTTTTGCTTTCTTGGCACTGACGACGCTGATTTCAATTAAGTTGCCAAAAGCTGATGTTGCTACTGCGTAACTATCCCCAGTATCGCTATCTGTAGATGGTATAAATGGCTCCAAATCGGAGCCATTTTTGTTTCTTATGCGCCGTTTGCTGTAATCAGATTGTGTCGGTTTGGCATCGAGAGTGAATACTGATGCTTGGTGTTTGGTTCTCGTTAAGTGATTAGAGTGGTGATGAAATCCCCGTTGTAGGTCATTGTTGAGTTAAAAATAAGCAAAAACAGATTGTTAACCATTTCACTGGTTGAGATTTACCCTATGCTATAAACGATAAGCGACTCAAAGTAGGGAAAGGTATGAGAGAAAGGGTTCTGTTTTTTGATTTATTGCGCTGCTTCGCAGCGGTAGCAGTGATCGCCATTCACGTCTTGGCACCGTATCGAAATGAGTTAGGAGTGATTCCATTTGACCAATGGCTGACAGCGGTAGGCGTGAATAGCGTAACCCGCTGGGCAGTGCCAGTTTTTATTTTGATCACCGGAGCGCTAATGCTCAGTGACACTCGACCATTTGACGGTAAGTATTATATCAAAAGGCGTTTGGGCAAAGTTTTAGTTCCATTTCTTATTTGGTCGATGTTTTATGCATACCTTTCAGGTTGGACTTCTCAAGGCTTTGATTTTGAAACCGTAAAAGAGGTATTAAGCAATAGCCCATTCCACGCAACGTATTACCATCTCGGCTTTTTCTATTACTTTATACCACTGTATTTTGTGATTCCGCTGTTTCAATGGATGGTACGCAACGTGGATGACAACGTCTTGTATACCTATCTCGCATTTTGGCTTTTCACCAGCACACTGTTCTTGTTCAAGATTGATGGCCCTTGGAGTAATCAGATGTGGCTTTATATGGGTTACCTTCCACTGGGGTATGTTTTATTTCAAAAGGTACCTTTAAATCGCTCTATGGTGACCTTATTTGTTGGGCTAGGACTCGTGGCGTTGGCAGTGACCTTTACGATGGTTGTGACAAATAGCTTAGAGGCGGAGAAGTATACGGTTGGGCGCTGGCTCTCTTATAAAACACTGAATGTGATTCTAGCGGCTTCGATGATTTTTATGATCGGGCGTTACTTTGGTGAAGGCTTATCACCAAAAGTACAAAAAGTGGTCAGTGTGATCAGTCAGCACAGCTTGGGGATTTACTTACTTCACCCTATTTTCTTATGGCCGATGAAAGAGTTCGGTTGGTACACAGGACATCCTGCGTGGGTGATTCCAGTCTGGATCGTTCTAAGTGGAGCTGGAGCCTTGGCGATGAGCTATCTCTTTTCTCGTTCTGCCAAGACTCGTTGGTTACTGCCTTAACGTTTGATAGCGAAGTGAAGGAACTTGTTGCCGCGATAGGTCAGTGTTCCCTTATCTCCAGGGTTGAGTGCATGGTAGTAATGCACTCCAATTTGGAATTCACGCTTTGGACCGATAGAACCACGTTGAACGTAAATCCAATACTCTTGATCGTCTTGACCTGGTGGTGCGTTTGGTATGTCTATCGCTTGTTTATCTAAAACCGTTACCTGCGCGCTTTGCTCTGGAGCGTCTTCGCCCACATAGTGCTTACTATAAAAACGGAAAAACACCCACGCGCCCAAGGCAATAAGGGCGAATAGGGCGACAATAAGTGAGATTGGCATATTAACCTCCAATGTTTTATCGGGTCCCATTCTACAGAACTCGCTGACGAAACGATGAGTTGAGGTAGCTTATTCATAATCTAATGAAAGGGATATGGAGATTATTCGGCGCACTTCACGATTTATCTTAATGATGCACGATGAAATCGTCGCTTCATCTGCAAGCGAAGTCACTAAAGCTGAACGAAGCGGCTTTCACTTGTTAGGCTATATGAGCTCAAGGGCACAAATTGAAAGTAAAATTGCACTTAACGGCTCGAAAAAGCTCTAAATTTATAGAAGAATAAAAATAATGAACATAGGAAGGGTCTGGTAAGGAGGGTTACGATGTCAGATATTGAAAAAGTAGTCATGCGTACCCGAACGATCGAAAAACTTTTGCGTACTCAGTACCATGCAGAAGGGAAAGGGTTGCACCAACTTATTAATAGTTGTGAAGAACGTTTACCGCATGACGTGATAGCAAAGCTTCGATTCATCGCAACCGTGCGTAACAAAGTGGTGCACGAAGACGATTACAAGCTGGATGATCGTAAAGGCTTTATGGCGGCATGTGATGCTTGTGAAAAAGAGCTGACACCAAGAAGCTCTCGCTTTATTTGGCGTACAGCAATTTTGCTAATGACGTTGATTACGTTGGCCGCTCTTGGTTTCTACTATATGCACTGGGATATTTTGTCTAAGCACATTCAGTAGAGCTATACAGATAAATAAAAAAGGACGCATTTGCGTCCTTTTTTATTTTAAATCATTTGGTTAGTACATCATTGGCAGTGTCATTAAACCCACAACCACTGCAATCATAACCAGCCCTTGTTTTTGAGAAGATGAAATCATAACACTACCCCTTAATCTTTGATGAACTCGATGAATTTAATATAGCACTGTTTTTGGGGTTTGATCAACATATGCTCATTAATCTTTTCAAAAACCACACTTAACTTGTCTGGTTTTACGTGATTCTGACTAATGAAACTATGTTTTTTGTGCTGTATTTAAAGTGTTCACATTGTTTTATTTCTATCCTTTTTTGTTTTAAGTGTATGATTTTATAATGTTAAATGGTTTGTGATGTTGGCTTTGTAATTGTTTTTTGTTTCGAATGGTATGTTGGGTGTTTATTTTGTCTGTATTTCTCAAAAATTGAGAAAATTAAAAAATGTGCTATGAGGTTGCATCGTCAAATCGAAAGCATGGAGTGAGATTTTCTTACCTTATGAGAAAATATGGGCTTCAAAAGTGTTTAGTGATTTTATGGTTTATGAAGTCCGCACTTTTATCTATTATTGAAATTATGGTTTTATTTATCATTGACTTACTTTTCTTGTCTGATGTTTTTTTTACTGAATTAAGGTCGGTTTTCTTAGTTTTTACCCCTAGTCATCAGTAGTTTTTCCTCTCTTAGGGCGCTACTAAGACTATTTTCTATTTTGTGTCTGTTATTTATTCTTGTTGCCTGCATTACATACATCCTGGTGGTTTAATCGTCAGTTTGTGAAGTGGCGGCTTACCTGGAGCACTTATCTGTTTTTCAGTTAAATAGTTTTAGAAAGCGTTGGTTATTGTGTCGTGTGATTTGATGGGTTCGGCTGATGAGCAAAGCTTGGCCCCAATGTTTAGTGGCATCATTCAGGCTCATCGGCTTTATTATTACGTAGGCTGAGGGTTACAAAATGTTTCGAATCGCTAGCGAGATCCAACTTTCGTAGATTGCGTCTTTACATCAAAACTGGTCTACCTAGACTAGCGGCGAGTTTAAGTAAAAGGTGTATACTGCATGTGGAGTTGGCTGGCGATAGGGCTATCAGGTGTGTATTCCGTGTTGGGAGCAAAGCAAGCTAACCCGACACAATCCCTCGTGTTTAAAATCTTTACTCTACTACTTCTTCTTGTGTTGGTGTTAACTCAAGGTGCATCCGCAACATATACCTACTGGATTGCGGGTGGGCTTATTGTGTCTATGGTGGCAGATACGCTGCACTCGTTTAAAACTCGTAAGCTAATCTATTTTACGGCTTATCTGGTTGCCCAGGTATGCTACAGCAAGTCATTTTGGGTGCAGCTTAATGGTGAGATTGTCTGGTGGCTGTTGGCCCTGCTGCTTGCAGCGAGTATCGTAGCGTTCTTTTTGTTGCTACCTCAACTCGACTCTCTGGTATTCCCCGTTGTGATCATGGGGATGATGCTGGTTCAACTTGCTTGGGCTGCCGGTGAAGTTTGGTTACAAGTGCCGAGTTACGCCAATGCTATCGGCTTTAGCGGAACCTTAGTTCTGATCTATTCGGCGCTGGCATACGCGATACACGGTTATCGAAAACCGATGAAACACGCCTATTTGTGGGTGAGTGGCAGTTACTTTTTTGCTCATGCCCTCATTGTTGCCTCAATCATTTACTAATTTAAGTCAAAGCAGCTCTTGAGGATTTCAGTAAACTGAACGCATTGTTCTTAATAACTGGAGTCAATAATGAGTGAAATCCATGCTCACGAGCTGCTAAACCTACTTAGAGAAACGCCAATGGATCGCGAAGCCCTCACACAGCACTTTGGCGCTAGCGTTCGCTTTCACACCTGTAAACTGAATGATCTAGACTTAGATGCATTACTAGCATTTTTGCTCAAGCGCGACAAAATTCGTGAGCTTGAAGGTAAGTTTGTGGTCAATATGGCGCGAGTTTGCAATCACTAAACGGCGGCTAAGATCGAGGGTGAATATGGTGTTTTCGCCCTCAGTCATATACTCATGTTGTCAGTTTGCTATACACTGGCCGCCATTTTTTAGGTGAGGCCAGAATATGGACATTCTTTCTGCAGCGACCATGCTGTTTCTAATCATGGACCCTCTCGGTAACTTGCCGATTGTGTTGTCTATTCTCAAACATATCGACCCCAAGCGTCGTCGTAAGGTATTGATTCGTGAACTACTGTTTGCCTTACTGATCTTGATGCTATTTCTGTTTGCAGGACAAAGCATCTTAAGTTTTTTGCATGTCCAGCCAGAAACGCTCAGCATTTCTGGTGGCATTATTCTCTTCATTATTGCGATTAAGATGATTTTCCCGAGTGCTGGCAGCATCACTGGACTGGCAGCAGGCGAGGAGCCCTTTATTGTTCCGATGGCCATTCCTATGATCGCAGGCCCTTCAGTGATTGCAGCCTTGCTTTTACTGTCTTCGCAACATCCAGAGAAAATGTTGGAAATGTCAGCATCAGTCGTAATTGCGTGGGGCGCAACATTTTTTATACTGATGTTTTATGGCTTCTTTAATCGCTTGTTGGGTGAACGTGGCTTGAAGGCGGTAGAACGCTTAATGGGCTTGTTACTGGTGATGATCTCCACTCAAATGTTCTTGGATGGTGTAAAAAGTTACATTGGGTGACGAACGAAACGCAGAAAAAAAGCCGCTCACAAGAGCGGCTTTTTCGTATCTGAGCGATTACATCATGTGTTTACGACGAATATCGAGTAGGGCAAAAATACCAAAAATCAGGATTGAATATTTTTCCCAACTGCTCATTTTTATTTTGTCGCCAAATGCACCAATGAAGATGGCCATTTGTAAACCGTGCATGATGAACAAAAAAGCGGTCATGATGTAAAGCGCAATCGCGGCATTGCCGGGAAAGGGCATAAAAATATTTAGGATTAATACTAACCAAACAAAGGCGATAGCCGCTTTGGCCAGCATAATTAGTGCTTTCATTTAAGTATCCTTTTAAATCGAGGCGTTATGCGGAGGTACGTTCGTACAGACGATAGCTCACTTGGCCTGCTGTTTTTTCCCGATGTAATTGCCAGTTTTCTGGTAAGTCGGCAATATTGAGTTCTTTTTCTGTTTCAATATAAATCATCGCATCTTCCGCGAGCCAGCCATTTTGTTCTAGCAGAGCCACGGTCTCATCCAATAGACCTTTGCGAAACGGTGGGTCAATAAACACCACATGGTGAGCAGAACCCGGTTGCTTCAAAAAACTCAGTGCGTCGGTATTTACCACTTGGATGTTGTTCGCGTTAAGAGAGGCAACATTCTTTTGTAACTGTTGGAAAGCTTGTGGGTTTAGCTCAACCATGGTCACTTGCTCTGCTTGGCGCGAAGCTGACTCAAATCCCAAGCCGCCAGAGCCAGCAAACAAGTCGAGACATTTTGCCTGTGGTACATCTTGAGCTAACCAGTTAAACAGCGTTTCTTTGACGCGATCGGTCGTGGGGCGTAAGCCTTCAGCATCGTGTACAGGAAGTTTTCTGCCTCTCCATAAGCCACTAATAATGCGAACAAAGCCCGTTGTTGGCTTTTTTTGTGATGAGTTTTGCTGGCGACGTCTTACCATAGATTTTTTGACCGCTAATAAAGTGATACTATATCTAATCGCCCAAGCAATGAGCTTGGAGCTTGGATACAGCCCAGAATATTCAAGATGACAGAGTGTAACACTAATAAGATTAGAATTACCTAATCGGAAAGTTTTCAGAACTTTGTCATTAGCCTTTTTTAGACAGATAATAATCTTGTCAAAAAAGAGTCATTAATAGATAAAAGAACAATCTAGGATAGCCCCAGATGACGGAAAAAAAGAAGCGCGGATTACTTTCGTGGCTAGGTTTTGGTGACGAAGAACAAAGCCCAAAACCAAAAACTGAAGAAACAGTAAAAGAAGAAGCAGTGGAAGCGCCTTCTGAAGAGCAGCAAACCGAAGCGGTTGCTGAGCAAGCGGAAGCAACACCAGAACTTGAAGAAGAAGAGAAACAATCAGAGGCTGCCCCAGCAGAAGCAGAAGCAGAAGCAGAAGCAGAAGCAGAAGCAGAAGCAGAAGCAGAAGCAGAAGCAGAAGCAGAAGCAGAAGAGCCAGAAGTCGTATCGGCCGCGCCTCGTGTTCAAGAACAAGAAAAGCCAACAGAAAGCTTTTTTGCTCGTCTTAAACGCAGCCTAAGCCGAACAAAAGCAAATATTGGTGCTGGCTTCTTCGGTCTGTTCAGCGGTAAGAAAATCGATGAAGACTTATTTGAAGAGCTAGAAGAGCAACTGCTTATTGCTGATGTGGGCATGAATACCACAACAAAAATCATCAACAACCTGACAGAAAAAGCCACACGTGGCGATCTGAAAGACGGCGAAGCCCTTTATGGTTTGTTGAAAGAAGAAATGGCTGAGATTCTTTCTAAAGTCGAACAGCCACTAGAAATCGATAGCAACAAAACGCCTTACGTCATCTTGATGGTGGGTGTAAATGGCGTGGGTAAAACCACGACCATCGGTAAGCTAGCGAAGCAGTTCCAAACTCAAGGCAAAAAAGTGATGCTTGCAGCGGGAGATACTTTCCGTGCCGCAGCGGTTGAGCAGCTACAAGTGTGGGGTGAACGTAATAATGTTCCTGTGATTGCTCAACATACTGGCGCAGACAGTGCCTCTGTTATCTATGATGCGATTGAAGCGGCAAAAGCACGTGGTGTGGATGTGGTGATTGCTGATACAGCAGGTCGTCTACAGAACAAAGCGAACCTAATGGAAGAGCTGCGTAAGATTGTACGTGTGATGAAGAAAATTGATGAATCTGCACCACATGAGATCATGCTAACGCTTGACGCAGGTACAGGACAAAATGCCATTAGCCAAGCGAAACTTTTCAGTGATGTTGCCCCTCTAACCGGGATTACTTTGACTAAGCTGGATGGTACAGCCAAGGGCGGCGTAATTTTCGCTATTGCTGATCAGTTCGGTATTCCAATTCGTTACATTGGTGTGGGTGAAGGTATCGAAGACTTGCGTCCATTTGAAACTCAAGAGTTTATTGACGCACTGTTTAGTCGTGAAGAATAAAAAGAGTTAGAGGAAATCAACGGTGATCAAATTTCAGCAAGTAAGCAAAGCTTACCGAGGTGGTCGACAAGCACTGCAAAAAGTCGATTTTCACCTGAGGCGCGGTGAAATGGCGTTTTTAGGCGGACATTCCGGGGCTGGTAAAAGTACCTTGCTGAAATTGATCTGCGCGATAGAGCGACCAACCGATGGCAAAATCCATTTTAATGGCCACGACATCACGCGTATTCCAGGCAAAGACATCCCTTTTTTGCGCCGCAATATTGGGATTGTTTTTCAAGATCATCGCCTATTGATGGATCGCAGTGTGTACGACAATGTCGCTCTACCAATGCGTATCGAATCGATTTCTGAAAACGAAATCAAACGCCGTGTTTCTGCGGCGTTAGATAAAACGGGCTTACTCGATAAAGCTCGTTGTCTACCTAGTCAACTTTCTGGTGGTGAACAACAGCGCGTCGGTATTGCCCGTGCTGTGGTTAATCGACCAACGTTGCTGGTGGCTGATGAGCCTACGGGTAACCTTGACCCAGAATTATCCAACCGTGTGTTGCGTCTATTCGAAGAATTTAACCGTGCGGGCGTGACTATCCTACTTGCCACGCACGATGTGGGGTTAGTAAACACTCGCCCACAGTATCGTCATTTTGAATTGAACCAAGGCTTCCTAAGTGAGGTAGAAGACTATGGCAGGTAACAAGCACTCCCAAAAGAAGGGGAAAGGCCGCAGTGCCAAGCGTGCGAATACCGATGGTTTTTTCTCTGTCCACGCAAAACAAGCTAAATCCTCTTTTAGCGCTTTATGGCAACGACCACTAGGCAACATTCTGACCCTAGCGGTCATCTCCATGGCACTTGCCATGCCAGCTTGTTTGTATCTATTGGGGAAAAACGTTGCAGGGGCAGCGGAAGATGTCGCTTCTCCTTCACAAGTTAGTGCTTACTTAGTTGAAGGCATGCCGGATGCGCGAGTTATGGTTCTCAAAGATCAAATTGAAACTTGGCCTTTGGTAAAAGAGGTAGAATATATTTCACCGCAACAAGGTCTATCTGATTTAAGCCAATATGCAGGGTTCGACCAAGCTATCAGTCTTTTAAGTGGCTATGCGCTTCCTGGTGTGTTGGTGATTACGCCAGATTCGGAGCTAAAAAGTGATATTCAGTCATTAGCCAAAGACGTTCGAGAGCAACAAGATGTGACCGACGTGAGACTTGACGAAGACTGGCTGGCGCGTCTTGATGCCATCAAAACTCTCGCGAGTATTATTGTCATTACCCTGACAGTGCTGATGCTCGGTGCGGTATTTTTAATCGTTGGCAATACATTGCGATTTAATGTGCTGGCGAATAAAGAAGAGATTCAAACCATGAAACTGATCGGTGCGACGGACAGTTTTATTCTGCGCCCTTACTTGTACACAGGTATGTGGTTTGGCGTGTTAGGTGCCACTATTGCGTGGTTGGTAACGGCTTTAGTGACCATTGTCATGAATAGTGCGGTGGAAGACCTTGCTGCGTTGTACGATAGCCAGTTCCGCCTGATTGGTCTAAGTTGGGATGAATCTTTGTTATTAATCATCATTGGGAGTCTTTTGGGATGTATTGCGGCGCGTTTTTCTGCGCAACGACATTTAAAAGAAATTGAACCAGTTTAAGTGATGGCGGTCTTATTACTTGGATTTCATTAGCACTAGCTAATTTTGAACCCTTGCTTAGACCAAATGTTTATGGATAATTGCTTCCCCTTCTTGAAACTTGTTCATTTTGAGTTCAAGATATCGAAGCTAAATTGCAATGTAATGCTCCAGATCAGAGATTGATGAGGAATTGAATGACAAAAGAAGCGTATCCGATGGCTCTAGTCACGCAAGATAGCCTTGATAGCTATATTCGCTCAGTAAACAGCTACCCAATGCTGACTGCAGACGAAGAGCGTGAGCTGGCAGAACGATTACACTATAAAGGTGAGATTGAGGCTGCAAAAGGTCTAATTCTTTCGCACCTACGATTCGTTGTTCACGTTGCTCGTGGTTACTCTGGCTACGGTTTGCCAATGGCGGATCTTGTGCAAGAGGGTAACATCGGTCTAATGAAAGCCGTTAAGCGTTTTAACCCAGAAGTAGGGGTTCGCTTGGTTTCTTTTGCTGTCCACTGGATCAAAGCAGAGATCCACGAATACGTGCTACGTAACTGGCGTATCGTGAAAATTGCGACCACTAAAGCGCAACGTAAATTGTTCTTCAACCTGCGTAAGTCGAAAAAGCGCTTGGGTTGGTTTAACAACGGTGAAGTGGAAACCGTTGCGCGCGAGTTAGGTGTTGAGCCTTCTGAAGTTCGCGAGATGGAATCACGCTTAGCGGCGGTGGATTCAACCTTTGATATGCCAACTGATGAAGACGACAGCTCAAACGCTTACACAGCGCCGATGCTATACCTAGAAGACAAATCGTCTGATGTGGCCGACAATATTGAAGCCGCCAACTGGGAAATGCACACCAACAATCGCTTGGGTCATGCATTAGCGAGTTTGGATGAGCGTAGTCAGCGCATCGTGCGTTCTCGTTGGTTAGATGATGAGAAAGCAACATTGCAAGACTTAGCTGATGAGTTCGGTGTTTCCGCCGAGCGTATTCGCCAGCTAGAAAAAAATGCAATGAAGAAACTAAAATTGGCCGTGGGTGAATTTTAATTTCCACTGCTAATTGAAAGTAAGATTTTCATAGAAAGCCGAGATCATGTGATCTCGGCTTTTTTATTGTCGATCGAAAATCGATAGCGTTTGCGATCCGGATTTTATGTGCTACCTGTGTATAACTCTGTGAAGTAATTATTTATCAACTGTTCGAAACCCGGACAAAATAAGGGATTCAAGCACTTTTCCATCTGGGGATAGTTATAGATATACACACAGTTAGATCAGGATCATCACTACATATTGTGGATCAAAAGATCCAAATACACTTTATCAACGCAATTCACAGCTTTATCCACAAATGGTTGGAATGTGTACACTTTTGAAAACCCTGATTATCCATGTGTCTAAGTTTGCCGTTGGATAGGTTACAATAGCGGCAGTATACCCAAGCAGCTTCAAATATGGATTTTATGCTGTACCACGGGCGCTGATTAGTACGTTAGGTTCGAGGTTGCTTGGGTATATTAATAAGACAATGAGAAAGTAAATGGATCAGTTTAAGCATATCGATGTACAAGGTGCGCAAGCGCTGCTCGAGCAGGGTGATGCGAAGCTTGTAGATATCCGTGACCCTCAATCGTTTGCCGTTGCGCATGCGGAGTCCGCGTATCACTTAACTAACGATACGATCGTTGCGTTTATGGATGAAGTGGAGTTCGAACAACCTATTCTAGTGATGTGTTACCACGGCATTAGTAGCCAAGGTGCGGCGCAATATTTGGTTAACCAAGGCTTTGAACAGGTGTACAGTGTAGATGGTGGCTTTGAAGCCTGGCATCGAGCAGAACTACCGATAGTGAGAAGTTAATGAAGAGATTGGTAACGTTAAATAATCCACGTATGGCGCAAGCCTTTATTGATTATATGGCCTCTCGCCAAATTGACATCGAAATGATGCCAGAAGTGGATGGGCAATTTGCGCTGTGGCTGACTGATAGCCAGCATGAAATAGAAGCGGAAGCCGAACTTAAGCTGTTCCTTGCTAACCCGTCTGATTCAAAATACAGCGCCGCCTCGTGGGACGTTGCCGATACTCGTAAGAGCACATTTCATTATTCCAGCCCGAGTATCATAAGCATGGTCAAAGCGAAAGCTGGCCCCATGACTTTGCTGATCATGACAGTCTGTATCATCATCTACTTGTTACAAATGTTTGGCTTTGGCAATGGCGTGTTTAAGTTGTTGCACTTCCCGGCTTTTGAGGGGCAACAATGGCAAGTGTGGCGATGGCTAAGTCATGCGTTACTGCACTTTTCAGTAACTCACATCGTGTTTAACTTACTATGGTGGTGGCAGTTGGGTGGCGACATCGAACGTCGTCTCGGTTCCGGTAAGCTATTGCAACTCTTTGTGGTGTCGGCAGCGCTTTCAGGGGCAGGCCAGTTCTATGTTGAAGGGGCTAACTTCGGCGGCTTGTCTGGCGTGGTCTATGCACTGCTTGGTTATTTGTGGATATTGGGTTACCGCTTGCCACATTTAGGCCTTACGCTACCCAAGCCAATTATCGTCTTTATGTTGGTATGGTTAGTTCTTGGTTTTGTGCAGCCATTTATGGCGATTGCAAACACCGCTCACTTAGTTGGGCTACTGTCGGGGATGGCGATTGCGCTGTTTGATTCAGGCAAGATGAAATACCAACAGCAAGCCTAAAGCAGATGAAATGAAAAGACCGCTCAAGAGCGGTCTTTTTTTATGTTCAAAACGGATTTGGGTTTATTGATAAAGGTATTTTGTAAACAACAAATCGGCAATGATGGTTTTACCTGTTTCAGGCAAAAGCGTTTCGTTGAGGGTCGTCACTAAGGTTTTGCGCAGATCTTCTCGGCCAGACAGGGACTTAATCGTATCTTCTGTTTGCTTACCCAATAATTCAATCACTGCATCGCGAATCAAAGGTTGGTGATGCTCAACAACTGATAAATCTTGTTGACTCATTACCATGATGTCGATGCGCACTTGCACATAACCTAACTTTTTGCCTTTGGTATAAAAGTTAGTAGTGAGGTCAGGCTCTAGGGTAAAGTATGCCAACTTAGGTCCAGCTTCTTCCGTTTCAGCCCAACTTGGTGCGGCGAATAGTATGGTTAACGCAAAAATAATTTGGGCTATATAACGTTTGTACATATTTCTAACTTTTCTTTCTCTGGATCGCGATATTCGAATCGCTTCAGTCTTGATACAATGGGCCGTCTATAACAAATAACGGAACTTACGGTTACATACATTACTATGGACGGTAAGTTGTTGCTTTATTGTACGCATAAAGCCTCCAATTGAATACTAGTATGAATCAGCCAACATCACTCTATCTTGCTTCTTTATTGGAAGTAGAGTGGCAAAACCCCGAAGAATTCGAATTTCCAAATGAATTTGCCAAGCACTGGCTTGAAGAGCAAGGGTCTTTGTCACGTCGTTTAAAACAGCACTGCCAAGCGTTAACGGTAGAATTGCTACAAAATCAGATCGTCACAGCAGCGACATTAAAACAGGACGAAAGCCAGTTATTGTCCGAACAAGATTGCTTACTGAGAGAGGTAATTTTGTGCGGTGACAATAATAACTGGGTTATTGGGCGGACATTGATTCCTCGCTCAACCTTAGTTGATCAGCAGTACGATTTGGCTCAACAAGGGGATATCCCATTAGGACTAACTGTGTTCAGCGCAGATAACGTTGAGCGGGACTCTTTGCAAATGGGATGGGTAGCCGTACCAGAAGGACGTTTGTTAGCGCGACGCTCAAGGTTGTGGATGAATCACAAACCGATGCTAGTCGCCGAGTTATTCTTATCTAATTCACCAGTTTACGCTAAGGAGACAGTGTAAATGTCCGCAGAAAAAGCCAAAGCATATTGGCAACTGATGCGCATGGATCGCCCGATTGGTTCACTGTTACTGATGTGGCCAACGATTTGGGCGCTAATTATCTCAGCCCAAGGGATGCCGAGTTGGGATGTATTTATCGTGTTTGTATTGGGGGTATTCCTAATGCGTAGTGCGGGGTGCGTGATTAATGATTTTGCTGACCGCAAAGTCGACGGCCATGTAAAACGTACCAAACAACGTCCACTGCCATCAGGGAAAGTGACAGCAAAAGAAGCGATTGGATTATTTTTGGTTTTGGGTATCAGCTCGTTTTTGTTAGTGCTGACCATGAACCCGCTGACGATTCAGCTATCCTTCGCTGGTATTGTGTTGGCGTTCATCTATCCATTTATGAAGCGTTACACTCATATTCCACAGCTATTTTTAGGCTTGGCTTTTAGCTGGGCGATTCCAATGGCTTGGGCTGCACAAACTGGGGAATTACCATTGATTGTTTGGTTTTTGTTCCTCATTAACGCTTTGTGGACCATTGCGTACGACACTCAATATGCGATGGTAGACCGAGATGATGATCTAAAGATTGGCATTAAATCGACGGCAATTCTGTTTGGTCGTCATGACAAGCTTATTATTGGTGTGTTGCAACTGATTACACTCGCGATGTTGGTTTGGTTAGGGCAGTTCTATCAATTGGGACAAAGTTACTACTGGACCCTTTTGATTGCAGCGTCGTTGTTTGTTTATCAGCAGCACTTAATTCGTCACCGTGAGCGTGAGTTGTGCTTTAAGGCTTTCCTTAACAACAATTATGTTGGCATGGTGATAGCGATAGGGTTACTGGTCGCATTTTGGTAAGCGAAGAAATAGAAAAAGGCATCCGATTGGATGCCTTTTTTCTTATTGAAAGAAGATAAAACGGTTACGACCGAAGTTGGTGAATACTCTCTTCGATCGTCAGTTTCACTTCTGGATAAAGCAGAGTGAACAGTAGTCGTGCAAATTGCTGCGTTTTCTTCGTGTCACAGTTACCATCGTTATCGAGGTATTTTTGCTGTTTGAGCGTATTGAACATCGCGGTAAACACACCTTTATCGAAGAATTCTGGCGCATTAATACCGTGCAAACGCCCTAGGCGCTGAGCAATATCTTGGCTCTTCTGCTCTAGGTCCGATTTACCGAGTTCAGGGTAAGCAACAAGCAAGTTCATCGCGATAGAGTAGCGTTGCAGCGTTTCAGTTATCGTTCGACCTAACAGAACCAAAGGCTGGTTGTTCGATTGATTGATCTCTAGCTTATCACCATCAAGACTAATCATTTTCTGATCGGCAAATTCATGCAGTGTTTTAACGACCAATTCATCCAACTCGTCTTCTTGGTAACTTAAGAACAACTCTTTCTTCAAGAATGGGTAGATTTGTGCGACATTCGCTTGAATCTTGGCTACCGAAAGGTTGCGCTGACGAATGAGCATTTGGGCAATTAATGACGGCAGAGCGAACAAGTGAATGATGTTGTTGCGATAGTAAGTCATCAGGATCGATTGGCTACGGTCCAGCGAAATGATGTCACCCATGCTATCGGTTTCAATCACGAACTTATCAAGCGAAATTGCATGATCAACCAACTCCTCAGCACTTTCGGTAGGGATAGTGGAGGTGCTTGAGTACGGATTATTTTTGAGTAGCTTTAAGTAACACTCGATCTGATTGATCAGCGAGTCACGAGAAAGTGCACGTTGACGAGAAGCAAGCAGTGCGGTTGCACACAAGGTCAACGCGTTTGCTGCCGCCGCATCATTGATGTGCGTCATCATCTTATTAGCAAGGTCGTTGACCACAGGATTCATCCATTGTGGTTTGTTACCACCCATGCTGTCGATGTCTTTCGTCCACTCAGGAGCATGCTCGTTCAAGTATTGGTTGAGCTGAATTGGCTCACCGAAGTTCACATAGCCCAAACCAAAGTTACGCAGTTTACGCAGAGTACGCAGTACAAGCCCTGCGTTTTCTTTCTCTTTGCGTTTGCCACGCAGCTCTTTCGCGTAAGTGCCCACTTCCATCACGTGCTCGTAGCCGATGTAGACCGGCACTAGTGTTACTGGGCGGTTTAGACCACGTAGCATTGCTTGGATGGTCATAGCCAGCATACCCGTTTTCGCTTGCAGTAAGCGACCTGTACGTGAACGACCACCCTCACTGAAGTACTCGACTGAATAGCCTTTGGCAAACAGCTCAGCTAGATACTCACGGAAAATGGTTGAGTACAGTTTGTTGCCTTTAAAACTACGACGAATAAAGAACGCCCCACCACGACGGAAAAGCGGACCGGCCGGGAAGAAGTTCAAGTTAATGCCTGCCGCAATGTGCGGAGGCACCATGCCTTCATGGTATAAAACATAAGACAACAGCAGGTAGTCCATATGACTACGGTGACAAGGAACGTACACAATTTCGTGGCCGTCTTGCGCTAAACGACGCACAGTCGAGGCGTTATTGATGTGCAAACCTTGGTATAGTTTTGTCCATAACCAACTCAGGATGCGGTCGCCGTTTTTCACCAGACTATAGGAGAAGTCGGCAGCGATTTCATCCATGATGTCGTGGGCTTCTTTACGTGCCTTATCAATCGAGATGTTTTTGCTCTTGGCTTCGTCAGCAATCGCCAGTTCAATAGCTGGAGACTTTAGTAAACGAGCAAACAACACTTGGCGTTGTGGCAGGTTTGGGCCTGAAGCAGCCAGTTTCTGGCGTGAGAAGTGGATACGCGCCACGCGAGCCAGTTTGTGCGCAATTGCGCTGTCGGTACCGTGAGAGTCTGCCATATAACGCAGAGATACCACGGGACTAAAGCGAACTAAGCAGTCGCGTCCCGCCGCCATTACCGCTTTGGCTTTTTGCGGACCATTCATCGGTTGAAGGTAAGGCTTTTGGTTCTCTTCTTTACCTGGCTTACGCCCCCAAAGCACGGTTGCAGGGATCATTTGAACATCCAACTCACTATCCAGTTTGTGCAGTTCCAGTAAGTCAGTGAACAGAGAGACAGAATCGGTTGGGACATCATTATCGTTGTTCATCACAGTTGGACGCGCAGCGATAAAGACGAAACGGTTCAGCGTTTTGCCATTGATTTCCAGCGGGCTGAGCGGGTCGGGTAGACCAAGGCTCATGGCTTGTTTTTGCAGTGTCAGCAAATCCACGTTCGAGCGGAACGGCAGGGCATATACAATCGGTTTAGTTAGGTCGATGTTCAGATCTTCAATCGGGTTCGACGGGATTGTGGTGCCCTTTACCAGTACCGATAAAGGTAGTTTTAGTAATGAACGTGAAAATGATTGTCCAGAAGACATAAAGTTCACAGCCTCAATAGGTATTCAAACAGGCCTAACCTTATTTCAGTTTCCGCTTTGCATGTCTTCTCTATAAAAAGAGATGAGTACGGCAATAGAAATAAGCCTAGGCGATAAAATTTAAGCGCTGCAAGGATACCAGAAACTGGTCAAACCTTTTAATTTTATTGGCTGTAAATTAGTCGAACCCCTAAGTTATTGCTTTGACTTGATTAACTGAAAAGTCGGTGTTTTAAACGAATAAAGAATGAACTTAATCGGTAAGCTGAAAGCTCTCCACAAATAAATTAAAAAACAACCAATTGGGTTTTCATTTGAGCATTTACTGGATATACTCACAGTTAACTGTATAAAAAGACAGGTGAGACATGAAGCCGTTAACGCCACGCCAACAACAAGTCTTCGATTTGATTAAAAGTAAAATCGACGACACCGGAATGCCACCAACTCGTGCAGAGATTGCGCGTGAGCTTGGCTTCCGCTCTGCGAATGCCGCAGAGGAACACCTAAAAGCGCTTGCTCGTAAGCAAGCAATTGAAATTATTCCAGGCGCTTCTCGTGGGATTCGTATCCTGCTTGAAGACGCAGCCAATGATGAGCAGGGTTTGCCATTGATTGGTCAAGTTGCAGCGGGTGAGCCAATTCTGGCTCAAGAGCACGTAGAGGCGCACTACCAAGTCGATCCTGCGATGTTCAAACCGCAAGCGGATTTCTTACTTCGTGTAAATGGCGAGAGTATGAAAGACATCGGGATTATGGATGGCGATCTGCTCGCGGTGCATAAAACCCAAGACGTGAGAGACGGTCAAGTTGTCGTTGCGCGTGTTGATGATGATGTGACTGTGAAGCGTTTGGAGCGCAAAGGTTCAACCATATTACTGCATGCTGAGAATGAAGAGTTTGCCCCAATCCAAGTGGACTTAACGTCTCAGCACCTTACGATTGAAGGCTTAGCCGTTGGTATTATTCGTAATACCGATTGGATGTAAGTGTATTTAAGCAGCCCAGTTGATCTGGGCTGTTTTGTCTTTTCTCTTCTTTTCTCTTTTTCTACTTCCTCCAAAAGCTTGCTCATCATCTTGACCTTGTTTGTTTTGACCAATTTATAAGCTTGATAATGTAATTGATATTCATTATCATCTTTATTAATGTCTATGTTTTCTCTCTGGCGCAGGAAATGCCCATGTCTCAGTCTAAACATCAAGTTCCTAACCATCTATTGAAGCCACTGTTATTGCGTAGCCGTGAAAGCATGGTCGACAATGGCTTGGTGTACGATCCGATAGCTGCTAAAGCGTGTTTGAGCTGTAAGATGGCGCCGGATTGTTTGAGTGGTGATATTGCGCAGAAGCAATTGCTGCACGTGACGCTGACTCAGCTTTGTGACCAGCAGGTTAACCACTTCTTACAGCAGTATCCCGATGCCTGGATAATCAATGTTGGAGCTGGGTTGGATACCCGCTTTTATCGTTTGGATAATGGACGCTGCCATTGGATAGAGCTGGATGTGACGGAAAATTTGGTATGGCGTCAGCGCTTGTTCCACAAAAATGAACGTTATGAACATCGCTGTGGCAGTGTGGATGAAATGTCGTGGCTAGAGACGTTAGCCATTCCAGAGCAAGCACCGGTACTCATTTTATGTGAAATGGCACTGCTCGATTGCACAGAGCGTCAAGTCGCGAAATTTATTCAAACCTTGGGTCGATATTTTGTCTCTGCTGAACTGTGTATGGTGCTGGCAGGAGATTTAACGGAAACCAAGTGGGGACAAAAGCTTGGCTCTGATCGCTATGCACATGGCTTTGAATCGCCCGCAGAACAGATATTGCAATGGTTACCATGGGCACAGTGGGTGAAAGCTTTTTCGCCATTCGATAGATTCTGTTCTCGTTGGAAAGCTTGGCAGCGTTGGCTTAATAAGATTCCAATGTTGAAGCATCGCCTCACGCCAGTCCTCGTTCATATCAAGTGGTAATTGGCTAGTCGTTAAGCGCTCAGGTACACTCGTCGATCTTACTGATGAGGTGCCTGTGATAAATTCAATCTTCTCTCCTTTATCTAACCCAAAAGTTCATCGCCAAGTCTTAGCTTTAGCGATACCTATGGTGCTGTCGAATATTACTGTTCCATTGCTCGGTTTGGTCGATGCTGCGGTGATTGGTCATCTAGACCACGCTTGGTATTTGGGTGGTGTTGCGTTGGGCAGCACCATGATCAGCGTGACGTTTTGGCTGCTTGGTTTTTTGCGTATGTCGACTACTGGGTTGGCGGCGCAGTCCTATGGCGGTGAAGACCGAAAGCAACTTGCCTTGGTGTTTATGCAAGGCTCACTTATGGCGCTGCTGTTTGCGTTAGTCTTCCTTATTGCCCATAACCCGATTGCTGATTTGATCTTTGGCTGGAGTGACGCCAGCGCAGAGGTAAAACACTACGGCATGCAATATTTCTCTATCCGTGTGTGGAGTGCCCCCGCTGCGCTAATGAACTTTGTGTTGTTGGGGTGGCTGCTCGGGACGCAAAATTCCAAAGCACCAATGTGGATGGTGATCATCACCAACGTGACGAATATTGCCCTCGATTTGTTGTTTGTGATTGGTTTGGGGTGGAAAGTAGAAGGCGCTGCGCTGGCATCGGTGATTGCTGACTACTCAGGCATGGGTTTTGGTCTCATGTGTGTCTGGAAAACCTGGCGAGAGAGACAATTACCATCACCTCAAAAGTTGCTAGCCAGCACTCAACACGGTTTAGGGCGCTTCGTGAAATTGAATCGCGATATTTTCTTGCGCTCTTTGTGTCTGCAAGCGGCTTTTAGCTTTATGACGTTCCAAGGTGCGAGCTTTGGTGATGAGGTTGTCGCTGCAAATGCGGTTCTGATGAGCTTCCTGATGATTATCTCGTATGGCATGGATGGCTTTGCTTACGCAATGGAGGCCATGGTCGGGAAGGCGATTGGTGCCAAAGATAGGCAACAATTGAGTGAATCGCTTGTCGGCACTTTCTTTTGGAGTTTGGTTATTTGTTTAGGACTGACCGCGCTCTTTGGTTTGGCGGGATCGCAGTTGATCGCCATGATCACTTCAATTGAGGCGGTACAACAGCAAGCAGCGGTGTATCTACCTTGGCTGGTGGTGATGCCACTTGCGTCGATGTGGTGCTTTCTATTGGATGGCATTTTTGTCGGTGCAACCAAAGGCAAAGACATGCGCAATAGTATGTTTGTCGCGACCAGCAGTTTCTTTGTTGTCTTTTACTTATTCGCCGAGTGGGAAAATCACGCGCTGTGGTTTGCAATGACGAGCTTTATGTTGATGCGGGGTATTGGTTTAGGGGTTATCTTTCTCTACCAATGGCACAAGGATACCTTCCTCGCACAATGTTGATATAAAAACAGCAGGTCCAAGCCTGCTGTTTTTCTGTCTGCTATCAAGAAGCATAGATTAGAACAAGCGGTTCAAACCATTCAACGCAGCGACACGATACGCTTCGGCCATTGTTGGATAGTTGAAGGTGGTATTGACGAAATACTCGATGGTATTCGCTGAGCCTTTTTGCTCCATAATGGCTTGACCGATGTGGATAATTTCCGCGGCACGTTCGCCAAAACAGTGAATCCCTAAAATTTCTTTGGTTTCACGATGGAACAATATCTTCAAGCTACCGATGTCTTTCCCTGCGATCTGTGCACGAGCTAGATGCTTGAACGAAGAGCGTCCTACTTCATACGGTACTTTCGCAGCTGTTAGCTCTTGCTCGGTTTTACCCACAGAGCTAATCTCTGGGATGGTGTAGATACCCGTTGGAATATCATCAATCAGGTAGTTTTCTGCCTGACCTTTCGTAATGGCTTGTGCGACAAATCGCCCTTGGTCATAAGCGGCGCTTGCAAGGCTAGGGTAACCGATGACATCGCCTACAGCGTAAATGTGTTCGATATCGGTTTGGTAGTTACGGTTTACTTTTAGTTGTCCGCGAGAGTCCGCTTCCAGACCCACTGCACCCAAATTCAACTTATCGGTGTTACCTGTTCGACCATTCGCATACAACAAGCAGTCTGCCTTCATCTTCTTGCCAGATTGTAGGTGAATAATCACGCCATCTTCTGTGCCTTCGATTTTTTCATAGGTCTCATCATTACGAATTACCACACCACTGTTCCAGAAGTGGTAAGACAGCGCATCTGACACTTCGTTATCCAAAAACTCCAACAAGCGGTCTCGGGTATTGATAAGGTCGGTTTTCACTCCAAGGCCGCGGAAGATAGAAGCGTATTCACAACCGATAACGCCCGCACCGTAAATGATGATATGGCGAGGGTCGTGTTTCAGGCTCAAAATGGAATCACTGTCGTAGATGCGCTCATGCAAGAAATCTACGTCGTTAGGCTGATACGGGCGAGAACCCGTCGCGATGACAAACTTATCCGCAGAATAGATTTCTTCTGTACCGTCGCTTTGCATCACTGCAATTGAGTAGTTATCGATAAATCGCGCGGTTCCGAACAAAAGTGTGCATGAGTTACGGTCATAAAAGCCCTGACGAAGTCGAGTTTGCTTATCAATGACCGATTTAGCATGACCTAAAATGTCAGAAAATGTTGCATGAACGCTGGTGTTGTTTCGACAAAATAGCGGGTTGCTATTAAATTCGATGATGCGGCTAACGGCATGACGCAGTGCTTTTGATGGAATGGTACCCCAGTGAGTACAACCGCCGCCGACACTGCTTTCTTTCTCGACAATGGCAACATTCAGTCCCGCTTTGGTTAATCCCATTGCAGCCCCTTCTCCGCCAGGGCCACTACCGATTACGATCACGTCATAGTGATTAACATGCGCCATGATGCCTTCCTTGTTATATTTGCTTAACATTGCTTTAGCGCGATTTTAACTCATTTACTCTATTGGTACACGTAATGCCTGTTAGAGAGTGGAAGTGATCACGCAGAATCGACCAAAAGGGTGATTTGGTATGTTGTATGTCTATAAATTGCATCGAGAACATTGCAATTAGATGCATGCCAATAGTAACGTTCTCGGCGCTCAGAGCGAGCGAAGCAACATATCTTTCTCCGTAGGAGCAAATTGCGTTATATTGAGGCTCTTGTACCCTACAGAAAAAGAGCAAGTTAAGAATGAAATCGATGGGAATCCGCGCACAGCAAAAAGAGAAGACACGTCGATCATTGATCGATGCGGCATTTAGTCAGTTAAGTGCGGATCGCAGCTTTTCCAGCCTTAGCTTGCGAGAAGTCGCCCGAGAGGCAGGGATTGCACCGACTTCTTTTTACCGTCACTTCAAAGATATGGATGAGCTAGGCTTAACCATGGTTGATGAAGGCGGTTTGCTACTACGCCAACTGATGCGTCAGGCGCGTCAACGTATTGTGAAAGAAGGTAGCGTAATTCGTACCTCGGTCGAAACCTTTATGGAATTCATTGAAAGTAGTCCGAACGTTTTTCGTTTGTTGTTGCGTGAGCGCTCCGGCACTTCTGCTGAATTTCGTACCGCTGTTGCTCGAGAAATCCAGCATTTTGCGGCAGAATTAACCGAGTATTTAATGAGCACCGGCGTGACCAGAGAAGAGGCGTATACTCAAGCAGAAGCGTCTGTGACTTTGGTTTTCAGTTCGGGCGCTGAAGCTTTAGATTTAGATCGACGTGAGCGCGATGAACTCGCCGAGCGATTGATCATGCAATTGCGAATGATAGCCAAAGGGGCCTATTGGTATCGCAAAGAACGTGAACGTAACCGATTAAAAGGCGGGATAGAATAATGTCGAATGGAAATAAATCTGAAAAGAAAACGCTGATTTTGGCACTGGTTGCAGGTATGTGTGGTGATGCTTTGTTGTCATGGTTGACCATGAGTGAAGTGTCTTTTTCAATCTTCCCATTGATTGCACTCGTACTGGCTGTACAAGCTCTTTACCAAGAGTACCTAAATAATCCGGTATCAGAAGATATCCCATTAGTTGGCTTGGCGTGTTTCTTCGTAGGTGCGTTTGGTCACTCTGCGTTTATTAAAGCGCAATACCCAGAAGCAGGCTCAAACTTCTTTGCGATCATGGTTTCAATGATTTTACTCGCATGGATTGGTAAGAAGTTAGGTTTTGTCAGCAAGAAGACTTCTGCGGAATAAGCAAAACGAATCAAATTAAAAAGCGAGCCATTGAGCTCGCTTTTTTTGTATTTGACGCCGTGGGTTACACTTTGCGTTCCAATAGCACGCCCGCTTCCATGTGGTGGGTAAATCGAACTCTGAATCTTGTGGTGTCTTCTAAAATCCAAATGTGTATTTTAATTTATTGTTTTTATTTGAATTTTAATTGTTGATTGTCCAGGGGTGTCTTTAGCCGTACAATGAAAACTCGTCTTTCCCCGTACCCCGCGCCGTACCCAGAAATGCAGAGGTTTTTAAACCATGACCAAGCGAATTAGCACCAATGCCACGTTGCAATCATTGAAAGCACAAAACAAAGAATACTTAGTTCCAGATAAGAAAATTGAAGGATTGAATATTCGTGTTCGCCCAACGGGCACTATGACTTGGATCTTTCGCTTTCAGGTTGGCAAAAAACACGAAAAAATCACTATGGGGCGGTATGTTAAGTTGAAACCGGAAACGGGGATGACACTTGAACAGGCTCGAACAGAAGCGGGGCGTTACCGCAGTTGGCTGGAAAATAATAAGAATCCGAAGCTGGAACTAGCGCGAGAGCAGCGCGAGCAAGAGGAAGCGAAAACCTTTGACGATGCTTTTGCCAGTTTTGATGAAAAGCGTTTATCTAAGCAGCTGCGGGGAGAGCAGGCGAGGGCGACCTACACCCGCGATATCAAACCGTTTCTAGGTCACATCAAACTAGAAGAGTTGAGAATTCATGATCTCAATAAAGTGTTTGATGCCAAGGTTGATGAGAGTGGAAAAAGAAAGGCGGGTGCGATTAGTGCATGCCATAGAATAATCAATCAGGTGCTCAACCATGCGCTAGCTTTGAATATGCTCGGCGCTCACCCTGCACCACATTTGAAATCCAAGGATGTCGGTGGTGGCTCTAAGGTCACAAAACGCAACTTGAGCTTTTCAGAGTTGAAGACTTTGCTAACCAGTTTGCCTTCTTGGCGTACAGAGCCCTCAAACGTCCGTTTAATGCAGTTTTTGCTTGGGTGTGGGCAACGTATTAGTGCCGTGCTTGAAATGCGCTGGAGTGAGATAGATTGGCAAGAAAAGGTATGGTTGTTACCTGCCAGCTCTGAGGAGCGCCACACCAAAAGTCAGGAGAGTCGGAAAGTACCATTAAGCGATTACCTGTTGGCGCTTCTTAAAGAGCAACGTGAGAGCGTACCAAGCAAATGGAAACTTGTTTGGCCTCAGCTTTTGGCCGATAAGGTTCAGGAACCCGCAGCAGTACGTGCGCTAATTAAACGTAACTTACCGGATGATTTTGAGCGTTTCTCACCACATGATCTGCGCCGCACCTTTATCAGTCGTTGCAGTGAAATGGGGTTAGATATTGTGGCGATTGAAAAGACGGTTGGCCACCAGCTACCAGGCATGTTGCGGGTATACAACCATCACGATTACCTTGAAGAGCAGTTAGTGGTATTACAAGCCTGGGGCGAGAAGTTACAATCTCTGACGGTTGCCAATGTAGTGCCGTTGGAAAAAACGAAATCAGCTTGAGATTCTATGAACATAGTAATCAAAGTGAGTATCATTTGTAGTGCGGCTTTTGTTCATCGGTGTCTTCTCTTTTCATGCCACTGTTTGAATTAATGATTATTTTTATATAATTTAGGTTTTGAGTAAGTCCTCTTAACTTGACAAAACTTGACCTGGTCATATACTCACCACATGCAAAAAGTACTTAATATAGAAAACGCTACTGAAGCGATGCAAAAGAAGGGACTGACACAGACCGCTGTGGCAGAAGGTCTTGCTGTATCCAAAGAAGCGGTTTCTCAGTGGCTAAATGCCAAGTCATTTCCACGCCCGAACAAGCTACTTCAGCTTGGCAAACTGCTGGGTTTGACGTTTGATCAGCTTGTTATCAAACAAGAGCTTAATGCTCCAAAAGTAGCCTTTCGTAAAAAGGGCTCAGCAAAAACAAAAAGCCATCATGTAGAGAAAGCTCAGGAGATGGGACGTTTTTTACGTCATCTTGTGCCTTACCTTCCTTTTGATACTTTTGAAATGCCTCCTGTACTTAAGTCGCCAAATTGTGACTATGACTATTTACATAAAGTAGCGGCAAAGGTGCGGGAAGACATAAATGTAGGGCCGACGGATAAGATTGATTTCAAACATCTGATTCGCCGTTTCAGTGAATTACAGGCGGTTGTCATTCCTGTTTTATGGGGTACAAAGCAACGCCATGAGAACGCTATCCATATCTACTTACCTGATTCTCAAAGTACTTGGGTTTATCTGAATCTTGATACCAATATCCATGATTTCAAGTTTTGGATGGCGCATGAGTTGGGACATTGTATGTCTCCTAGATTGGAAGGCGATGAGGCTGAAGATTTTGCTGATGCATTTGCTGGTTGCTTATTATACCCGGCAGAATTGGCAGAACAGGCTTACAAGGAACTAGTTGCAGTAGCTACTCCTTCAGCAAAAATAAATAGACTAAAAGAGTTGGCCGAGAAACAGGTTATCTCGCCAAACTCAGTGCTTCAGCAAGTCAACAAATATGCGCTTCGAATGGGGTACCCAGAGATAAAAATGGGTAACTCATTTTTTGCTGCAGTAACGAAATTCAATCAACAGTATCCCAACTTAAGCGAAGCTCTATTTAAGCCTACTGGTCTTGATGAACAAGGCAACCCCACAGCAAGAGCTTATATTGACTTAGCCAATGAGGGTTTTGAAACACCAATATTTGAACTTCTAAAAGCCTACATCAAAGAGCACAACAAAGGACCAGGATTTGTGCAAACTGTGCTGGATATGCCACTGCTTGATGCCCGGAGTATCCACACAGAGTTGACCTGATGCCTCAATCCAAGATTCTTGTAGATACCAACGCCTACCTTCGATTGGCAAAAACGATAAGACCACTGTTGTTCGTCTCTTTTGGGGACGAACAGTACTGCTTGTATATTTTACCCGAACTGAATGAAGAACTGGCTGGCCGAAAACTTCAAAGCAAGTTTCCTTGGACGGAAGACGACGAGTTTCTTGAAAACCGGAAACACTTTCCAAGTATTAGCCGAAAGCAGAAGCAGTCCATCAAAGATACATTTGAGTACGTCTGGGATTATGTCCAAACTGACCTGTCCGGTCCTTCTCGAGTGGATGCTTGGTATATTGCTTACGCCCTTGAACTTGGTGTCCCTGTCGTTACCGATGATCAAGATATGAGCGAATTGGCACGTGTGTTTGAGGCGCAGGTGATGTCGACACTAGAGTTACTTAAAATAATGCTGGATTGTGGTCATGCTGATATGAAAACAATCGATGCACTGTGTTCTTACTGGCAACACATATCGGATATGCCAGCGAAATTCCACTCAGATTATCCTCGCCTTTTTGGCAAATCACCGCCGCTTTAAATATCAGCTGGTTACTATTCTGGGTTAAACTACCCGCAGACTTAAATGTTATTCAATGACTGTATTTGAGATGGAGTGCCTCCAAGGCCACCATCAGTTGTTGAATGATACTCCAAGAATGATCAGGATTTGGCCTTATGGCACAACTAGAAAATATCGAAGCAATCGAAAAACGACTTTGGAAATCCGCCGATAACCTCAGAGCCAACTCTGAGCTGGCGAGTAATGAATACTTTCTCCCAGTCATGGGGCTTATTTTTTTGCGTCATGCTTATAGTCGTTATCTGGCGGTCAAAGAAGAGATTATTGCTGAACTGCCAAGCCGTGGTGGTAAAACACGCGAACTGACCAAAGAAGATTTCTCACAGAAGAGTGCCATATTCCTCGCTCCAGAAGCTCAGTTTGATTACCTGATTGCTCTGACCGATGCAGATAAGCGTGCGGAAGCAATCATTCAGGCGATGGAGTCCATTGAGAAAGATTACAAAACCCTCAAAGACCAATTGCCGAAGCAGGAATACAACAATATCCCGAACGATGTTCTCGGTGTGTTGCTGCGCACTTTAAACCCAGAAGAACTGAAAAAAGCCAGCGGCGATATATTTGGGCGTATTTACGAATACTTCCTGACTGAGTTTGCTGATCAAGGTGCTCACGATGGCGGTGAATTCTTCACGCCAGTTTCTTTGGTGCAATTGCTGGTTAATGTGCTGGAACCTGATCATGGTAAGATTTTTGATCCAGCTTGTGGCTCGGGTGGTATGTTTGTTCAAAGCGCTCACTTTATGGAGCGTAACGCTCAGAACCCGCAAGAACTGACCTTTTACGGACATGAGAAAAACAGAGTAACTACCCGCCTCGCTAAAATGAACTTGGCCGTACATGGCTTAGAAGGCAACGTTGAGGGTGGTGAAAGCGCCATCACCTACTACAACGACCCCCATGAAGGGTTGTTTGGTACTGTCGATTATGTAATGGCTAACCCTCCATTTAACGTTGATGAGGTAGATGCTGACAAAGTCAAAAAAGACAATGCGCGTTTGCCGTTTGGATTGCCGGGAGTCAATAAAAACAAAAAAGTTAGCAATGCCAACTACTTGTGGATTCAGTATTTCTATAGCTACCTGAACGACACAGGACGCGCAGGCTTTGTGATGTCTTCACAAGCATCGAGTGCCGGACGTGATGAAGCGAAGGTGCGTGAACAATTGGTGAAAACAGGTGACGTTGACATCATGGTCGATGTTCGTGGCAATTTCTTTTATACCCGGAGCGTGCCTTGCCAGCTTTGGTTCCTAGACAAGAGCAAGCCCGCCAACCTAAAAAACAAAGTACTGATGTTGGATGCGCGTAACGTGTACCGCAAAGTTACGCGCAAGATTTATGATTTCAGCCCTGAGCAACAAAAGAACCTGACCGCCATTGTTTGGCTATACCGCAATGAAGGTAAGCGGTTTATTGAACTGGTGCGAGAGTACATTTCGCGTAGTTTGTTGGAAGCACAGCTGTGCGGGAAAATTGAAAGATCTGACGTCAAATACGTACCTGACTTTATCGCTGAGTTGGAAAAGTTACAAAAAGCCTTTGCGCCATTTATGACCTTGTTGGAAAAAGCCGGTATTGATTTGGATGTTCACACCGAGTTTCTGCATGTAAAAGAGGTGACTGAACAAAGCTGGTCTGCAATGCAAGCGATAACCTCAAGCTTACAAATACGCTGGAGTGCTGATGACATTAATCAGGTTAGCGGGTTAGTCACGTTTACCGACAAAGACGAAAGCCTCAAAGCACTGGCGGATCAAAGCCGGAATCTGATCAAAGAGTTGGATTTGGCATATAAGCTGGCAACTCGCGTCATCGAGCTAGCTGAAGCCAATGGCGCTAAAGACAGCGACCTTTGGGATAGCACTTTACTTAATGGCCGTGGCCGTAAAAACTTGAAAAAGTCTGCGGATGAAGCACGCAAGCTGGCAGTTGAGCAACTTAAGCAGGTGCGTTACTTTTACAAACAGGCACATTGGCTGTTAAGCCGCTTCCCTGAAGGTAAGCTCCGTGATATAGCAGGCTTAGTGAAGTTGGTGGATATCAAAGATATTGAAGCGGCAGGATGGAGTCTTACACCGGGACAATATGTAGGCGTTGCACCTGAAGAAATTGATGACGAGTTTGATTTTGAAGAGTCACTGCGTGATATCCATATTGAACTTAAGGGGCTAAACACAGAAGCGGTTGAGTTAGCTCAGAAGATTGCCCGCAACTTTGAGGAGTTAGCGGTATGAGTTGGTCTGATAAATCACTGGATGAACTTGGAACTGTATCAAGAGGTCGTTCGCGGCATAGGCCTAGAGATGCGGCACACTTATATGGTGGCCCTTATCCATTTGTGCAAACCGCAGATGTGAAGCGTGCAGGTCTGTATCTATCTGAGTATTCAAAAACATACAGTGATGAAGGTTTGGCGCAAAGTAAGCTGTGGCCGACAGGCACGCTTTGTATAACCATTGCAGCGAACATTGCTGATACGTCAATCCTCGCTATCGATGCTTGTTTCCCAGATAGTGTCATTGGTTTTATTCCTGATCCAGAAAAATCGGATGCTCGGTTTATCAAGTATCTTTTCGATGCAGTGCTGAAGTTACAATACCGTCAGGTCAGTCAAGGGGCCGCACAAGATAATCTGAGTCAAGGGAAGTTACTTGCTTTGAAATTCTCTGTTCCTGATGACGTTAATGAACAAATTCGAATTGCTGACTTCATCGCTAGCTACGACGACCTCATTGAAAACAACCGCCGTCGTATCCAGCTTTTGGAGGAATCTGCACGCCTTCTTTATCAGGAGTGGTTTGTTTACTTGCGCTTCCCTGGCCATGAGCAGGCAAAGATCATTGATGGTGTGCCTGAGGGGTGGGAGAAAAAAACATTAAAGCAAATAGCTACGCTTAACTATGGTAAAGCCTTAAAAGCCGATGTCCGGATTCCTGGCCCTTATCCTGTGTATGGCTCTAGTGGTGACGTCGGTTCGCATGAGAAAGCTCTAGTAGATGGACCTGGTATTGTTATTGGCAGGAAAGGGAATATTGGTAGTGTGTTTTGGGTAAATACTGACTTTTTTCCTATTGATACGGTTTATTTCATTACACAGGAGCAAAGCAGTCTTTTTCTGTATCACGCATTAAAAAATGTTCAGTTCATAAATACTGATGTGGCAGTTCCGGGATTAAACCGTGACATGGCTTATAGTCGCGAAATATTGGTTCCAGATGAGATCAACTACCAAAACTTCATAAGAGAAGTGCAACCAATCCAAGAACAAATCAATAAGTTGCAAGACTACAGCGATAAACTTGCGAAAGCCCGTGATCTACTGTTACCTAAACTGATGAGTGGTGAATTAGCCGTTTAATTCAAGGAGAGAATATGAACCGAGTTCAGGCCCAACAACTATTACAAACTGCATTGGCAAACCCTGCCGCTGAGTTCCGAGATGGACAGTGGGAAGCGATAGATGCCTTGGTCAATCATCGGCAGAAATTGCTGGTTGTTCAGCGCACGGGCTGGGGTAAAAGCTCGGTTTATTTTATCAGCACCAAAATCTTCCGTGATCGTGGTATGGGGCCAACCATTATCGTTTCCCCCTTACTGGCTTTGATGCGCAACCAGATAGAATCGGCGCAGCGTCTAGGTATTGTTGCGGAAACCATGAACTCTACCAATACCGCGGATTGGGAAGCAGTAAAGCAACGCATCTTGAATAATCAGATCGATTGTTTATTGATCTCCCCTGAGCGGCTGGCAAACGACAACTTCATTGAAACTGTACTTCAGCCTATTTCTGATCGTATCTCGTTGATGGTGATTGACGAGGCGCACTGTATTTCAGACTGGGGGCACGACTTCCGCCCTGATTACCGCCGCATTGTGAATATTCTGCGTCAGTTACCGCCCAATACGCCAGTCTTGGGCACAACGGCCACGGCAAACAACCGTGTGGTGGAGGATATCCAAACACAGCTGGGTGATATTCAAATCCAAAGAGGGGCTTTGTCTCGCGACAGCCTAGCGCTGCAAACCATGGTGCTGCCGGATCAGGCATCGCGTTTGGCATGGTTAGCGCAGGTTATCCCTACGCTAGAAGGGACGGGGATTGTCTATACACTAACGGTGCGTGATGCAGAACAAGTTGCACAGTGGCTTAAAGATAATGGCATTAATGCTTGTGCTTACCATGGCAGTATTGAAGCTGAAGGCTTTGAAAACAGCAACGAGTATCGTCAGCATCTGGAGCACATGCTGCTCCAAAACGATATTAAGGCCCTTGTTGCAACGACTGCACTGGGGATGGGCTACGACAAACCTGATCTGAGCTTTGTTATCCATTATCAGGCTCCGGGATCTATTGTGGCTTATTACCAACAGGTTGGTCGTGCTGGGAGAGGCATTGAGCATGCGATTGGTGTACTGATGTCTGGAACGGAAGACACCGATATTCATGAGTTTTTCCGTTCATCAGCGTTTCCTTCTGAGCCGCAGGTTAATGAAATTCTTGCTGTATTGGCGGCCTGTGATGGGTTGTCGATTCCTCGTATCGAAGAGAGAACCAACCTTCGTCATGGTCAGATTGAAAAGGTCTTGAAGCTGCTGAGTGTTGAAAGCCCTGCGCCTGTTATCAAAGTGGGGTCTCAATGGCGCAGGACGGCCGTTCATTTCACCATGGATCGGGAGCGTATCGAACACCTCACCTCTCAACGCGAACAAGAGTGGCAAGAAGTTCAGGCTTACCTTGGTGCTGCTGATTGTAAAATGACCTATCTCCGCCGAGCGTTGGATGATAATGACCCTACCCCTTGCGGAAAGTGTGCATCTTGTCTTGGGCAAGCCGTAATTAATCTTCCAGTCAATCCTGCATTAGCCCATCAAGCGGCCACATTCCTTAAACATGCGGAGATGGTTATAAAGCCTCGAGCACAAGTCGCTGCAAATGCCTTTTTAGAATACGGGTTCAGTGGCAATCTCCCTCAAAACCTTCGGGCGAACGAGGGGCGTGTGCTTTCCCGATGGGGTGATGCAGGCTGGGGTAAAGTGGTAGCAGATCAAAAACACGCTGGTCAGTTTAGCGATGAACTGGTCGAAGCGATGGCGACTATGATCCTGGAGCGTTGGCATCCAAACCCGATGCCGCAATGGGTGTGCTGTGTGCCTTCCCGTAACCATCCAGAGCTAGTGCCTCAATTTGCTCGTAAGCTGGCACTTAGGCTTGAGCTGCCATTTATAGACGCAGTAAGTAAAGTGAAGAACAATCAGCCTCAAAAAGGGCAGCAGAACCGATTCCATCAGTGTCGTAATTTGGATGGTGCGTTTGCCATCACTCAACCCGTTCCTAATACTCCAATGTTACTTGTTGATGATATTGTAGATTCAGGATGGACGCTGACCGTTATCGCAGCATTACTAAAACAAGCAGGCAGTGGTGATGTATATCCCGTTGCTTTGGCCTCTTCTTCGGTGAACGACGCATGAATTTATCGCCAATAGCACAGGCAACATTGTTGCTGACGAGTTATTTTTCGAAAGCAAACACTGAGGATGTAAAGCCTCTCTCCAATGCAGAATGGGGACGTTTTGCTTTGTGGTTGAAAGATAAGTCAATTACGCCAGCTGATTTATTGGTTTCAGACCCTAGGCCTTTGCTGCATGGATGGCGTGATACTCGAGTTAGCATAGAGCGTATCGAGTCTTTGTTAAATCGAGGCCACAGCTTGGCTTTGGCGGTTGAAAAATGGCGACGTGCAGGTCTTTGGCTAGTGACCCGATCTGATCCTGATTATCCCAAGCGTTTGAAGCTTAAGTTAAAGAATGATTCTCCCCCAGTTTTATTTGGTTGTGGCAATAAGTCATTACTTAATTCTGGTGGCTTGGCTGTAATTGGCTCAAGAAATGCGAGCGTTGCAGATCTTGCTTTTACTGAACAATTAGGTGTAAAAGCCGCCTCTGAAGGCATTGCTATCGTATCTGGTGGTGCAAGAGGTGTAGATGAGGCGGCTATGCAGGGCGCGATGCTTCGTGGTGGCTCAGTGATTGGTGTGATGGCTGATAGCCTGCTCAAAGCGGCAACCAGTGCCAAATGGCGTAAGGGCTTGCTCGAAAATAACGTTGTACTTGTATCTCCATTTTATCCAGAGGCGGGCTTCAATGCTGGTAATGCAATGGCTCGCAACAAGTACATCTATTGCATGGCTTCAAGTTCGTTAGTGATTCACTCAGGAAAGAAAGGTGGTACCTTAAATGGTGCAGAGGAAAACCTCAAGAAAGGCTGGGTACCTTTGTGGGTTAAACCAACCAATGATACCAATGCTGCAAATGCGGATTTGGTGGAGAAAGGCGGCGCTTGGATTGAATCTGATCTTTCCATGCTTCAAATAGCCTCAATGCTACAACCAAATAAGCAGAATTCGTTGGTATCTACGCCTACGCAGCGCAATCTCTTCACCACTCCAGACCTACCTGGGATATTTGATGAGCTAGAAACAGAAGAGAAAACTGAAAATGTGACAGCTTCTGATTCAAAGATGGGTGTCAAAAACGATGAAGTCGCTCAAATATCGGAAAAAGAACAATCAGAAGATGTTAATGAATCGATAGCGTCACACCCTGTTGATTTTTATAATATATTTTTAGGTGAGCTCTATCGATTAGCCAGCTCTCCAATCACGCTCGAAGAACTCATCGAGCAGACAGGGCTTCATAAATCACAACTTAATGATTGGCTGAAAAGAGCAAGTGAAGAATGTGTAGTGAAGAAGCTGAGTAAGCCAGTGCGCTATCAGGTAATCAATAACAACTAAAAGGATAAAGCCATGCCCATGACAGAAGATGTCCTAGTTCAAGAGGTAACTGCAGACTATCTGTTGAATGAATTGAAATGGGATGAGTCTTTCATGGGGCTGCACGAGCGGATGGGTAAAGAAGGGGATCTCGGCAGAACCTCAGAGCAGGAAGTCGTTCTTACCCGCTACCTTGGTGAAAAGCTTATAGAGCTCAATCCAGGGTTACCCTCCGAGGCCTATCAAGAAGCCCTGCGGATTGTTGTTGATGCTCCCACCTCTCGCAATATTGTTGGTGTAAACAAAGAAAAGTACGCGTTACACAAAAATGGTGTAGACGTTACTTTCACCAATGATAAAGGCGCTCGGGTCAAAAACAGCCTGCGTTTGTTTGATTTCGATAACTACGAAAACAATCACTTTTTGATTGTTCGTGAGTTTTGGGTGAAAGGTGAGATCTATCGCCGAAGAGCCGATGTGGTCGGTTTTGTAAATGGTATTCCACTGTTGTTTATGGAGCTGAAAAACGTACACAAAGATATTCGAGCAGCATACGAACAAAACCTTTCAGATTACAAAGACACTATCCCACACCTATTCTATCACAATGCCTTTATCGTCTTAGGGAATGGTATTGATGCCAAAATTGGTTCGGTTTCAAGTCAGTTCGAGCACTTTAATGATTGGAAGCGTCTTAGCGAGGAAGAGCCAGGTGTTGTGGAGATGGAAACCCTTTTAAAAGGTACCTGCTCCAAGACAAACCTGATGGATATCTTTGAGAACTTCACGTTGTTTGATCAAAGCTCAGGCCGTTTGATAAAAATTGTTGCTCGAAACCACCAGTATTTGGGTGTTTGTCGTGCTGTTGATGCTGTTGTTAATCGAAATGAACGTCTTGGTAAGCTTGGTGTTTTTTGGCATACGCAAGGGTCCGGTAAATCCTATTCAATAGTGTTTTTTGCCCAAATGGTGCACCGAAAGCTGGGGGGTAACTACACCTTTATCGTTCTGACCGATCGGGAAGATTTAGACACGCAAATCTATAAAACTTTTGCCGGATGTGGCCTGGTCAACAACGATAAAGACCCGTGTCGAGCTAAGAGTGGGAAGGATTTGAAGTCGCTTATCGGTGAGCAAAAGGCATTTGTCTTTACTCTAATTCAGAAGTTCAACGAGAGAGTCGATCCTAAAAAACCGTATTCAGAGCGCGATGACATCATCATTATTACCGATGAAGCTCACCGCACTCAATATGGTGACTTGGCGCTAAATATGCGTAATGCCTTGCCGAAGGCCAGCTTCATTGGCTTTACGGGGACGCCGCTATTTAAAGAAGATCAAATTACGAAGAAGTTTTTCGGTGATTACATCTCCACCTATGACTTCCAAAGAGCTGTTGAGGATAAAGCGACAGTTCCGCTTTATTACGACGCTCGTGGTGAGGATTTGGTCTTTACTGATGATGATGGTAACCAACACAGTGTGGCTGACCCTAAGGGGCTCAACGAGCGTATCGCTGAAAAGCTTGAAGAATTGGAAATTGATGATGTTGATGTTCAGCAAAAATTAGAACGTGAACTGAAGCGTGATTATCACATCATCACATCTTCAAGCCGTTTAGATCAGATAGCACGAGACTTTGTTTCCCATTACGCCAACGGGTGGGAAACGGGTAAGGCTATGTTTGTCTGCTTAGATAAAATCACTTGTGTACGCATGCACAAGTTAATTGATTTCTATTGGCAGGAACACATTAAAACCAAGGAAGCCAGTCTTTCTAAGGCAACGGATGAGCAAGACTTGGCGTGGCGTGAGCGCCAGTTGGCCTGGATGAAAGAAACACTGATGGCGGTAGTTGTCAGTGAAGAGCAAGGTGAAATTGCTAAGTTTGAAAAGTGGGGGTTGGATATTAAACCTCACCGTCAGCTAATGAAGACTGGATTCGAATTACAAGACGGCTCTCGTCTGGATATGGAAGAAGCCTTCAAAGCCAGTGAGCATCCGTTCAGAGTGGCAATCGTCTGTGCCATGTGGCTGACGGGATTTGATGTTCCAACATTATCAACTCTGTATCTTGATAAGCCACTAAAAGCACACACGTTAATGCAAGCGATTGCTCGTGCTAATCGGGTTGCTGAAGGGAAGAGTAACGGTCTAATAGTTGATTATTGTGGAATTCTAAAGAACTTGCGCAAAGCGCTAGCAACTTTTGCGGGCACAGGTGACGAAGGCCATGGTGGCGAAAATGATGAAACCGATCCAGCAAAACCTAATGAAGAGTTGCTTGATAATCTAAATGAAGCCGTTAGCTTTGTCGTCGAGTTTCTCCGCAAGCATGAATTTGAGCTAGAGACGATAATCACAGAGACAGGTTTCGCCCGCAATGCTGCTATTGTCAAAGCTAAAGAGGTTATTAACCAAAGCGATGAGACTAGAAAGCGATTTGAGGTAATGTCGCGAGAGGTCTTCAATCGATTTAAATCTTGTATCAATGTACCGGGTATCAATGGCTATAGAGATATTCGCGACGCTATCAATATACTTTACAAGAGCTTGCAGGCTGACAAAGAGAAAGCCGATATCACGGATATCATGAAAGAGCTGCATGCAATTGTTGACGCCAGTATTGATACTTCCCACCAGATCGGTGAAGAAAATCCAAACTCAGACAAGATCTTTGATATTAGTAAAATCGACTTTGAGCGACTACGCCAGGAGTTTACTCGCTCGGAACGCAAGAACACAACGGTACAAACCCTTAAGCATGCGGTAGAGCAAAAATTGGCCAGACTGATGTTTCAGAATCCATTGAGAACTGATTATCAAGAGCACTACGAAAAACTGGTGAAGGAATACAACCAAGAGAAGGATCGCGTTGTTATTGAAAAGACCTTTGAAGCTCTGCTCATTCTGAATGACGAATTGTCGAGAGAGGAGAAACGAGCTCTGCGTGAAGGTCTAGACGAGGAGTCTCTGGTGCTTTTTGATCTGTTGAGCAAACCGAACCTAAAACCAAAAGAAATAGTGACTATCAAGAAAGTGGCAACCTCGCTACTTGCAACCCTTAAAGCTGAGCGTTTGAAAGTGTCGAACTGGCAACAAAAAGAATCTGCGCGTGATGCGGTTAAACAGCAAATTTATGACTTTCTTTATGACGAAAAGACTGGTCTACCAGTAGAGGATTATGAAGAGGAAGAAATTTCTGTAATAACTGAAAGGGTGTTTCTACATATTTTTCGAGCATATCCTGAACTGCCTTCTCCTATCTATGGTTCATGATTTTTAAAATCTAATGAGAAACTAGCGGTTAGAATGGAAGGGGGCCCGCATCCAGGGGTATCAATTATGTGTATTGTTTTGCGGATAACTCTTGGGAGTCTCAACATCCTTTTTAGTTAAGAGAAATTCAGTAACTTTTGCCTCACTAACCGGCTTAACTTAGGTTAAGCCAGTGCTTCTATATTTTTTAGCCAAGTATCAAACAAAGGACATTTCTCACGCATGGTTTCTAGACCCACTTCTAAAGCTGCCAAAGTTCCTAAAAGTGGTTTTTCATAGCCGAAAATATGCTTCTCGATGCGCTTACTTGGTGCTGTTTGCGGGCTATTGTTGATATGTTCTGGTGAGTCGAAGCTGTTTGCGATCTCGGTAAAGACCGTTTCCAGTTCTACTCTATCCATACCTTGAGCCATCTTTATCGGATCGCTGAAGAGCAGTGCTTCAAACTCGTACATCTGCACGTAAGGGATAAACCGACGCATAGCGTTCGCACCGATTTTCTCAGTCAATTTTTCAGCGAATGCGTTTTGTAGTGTTTGAGCCTTAACAGCGACAGGTGCATTGGCATCGACGGCATTCTTACCAGGGAAGCTCTCTGGTAACCCGTAGAAATCAAAGAAGGTGGTGCAATAACACTGTTGATCTGCCAGCAAACGCTTTTCGATATCAGGAGCAAGCCGTTCAAACTTGAAGTTTCCTCCTTTATGGCCTGGGCGACCGATAAGCCCTGGCATCAAGTAAATGCCTTTAAGGGCGAATGGCTCCACCAGCAACTCTTTCACAAAAGCTTCTTCTGTTTGTCCTTCACAAATTACATGCACTATGGTCATTTTGATGGTCTCCCACCAATGATGTTTTTCTCCCATAGCTCGCCAACCGAATAATCATCTAGCCAAGTACGGAATTTATCAGCATCTAAGCGTTTAAATGTCGATGCGCCTTCTTCACGCTCTACAACAATAAGATCATCCAACTCAAATTCATTAAGCAGTGGAACGGATTGCGTAGATACGATCACCTGCATCCGTTTTGACGCACTGCGTAACAATGCCCCTAATAGCGTTATCGCATAAGGGTGCAAACCTAGTTCAGGCTCATCAATGATGATGGTCGATGGTGGGTTAGGTTGCAATAAAGCTGTGACCAAACAAATAAAACGGATAGAGCCATCGGAAAGCTGACTAGGCCAAAGAGGGTAGTCACTATCGGCTTGTTTCCACAGTAAGCGTATTTGCTCTTCACCAGAAGCAAGCGGAATAGATTTGAGAACGAAATCATCAAAGAATGGTACAGCTAAGCGCACGGTTTTGCAGATTTGTGCATAGACCTCAGAGTTTTCACGCTGTAGCTTAAATAAGTATGCGGCTAAGTTGCTCGCATCTGAACGTAGATACTCGTTATCGTGAACTGCCCCAAGGCGCTTTACTGCTGCTGTGTCGCTCGTATCATGGAAATGAAAAACCTTCCAAGCAGAAATCGCTGAATAACAGAAAGAGGCCACTTTTGATGACGTGCCTGATTGCATCTCTTTCTTTAAGTTAGACTCCTTGTGTCCGGCTCCTAAGTTGGGCTCTGTAACCCCAAAAAATGGGCCGTCGAAATAGAGCTTCTCACTCGAAAAAGTGAAATTATCGTCCGTGGTAGGCTCTAAATCTGCCGAATAGCCATTCACCCCAAAACGTATAGTGGTATGAAGTTTCTGAGTCTCTTTGACGCCATATGACAATACACGATCAGCGCCACCTTGTTTGCTCGTCCAAACTTGCAAACGACCTTCAACTAACTCATGCAACATTCTAAAGTAACTGACAAAGTTACTCTTACCGACGCCATTTGCACCGATAAGAACGTTTAAGTTGTTGAGCTGTAGCTTATCCAGCGAACGGATAGACTTAAAACCCTGGATGGTTAACCTGTCTATCTTACTCATTGGCTTCCTCTTTTCTGATAACGACGTATTGTTGATTGAATGGCTTGTTGATTTAGCAGAACTAAGCGTATTTCGATTGATGGACGATTATACCTCACAACCGTCACTTTCTGCGCTTTTCTCTTTGTTTTCTCAATCAAACTCTGACGGTCTTAAAATTGTGCATCAAGTCTAAGATGAGAGTAGCACACAAATCCGCGTCACTTTACAGCTGAAAATACCACGATTTGCCGTTGCTGACCCATAGCAATCAAAACAATTTCAGATAGATATCATCTTCGTGCATACCTCAACGGTTTCATTTTTAGGAGCTTTTTATGCGCGAAAACAACTACTATTTTGATGGTCCTGTTACGGCGGACAGGGTGCTCGACGCGGCCGCAGAAATCCTTGCTGCACGCGCCCTCCGAGGCGATCAATATTGCAATCCCGATGCAACAAAAACCTATTTATCTTGCAAGTTAAAACACCATGAAAGAGAGGTGTTTGCGGTGATGTTTCTAGATAATCAGCATCGCCTTATTGCCTTTGAAGAGCTCTTCTTTGGCACAATTGATTCGGCAAGTGTTTATCCCCGAGAAGTCCTCAAAGCGGCTTTAAAGGTCAATGCCGCCGCACTCATCTTTGCTCACAATCACCCTTCTGGCGATGCCACACCTTCCCAAGCCGATAAACAAATTACGCAAAGGCTTAAAGAGGCTTTAGCGCTGGTGGACATTCGAGTTCTTGATCATATCGTGGTTGGTGATAGCGCCATTTCTTTTGCAGAAAGGGGGCTACTATGATCCAGAAAACATCGGGTGAACTGGAACTGTTGGATGGCTTTCATCGAGCATTGCTTTTGGTAATCCAACACTATTCGATTCCTCCACAAGCTCAACGTATGGTCCTGAACTGTCGACAAAAACGCTATTACCAGACGGGGCAGGGGCTTCATCCCATTGAAATTCAATTTCGTCGTACATCGGCCAGTGAAGATTGGCAGGTTGTCTGCTTAGCGAGTTTTTCTTACTCGGAAAATAAACCGAGTGAGATGGAGACTGAACTCTACTTTCATCTCTTCAATCTTTGGTGTTATCAACCAGATAGCGGTGCTGCAAGTCTTGCACACCCGCAAGTGAAAGCGCTGTTAGATACTTGGCTGAACGCGCTCTCTCGACACCTTACTCAGTCCCTCTTTGATGACATTCAGTTATCGATGATTCAAACCTTCGATGAACACCACTCATGATCACGTTTTAACCTCGGCCACTTTTAGGAGATCTAGCCATGTCTATACTGAATTTTACGCCGTCAGTGCTGCCTGTTTCTAATAAGCTTCTGACGTTATTAAACCAACATTGTCATGCCTCGATGGAATCGACACGGTCCACCAGCCATGCCCTCTCTATCAATTTTCGAGACAAAAGCTATAGTGCGGAAGAAGGGGGATATCATCCGGTTGAGATTGGCCTCAACATTGTGAATGGTAAAACGGTTGATATTCTCTACATTACCGATTTTGCGTATATGGGGAATTATTATCCGGAGCTAGAGCGATGCATTGATTTTGACTTTGGCAATCAAGTCGCTTTTACCGTCGCCACAGGGTGGCAAAGCATTCGCTCTCCAGGTATCGATGAGCTGTATCAAATGTGGGAGCAAAACTTTCTTCAGTACGTCGAATGGGAGTGTTACGACGACATTCAGATTTCTCATTAACTTTTTATCAATCTAGCCAGACTTCCACCTGTTGCTTTGCTTCTTGCTTATGTTCTGGTTTTACATGCGCCCCTACCGAAGCCAAAGCCGCCATCAACACACCAATGTCATCACTATAGCCAATCCCTATCAAAACATCGGGTATGGCATCAATAGGTAAGACAAAGTAACCCAGCGCACTCAGTATTGCGGTTTTCGCCCAACGCGGCGTATCGCTGTCTTTCGCACAGTAGTAAAGGATCAAGGCCGTTTCAATAACCTCACGACCAGCTTTCTTGGCGTAGCGTTTGAGCTTATCCCAAAAGGATTGCTCACTGTAATGTTCTTGGTGTTGAGTGTCTTGCATGAGAGGCCCCTCTGTTGAGGTTTCAGGATACTGGCTAGCTCGCTCATTTTTAAGACAAACCTTATCCGGTACGACATAAGTTAACGCACCAATTCGTACCATGCATGGGAATTGACCACTTAATAAGAAGGATAACCAAATGGGATTTTGGGACAACGTTGGAAAGCTTGCTAAAGCAGGTGCACAAGCGGGAGCGAAGATGGCTTCTGATACGTACGGTGATATGAAAGAAGCGCAAGCGGATGCTGCTCGTAAGAGTGATGATCAGTTAGCGCGTACTATTGCCAATCGTTCAGGCGGTACATGGACCATTGGGGCTGCTCGCCAGGAGCTTAAAAGTCGTGGCTATAGTGACGATGCCATTCAAAGCTTGGTGAACCGTCACCGTTAATGATGGTAAGGGGACTCGGCGCTTTGCCGTGTCCGCTGCTTTCTTTATTTCCTCGCAAAACTGCTGCGACATAAGTCAACGCAGCGCCTCGTAAACTCACTTTAATCAATTTGTTAGCTCATTGTCTTTACTCAACTCTTGTGTGGGTGAGGGTTCGTGCGCTTAAAAATAAAGCCATCTATGAACGATACTAAGCTTAATCGCTCTCAGCATTACATCCAGCTGGTTCTTGAGATTTATAAGCGCATTCCGAACAGTCGCAAAATCACAGCCAAAGAGATCCAGCAGCAACTGAGTGAAGTGGGCATTGTGCGTTCAGAGCGAACTATTCAGCGCAATCTCACCGATATCGCTCAGTTCTTTGATGATGTCGACGTGGATATGCGCGACAAGCCTTTTGGCTATAGTCGTCGCTCGCGCCATTTGCTCTCACACGGTCCACAAGAGGCGGTTTTATTGAGCTTGGCGGAAAATTATCTGCGTTATCTTCTCCCTGTAAACTTGATGAAAACTCTCGACACGGTTTTCAATGACGCCAAGCAACACCTATTTCCCACCACCAGCAATGTGAAAGAGCGTCAATGGCTAAAGAAAGTGCGCTTTGTTAGTGAGGGCGTACCGTTGCTTCCTCCCCACATCGACAATGAGATTTTTGAGAAGGTCAGTTACGCTCTCTTCCACAATCGTTATTTGTCCCTTTGTTATACCAATGCCAATCTAGAGCAGAAAAGCAAAGAGGTGATGCCATTGGGGTTAGCGCAACAAGGAAGCCGTCTTTATCTCGTGTGCCGTTTTCGCGGTCACACTAACGAACGTTCTTTGGCATTGCATCGTATCCATAAAGCAAGCATCTCTACGTTTGATTTTACTTATCCAAGTGATTTTGACTTGGAACGGTATGATTTAGATGGGCGTTTTTACTTTGCTGAAGGGGAGGAAATACGACTGTCGTTTTGTATTGGCAGAGAAAGCGGTTATCACTTACTCGAAACGCCGCTGTCGATCGATCAGCACGTGGAATTAATTGATGGTGGGTATCAAGTGACGGCAACGGTGATTGACTCACTTCAGCTCGATCGATGGTTACGCGGGTTTGGTGATGAGGTCTGGAGCATTACCAAAGAGGAATGCACTACAAAAATTGTTTAAGCCACTGCTTCTTGTTCTAGCATTGGCAAACCCAATCGCTCATCTCGTTCTGCCACTCTTTCTAATATCCAGTCTTGTACTTCACTTTCTACCCAAGCCACGCTGCGAAAACCCAGTGATACCGATTTAGGGAACTTACCCTCTGCCATGAGCTTGTACATATACGCACGGCTCAAACCTGTATTATCCAGCACTTCTTTTAGTCGAATTAGTCTCATTTTTCTGTCCTCATGATTTGTTCGTCATAAGGAGGTAGCTAGTTGTAATTTTTCCGGACGCTAACTAAGGAGCGCTTATGTCCGAACAGCACGATCTTTTCACTGCGCTTGAAAGTGAGATACGCCAGGCATCCCTCAATGAGCGTACTCGCACCAAGTTACTCGATAACCTCAAACAAATGAGAGCCACCGAGCTCAACATCCTCATAACAGGAGCCACCGGAGCAGGAAAAAGCTCAACGATTAACGCTCTCTTTGACATGAGCGTTGCAGAGGTGGGCATCAGTTGTGAGCCGCACACTCAGGGTGTTACGCAATATCGTCTGAACAACCTTATTCTTTGGGATAGTCCTGGTCTGGGGGATGGCATCGAAGAAGACAAGCGCCATGCCCACTTATTGAAAAATACGCTGAGAGCGAGAGATGAGCAGAACCGTTTCGTGATTGACCTGGTACTTGTGATTCTTGATGGTGGCTCACGCGATTTAGGCACACCTATCACCTTGATTAATGATGTGCTTATTCCAGCATTAGGCGAAGACGCACAGCACCGTTTAATTATCGCCATTAATCAAGCCGATAATGCGTTAAAAGGAAATCAATCCTGGGACTACGAAAACAATACACCGACACCCGCATCAAAAGCTTATCTTGAAACCATGGTGCGCTCGGTTCATCGACGCGTATTACGCGCAACAGGGGTTTATCTAAAGCCCGTCTACTACGTTGCGGGGCACTGTGATGGATTGACCAAGCAACGACCCTATAACCTTTCCAAGTTGCTGTATTTGATTGTTGAACGTTTACCAAAAAATAAACGGCTCTTACTGGCAAATCGCACGCTTTCCCCTCGACATGAGAATTGGAAAGACAACGATGCCAGTGATTACAACAAAAAAACCAGTCTTAGTTTGTGGGAGGCAATCTTCGACACGACGACTCAAGGTGCGCAATACGGCGAAGAAATAGGAAGTGTGTTTGGCACGACAGGCAAGCACCTGGGCAAAATTATAGGCGGTGCGCTAGGGGCATGCTTAGGCGGTTTACGCTATCTCTTTGGCTGGTAGATAAGCACTGTTACGGTTACATCTCTCAAAGCCAACTTCTCTTCGACATAAGTTGTCGCAACCACCTTTTAATATCAACTCATCGAATAACTGTTCAAAGGATACTTCTCATGAAACCAATTGTGCTTACAACAGCACTGTCAGTGCTATTGGCCTTTAATGCGTCTGCTGAAGGCTACAAAGTGGAATACAAAGACATCAATACTCAATGGGGAACCAAAACGAAAATATTTGTGACGGCCCTTTTTGACTTCTCTACCATCTTCGGCATTGAAGTAAACCGAGGCAATTGTGAGGTCGCTTGGCCAGAGATGGCCAAGGTGACTGTAAACAAGAATAAATACAGCCAATCCGATGATTTACTCAATAATCTGAGTAATCCCGATTACAAAAAGCCATCTAGCGATAGCAAAGCGAATGGTGTTGTATGGCACCGTTATCCTGAGGTGGAACTGAAGTACGGGGATTCAACCGGATACGTCACCACAACGCGCTGTAGAGTCTTAGAGATAAAAATCTTCTCCAGTGAAGGGGAGTTCCGCTACACGACGGATTAGGTGACAGAAAGGCCCCTGCGGGCCTTTCTTTTTTGTAAACTCAATAGCGACTGTAATCGAAGCTTCTTCCGTTCCTAGGTAGTTTACTTTCTTTTTTAGCAAAGTAACTAACACGGTAAAAGGCTTGATTGTATTGATTATCATAGATCTCTTTATCGCACCTCTTATTGATTTCACACGTGCCGTTCTTAGCGAAACAAATCGCACGACTTGCTTGTGCAACCAAAAGACCTGTTGCACTTGCCCAAGCCTTAGCAATCATCCCAGAAACGTATTCTCCCGTAACATCATCGTAAGGTCCCATTCCTTGAAAAACATCACCATTCAGCAATACGGCAACGTGATAGTGAGGGTTCTCTGAAGTGACGGCCTCTTTGCACCAAATAAATCGTGGCCTAGAGTGGCGGTTGTGCGTCTTACGTTTTAGGTAAGCGCACATAATCGCTTTGAAGGATTCTTGAAATTTTGTGATTTGCTTACTTGATACTTTCTCGCTTGAAAAGCCTTGGGGATATCTCAAATCGATACGAAGCAACAATGTTCGAGGGTATTGATCTAGAGCCCTATCAAAAGTGCTTTTAATAGCTAAAAGGCAGGAAGGTATTAGAGGTCCTTTCTTGGAGTATACCGGTAAGTCCATATCATCAATGGTGAGTATTTCTGCATGTTCAAGATAATTGTTCATTTCTATCATTCCTATTGGTTAGTGTTCTCAATAGGTAGATAGGTTGTTGTAATTAATTAGATAAGATTCATATAAATACTATTATTACCGACAGTTTCTCACTCCCCCATTCCAGCCACGTATCTTTGTTCAGCAAGGCGTCCAGTAGCTTCAACACTTGCAAAAGTTACTCTGATAAAAACTACCCATCAGTTTGGCGAAACGCCTCTTTCCTTTTTGAAAAAAACAGACATCAAACGATGTCATTTTGCCAGTCACGTCATGCCTGAGCTTACGCTGTCACATAAGAACAGGTCTAAGCTCAGTAATTTTTCAATGAAAGGCTATGATAATCTTGCTAAAGCTAGGTTTGGCGGTGGATCTTCTTTTATGTTTATACTTGAAAAATACCTTGAAAACATTTAAAAAATACCTAATAAATACTTTAAAATTACTGAGTAATAAATGGCTAGTGTTGTCGAGAATATAAATGTAGATAGTGACCCTAGGTTTCTTTTTGATGTGAGCTTTGAGCTAGACATCGTAAGTAATCAGGATGACATCGACTTAAGAATAGACATTGCGAAAGATGCGGTTAGGAAGGGTAAAGTCGAAGATCTCAAGCAGAAAAGAAACCGCTTTGCAGAAAGTAATGTCGCTTTGAGTGAATATGAATGGATTGATTTTAGAGATTACGAGACATGTTATTTTGTCTGGTACTTCATGCTGCTCGGTTTTCGTTGCAAGACCAATAACACTAAGCTGTTAAACATGAATCTGAACATGGATTTCAAGACGGTTTTCGCTAACAGTCACTTAGGTCGTATCACTACTATTACAGTGCCGAGCTTTCGTGAGAATAACTCTAAGTCAAAGATGCATACTATTCTTTATTTACATTACTTATTTTCAGAAAATAAAGTTGATGCAAAATCACAGAAAGAATTGTTGGATGCTCTCAAGAGGAGATATCTTGAGTTTAGGCAATCAGCATTCTTCAAACTAACTTTGGAAGACAATAGAGACAGGGCTCAATGGACAGAAAGTAGGCTAGAGAATGACGGCATTTTTCTACCCATTGAGATTCCTGTTAGTGCAAAAGCGCATAGCTTATCGTTAGCGATATCGTTCTTTTTTTGGGACCAAAGCTCTCAGTTTTCAATAAATACCTCAGGTGAGGAGTACATTGTTGGCAAAAGTGTGTACGTTCATAAACTGAATCTTTCATGGAATCAATATAAGCATAGAGAGAAGAACAAGCTTAAAAAGGTGAAGGCCTACAGTTTTGAGATGGAGGAGTCTCTGCAAAAGAAAATTGACCACCTGTCTAAAGCACTTGATATGAAGAAAAACAAACTTATTGAGTATCTCATAGAGCAGGAGTACACCAAGCAAACTAAAAAATAGCCTGGGTGTTTTAGTACTCAGAACTGATTGTTTCTGAAAAATGAGTGCGCACTGACTTCTGATTTAGTGATAGCTAAAACAAAAACGCCACTAGCAAAGCTGGTGGCGTTGACATCAAATCCAATCATAGCAATCGAGCATTTTAGATGCTCCCGTACCCCAAGCCGTACCCAGAGTGATTTTCGCTACAATTAAAAACCGTTTAAACCCTTATTTAATGCGCTCTAGCATGATACCTGCTTCCATGTGGTGGGTATAAGGGAATTGGTCAAACAGAGCAAAACGCGTTACGTTGTGTGTTTCGCATAGAGTGTCCAAGTTCTCTTTTAGAGTCTCAGGGTTACAAGAGATGTACATGATGCGCTCGTAACCTTGCACCATTTTACAAGTATCGACATCCATCCCAGCACGTGGTGGGTCGACAAAAATCGTATTGCAGTTGTAGCTCTTCAGATCTACACCTGCATCTTGTAGACGACGGAATTCACGCTTACCTTCGATCGCTTGAGTAAATTCCTCTGCTGATAGACGTAAGATTTGTACGTTATCAATCTTATTGGCAGCGATGTTGTACTGTGCAGATACCACAGATGGCTTCGCTAGCTCAGTTGCCAGTACGCGGTCGAAATTCTGTGCCAACGCCAGCGAGAAGTTACCGTTACCACAGTAAAGTTCTAGTAGGTCACCAGTGCTTTCTTGGGTACAGTCGACCGCCCATTCCAGCATCTTCTCTGCGACTTTGCCGTTCGGCTGAGTGAAGCTGTTCTCCACTTGTTGGTAGATGTAGCTTTGACCATTTACATCGAGCTTCTCGATCACGTAGTCGCGGTCTAGGACAATCTTCATCTTACGAGCGCGACCAATGATGTTTAGGTTAAAGCCTTCATCATTTAAACGCTGTTTAAGGGCTTTCGCGTTTTCAATCCACTCTTCATCAAGTTGGCGATGGTAAAGGAGTGAAACCAGAATCTCACCGCTTAGCGTCGACAGGAAATCCACCTGGAACAGTTTACGACGTAGCGAGTCGTTGTCTTTCATCGCTTCAACCAATAGCGGCATCAGGTCGTTGATCAGACGGCTTGCTGCAGGGAATTGGTCAACACGGTACTTCTCACGAGTTTCTTGGTTGAACATGATGTAGTAAAGATCTTCGCCTTCATGCCAAACACGGAACTCAGCACGCATGCGGTAGTGCTGCTCTGGTGATTCAAACACTTCCAGTTCTGGCATGTTGTATGGCGCGAACATATCCGTGAGACGTTCGACTTTTTCAGCCAGTTGTTCTTGGTAGCGTTGTGGGTTTACATCAAGAGTAGCCATGATCTTACCTTTTATGGTGCATTCAATTTAAGAGCGCAGATTTTATTCAATCTCAATAGGATGTCCAGTTTTGTACTGGAATTGATTTAAAGATAGTGCGTACAGGCAGAGTAGAAAGCAAAATCAATCAAAACGTTACAACTTCTAAGGGCAATATTGGCTGGACAAATAATCAATAGCTGAATAATATTTGCCTCAAGTTGGTGCTATCTAGCAATCTAGATGGCTGAAATGGGAATCTGGTGTGAATCCAGAACTGACGCGCAGCGGTAAAAGAGAACGAACGCTCATCAGACACTGCATTAGTTTATGTGGGAAGTCGAGCAAGTAGGCGGTACACCCGTGCTCTTGAGTCCGAATACCTGCCAACAACTGAGCCACAGCACTGGACTGTCATGATGACAGGGCTCGGAAGGAATTACGCGATTTAGGACAATACAATGAGAAAATCCGCACTGGCGATAACTTTGGCATCGCTGCTTTCACCTGTCTCTTATCTACAGGCCCAAGAAACCTCCACTGACGAAACCATCGTTGTTACTGCAAACCGTTTTGAGCAAGCCGAAAGCCGTACGTTGGCAGATGTCGAAGTAGTTACTCGACAAGACATCGATCGCATTCAAGCGAAAACCCTACCAGATGTATTGCGTCGCCTTACGGGGATTCAAGTTTCACAAAATGGTGGTCGTGGTCAGTTAGCGTCTTTATTTGTTCGTGGAACCAGTTCCGACCAAGTTTTAGTACTGGTTGATGGCGTACGTTTTGCGCGAGCAGCGAAGGGCGCTGTGGACTTTAACCAAATCCCACTTACTTACGTTCAACGTATTGAGTACGTGCGTGGTGCGCGTGCGTCACTTTATGGCTCAGAAGCGATTGGTGGCGTGATCAATATCATCACCATTGCGCGTGCTGACGAAGAAGGAACGAAGTTAAGTGCGGGTTTAGGTAGTTTAGATTATCAAGAATTGAGTGTGGCATCTGGTATTAAAGTCACAGAGAGCGGCCAGCTAAATATCGCGCTTGGTAGTGAAAGTGATGATGGTTATAACGTTCGTCCTGTACCGGGAGTTAATGACGGTGATCGCCATGGCTTTGATACAAAGAATGGTCTGCTAGGTTACGTGCATAACTTCAATGACCAGTGGTCTGCATTTGGTAACCTACGTGCTTACGAAAATGTTTATCAATATGACAGCAGCTACGGCAGTCGCGGTTACTACGAAGCAGAAAAAGACGATCTTTCTGTCACTCTGGGCGGTAAGTATCAGTCTGATAATGTGATGTCAGAACTACAAGTAACAGCACAGAAACAGAAGTCTTGGAACTATGAGCAAGCAAAAGGCAAACACTCAGGTACTGAAGATGAACTTGAGCAGCAAAATGTCCAGTGGACCAACAGTTACTTGCTAAACAACAATACGACGTTTGCTGGTGGTATTGACTGGCGTAATGAGTCTTATAAAGACAAGAGTGCGAATAAAACGTTTGATCGTACCAATGGCGCTCTGTTCGGTATGGCAACCACCAGTATTGATAAAGCAATGCTTGAGGGCAGTGCTCGCCTTGATGATAACGAAGAATACGGTAGTGAGTTCACTTACAGCTTAGCGGCTGGTTACCAGTTTGTGCCAGAGTTTGGGGTTAAAGCTTCTTTTGGTACTGCGTTTAAGGCTCCAAACCTATATCAACAGTATGATCCAACATACGGTGAGAAAGATCTTAAGCCGGAAGAGTCAGATGCTTGGGAGCTAGCATTCAGCGGTGATGTCCAAGGCGTTTTTTGGTCCGTAACGGGTTATGACTATAAAATCACGAATCTTATCGATTACCATCCAACCACATACAAATATTTGAATGTCGATGGTGAAACACATATCCAAGGTGTGGAGCTTGTTGCTGAGTTTGACACAGGGATTGTGCAGCACCAGTTGAGTGCAGATTATAAAGATGCAGAAGACGATAAAGGGCATCAGTTGCAGCGCCGCGCTAAAGAAATGTATAAGTGGAATACTTTAGTGAGCTTCGATAAAGTGGATTGGTCGGTTAGCTATCAGTACGTCGGTAAGCGTCCAGATGTGGATTACAGCACTTGGCCTTCACAAGATATCACGCTTTCTTCTTACTCGTTGGTTGATACGGCGGTGACTTACTATCCGAATGAGTCGACCTCTATTAGCGCTCGTATCGATAATCTACTTGATGAAGAGTATGAGATGGCAAAAGGTTACCCTGCTGCGGAGCGAGCGTACTATCTCAACGTTGGCTACGAATTCTAATCGTGAATGAGCACAAACCGCCTTCGGGCGGTTTTTAATATTTTGTGGTGGAAAATCGAATGAAGAAACCCAAGCGAGTGGTGATCAGTTGGTCCAGTGGTAAAGATTCGACATTAACGCTTGAGCGCCTTAACGAGAATCCAAATTATCAAGTTGTCGGTTTGTACACGACTTACGTAGGGAAAGAAGTCCCTTTCCAAGCAACTCCGCTTGAAGTCGTACAAATGCAAGCAGACTTACTTGCGCTTCCGCTCATTACTATCGAGCTACCTGAAATCTTTCCAAGTAACGACATTTATCAATCGACCATCATTAATGCATTACAAAGTAGTGGTCTGAACATAGAAGCTGTCGCATTTGGTGATATGTTTTGTAATGGCATTGCCGATTACCGACGCAGCTATATTGAACCTGTTGGCTGGGAATGCGTCTTTCCTCTATTAGGGGAGAGCAGCGAAAAACTAGCGATGGAAATCATAGAGCGTGGTATTCAAACTATGTTAATCACCATCGACGGAAGAGTTCTCCCTCCAGAATGGTGTGGTCGCTGGTATGACAAAGCCCTAATAGAGTCATTACCAAGTCAAATTGATCCCTGTGGGGAAAATGGTGAATTTCACACATTGGTCACGTCTTCGCCATCTTTTCAAGGACATATCGAGTTGACGAAGCGAGATGTAGAATCTGGAGATAGATTCAGCCATCAAAGATACCATGCTAAAGCATTGCCAAAACAAATCTACGCAGTATGATCGCAACGTTTCTGTTCTTTAGGTAAGGCTCGTGCGAGTAGCAAGTAAGAAAAAAGTCCTAGTTTTTGACTCCGGTGTTGGTGGCCTTTCTGTATTCCAAGAGATACATCGCCTATTGCCCCAGCTAGACTACTTATACTTATTCGATAATCAGGCTTACCCTTATGGTGAACTCGATCAGGCTGTACTCATTTCACGAGTTAACCAACTGGTCTCTTCATTAGTCGAAGAACACCAAGTCGACATTGTCGTCATTGCTTGCAACACGGCGAGCACCATAGTGCTTCCTTCCTTACGCGAAAATTTATCGATTCCCGTTGTTGGTGTTGTCCCTGCGATTAAACCCGCATCGCTTTTAGCATCAAAAGGGGTAGGGCTGATCGCCACTCCGGCGACAGTAACACGCCAATATACTCACGAGTTAATACGGGACTTTGCGCAAGGCAAACCAGTTGAGCTGGTGGGATCAACTCGCTTGGTAGATATGGCCGAAGAGAAGTTGCGAGGCAACAGCGTTTCTCTCGACGAACTGACAAATATCCTGCTTCCCCTTCGCGATAAAGTCGATGTTGCGGTGCTCGGTTGTACTCACTTCCCTTTAATCAAAGAGGAGATTCATCAAGCTTTGGGTGGGGACGTTACTTTAATTGATTCAGGCGCAGCGATTGCACGTCGAGTAAAAGCATTGCTATTAAGTGATGAAATTGAGGATACAGAAGAGGGAAGTAAGTCGATTTATGCCAGTGCAACTCCTTGGCAGGAAGATGCACTGAACATTTGTTTAAAGAAGCTAGGTTTTAATCCTGTTCAGGTTTACCACCATCCGGATGTTTAGGATCGTTCGCAATTCTCACTTTTAGCGTTCTCTCCATATATTCCTTTTCATTAAGTTTAGCGATAGCTGGCTTGGCATCTGCCGCAGCCATCACTACAAAACCAAACCCTCTTCTTTTTCCAGTACGCTTATCTTTCATTAAGCGTACCGCATAGACCTGTCCATATTCAGCAAACAAATCGCGAACATGACTCTCATTGGCCTTATAAGGAAGGTTGCCGACATACAGCGTTTTAGTTGAAGGATCAGGATCCGAAGATTGAAGAACAGGTGTTTTGCTAGAAAATGAAAAAAGAAAAGCAGTAGCGATAACACCAATGAGGAAGCTCAAGGCTGGTGGGATGATGAATTGAGAGAAGATGATTCCCCCAACGATGGCCAGCCCAACACATAAAATCAGATTTTTTTTAGACGTCATTTTAATTACTACACATAGTGATAAAGAGATCGATTGCCCATTAACAGAATAGACACATGAATCTTACGTATATGGTTGGTGTTTTTCCAACCAATTGCTGTGATATGTCTCAAATGTGACGAAGAAATATGCAAATATCGCACTTTTGGCTAATTTGTGACCGGTTGGTTTTTTATTTGCAAAAAACACTTGTACTAATTTCTCAACTCCCTATACTGCGCATCCACCGACACGGAGTGAGACGAAAGTCACACAGCGAGTCGGGAAGAGAGAAAAAAGAATTTGAAAAAATGCTTGACTCTCTCACGGTGTGAAGTAAGATACGCACCCCTAACGACGAGCAACTAAGTTGCTGAAAATGTTAGAAAAGCTCTTTAAAAATAAGAACCTATCAATCTGTGTGGGCACTCGTTGATGATAATCCAATTGGAAGCTTCGGCTTCAAATTAGGTTTCAATGAAACGAAGTGACCATTGAATCGAAAGATTCAGCACAGTCAATTCAAACATTACTTATGT
>NZ_JAWORD010000023.1:0-81868 GCF_033337665.1 Vibrio sp. Vb2960 | reverse complement strand
GCTTGGCTAATTTGGCTTGCTAGCTTGGCTTCTTACTTCCGAAACTTAAGCTTCGAAGCGTTGCCGTGTCAGCGAGGTGGCATTATAGAGATTGCGATCACATTGGCAAGCCCTTTTTCTCGTTTTTTTTGATTTTTTTATCGTTCGGATAAATTTGCATCAAAAGCGGTCAAAAGAGCACGTTATTTCTACAGTTCTCTGAATTTATCTGCGAAAAGAGCCACTTTTTCCCAATTGGTGTACTCCACCTCTTTGGTCGTATCAGTTTCGCCACCCGTCATCGACATAATGAACCTAATCATAGTTCTGTCGAACCAGCTGTAACGTGGGTAATAAAGTGCACCAGCAAAAACACCGATTAGCGTTGGTTTCCAAGGCGACTTAATTAGGAACTTGCGAATGTAGGCACTACCTTCAGGTGTATCCTTTCCTTGGTCCTCTTTACGAGCGGTTAGGTTTACGCAGAAAAATGCCACTTTATTTTGCTCCAATTGATTGAGGTTTCGCTCAATAAACTGGTATAGCTTTTTATTAAGATGGCCATAGCGAATAGAGGCGCCTATCAATACTCTGTCGTATTGGCTGAAGTCAATCGTCTCGACATTATGTAAATCCACCAGATCACAATCGAAGTCTGGAAGTTGTTCATCTATATAGTGGAGAATTTTTTTAGTCTGCCCTTCGCGGGAAGAGTATAGAAATAATGCTTTTGCCACGATTTCCCCTTAGCTACGCCAAAACGTCGGCGTAAGTAGAATAAGTAAGGTAAAGATTTCCAAACGACCAAACAGCATAGAAACTATTAATACCCATTTTGCTTTGTCGTTAACATCACCAAAGTGAAGCGCCACTTCTCCCAAGCCAGGACCGAGGTTGTTCAGAGTCGCAGCCACCGCAGAGAACGCACTGAGCTCATCCATTCCTGTTGCAATCAACCCCAACATACAAACCACAAATACCAATGCGTATGCGGAGAAGAAACCCCAAACCGCATCGACAACACGTTGCGGTAGGGCACTGCCACCTACTTTGATGGTGTAAACCGCGCGTGGATGGACTAAACGTTTTAGTTCACGCGCACCTTGTAAGGTAAGAAGCAGGATACGGATCACTTTCATGCCGCCGCCTGTTGAACCTGCACAACCACCTATAAAGGAAGAGAACAATAACAGCACAGGTAAGAAGAGCGGCCAATCCGCAAAACCTGTTGTCGTAAAGCCCGCTGTTGTGGATATTGATACGGTTTGGAACAGAGCCTGATCGAAAGCATCGTATGTCGATGTGTAAGAGTGATGTTTCAGTAATAATAGAAAGCAAATGATAAATAGCAGCACTTGAATGAACAAGAAGGCACGAAACTCAGGATCTTTCCAGTAATACTTGGGATGTACGCCACCTGATGCAAATGCAGCAAAGTGCAGTGTGTAGTTACATGCAGATATAAGCAGAAAAACCACGGTAATAAGATTAATCGCGTAACTATCAAAGTATCCGATGCTGGCATCGTGGGTAGAGAAGCCACCAATGGCAATGGTTGAAAAGCTGTGACTGATGGCGTCAAATGGCGTCATACCAGCTAACCAAAAAGCCGAAGCACAGGCGATAGTCAGGCTCAGATAGATGTACCAAAGCGCCTTAGCAGTTTCTGCTATGCGCGGCGTCACTTTAGTGTCCTTGACTGGACCTGGGATCTCGGCGCGGTAAAGCTGCATACCACCAATGCCAAGTACTGGCAAAATCGCCACCGCTAATACGATGATTCCCATACCGCCGAACCACTGCAGTAACTGTCGATAGAATAGAATCGCTTTAGGTAACTCATCCAAACCAACAATAACGGTCGCCCCGGTCGTCGTGAGAGCAGAAAACGATTCAAAAAACGCATCTGTCACTGAGACGTTCGGGTTGTCAGCAATGAGAAAGGGGATCGAGCCTGCACTGCCAAGTACTGTCCAGAATAAGACGACAATAAGAAAGCCATCTCGAGCTTTAAGCTCGTGCTTATACCTGCGGTTTGGGTACCAACAAACGGCCCCACAAAACAGCAGAACAAAAAATGTCGTGACAAAAGGCACACCAGCACCATCTCGATAGATCAGCGCAACGAGTGCTGGCGCAAGCATAGTGACACTAAAGAGTGCGAGCAGTAGCCCGACGATTCGAATAATTGAACGAAATTGCATGGATAAATTGACTAGCGAAGCTGTCCCTGTTGCTTCCTGTTTTTCATTATTGTCCGTCTAGCGGAGTGACAATTGCCTTTGCCCCGCTTTTATTGATGATTGCTTGGGTAAACGCGCTCACTTCTCGAAGCTCAATTTCCACCACTAATACCACCTGATCGCTGTATTCAGCCTCGACTTCTATTGCACCAAATTGCGGCATGATTGACTGTGCGATCGGCATAAACCCATAGTCTAACGTTAGTCTGAGCTTTGTGGTTATTTTTTTCTCAATAGTTTGAAGCAGCTTGAGCGCTTGTTGAACCCCACCCCCATACGCTTTAACCAAGCCGCCTGTACCTAACTTGATTCCACCAGAGTATCGCGTGACCACAGCCGTGATCTCCCCCACCCCAGATCCAGACAGCTGCGCCAGGATTGGTTTGCCTGCTGTTCCGGACGGCTCCCCATCATCACTAAAGCCCCATTTCATTGAATCTTCCGGGCGACCAGCAACAAAGCCCCAACAGTTATGTCTGGCATCAGCGTGTTTAGCTTTGATTTGATCAACAAATGCTTTTGCTGCTTCGATACTTGGCGTATGTGCCAAATAAGTAATGAAGACGCTCTTTTTAATTTCTTCTTCAAATTGAGCGGGCTCTGCTGGAATCAGATAAGGCTTGTCATTCATAGGATTATGGATTCATGTCTATTTGCCTGAAGTCTATCACGAGTGTGATTTACCCGTCGCATAAGATCTGCCACAGCGCACAATGTTAAACACTTGTTTAAAAAATGTATTGAAATTAAACAATCCACGATCCAAACTAACTTTACTGGTCAAACCAGAACAAAAATAAAACGACTTCCTCGATACCTATTTGCCGAGGTACACGGCGTCGTTGAAATAGGTATACAGACAATCCACGATTGTATGTCATGGAGATAGACAATGATTTACCAAGCCGAAACCCTACAGGTAAAGGAAATACAAGATGGTATTGCAGAGCTAAGCTTCTGCTCTCCAAAATCCGTCAACAAACTCGACCTAGCGACATTAGAATCGCTAGATAAAGCTCTTGATGCGCTCATTGCCCATCAAGGCCTCAAGGGGTTGTTGCTCACTTCAGATAAAGACGCATTCATTGTAGGCGCAGACATTACCGAGTTTTTAGGTCTGTTTGCTAAAACGGATGCCGAGCTCGACCAATGGCTGCAATTTGCTAATAGCATCTTTAACAAATTAGAAGACTTACCCGTTCCAACCATCTCAGTGATCAAAGGCCACGCTCTTGGTGGCGGTTGTGAATGTGTGCTAGCAACAGACATGCGTATTGGTGACAAAACCACCAGCATCGGCCTACCAGAAACGAAACTGGGAATCATGCCTGGCTTTGGTGGTTGTGTACGCTTGCCTCGCGTTATTGGCGCAGACAGCGCAATGGAAATCATCACCCAAGGTAAAGCATGCCGAGCTGATGAAGCATTGAAAATTGGCTTACTCGATGCTGTTGTAGAGACTGATGCTTTATACGAATCAGCACTACAAACTCTTAACTCTGCAATTAACGAGAAACTTGACTGGCAAGCACGCCGAGCACAGAAAACATCTCCGCTAACGCTGAGTAAGCTTGAATCAATGATGAGCTTCACCATGGCGAAGGGTCTGGTGGCACAAAAAGCAGGTCCTCACTACCCTGCCCCAATGACAGCCGTTATCACGATTGAAGAAGGTGCTCGCTTTGCACGTAATGAAGCGTTAGACATTGAACGTAAGCACTTCGTGAAATTGGCTAAATCGGAAGAAGCAAAATCACTCGTTGGCCTCTTCCTTAATGATCAATACATCAAAGGCATTGCGAAAAAAGCAGCGAAGTCAGCAAGTAAAGACACGCAACGTGCAGCCGTATTAGGTGCTGGTATCATGGGTGGCGGCATTGCTTACCAATCAGCGCTAAAAGGTGTGCCAGTCTTGATGAAAGACATCGCACAAGCGTCGCTCGACCTAGGCATGACTGAAGCATCTAAGCTGCTGAATAAACGCTTATCTCGCGGTCGCATTGATGGCTTTAAGATGGCGGGTATTTTAGCGTCAATCACACCGAGCTTACATTACGCAGGTATTGAAAACTCTGATGTGATTGTTGAAGCTGTCGTTGAAAACCCGAAAGTAAAAGCAGCAGTTTTAAGTGAAGTTGAATCCCATGTCGGTGACGACACCGTTATCACCTCAAACACCTCGACGATTCCTATCAACCTATTGGCAAAATCACTAAAACGCCCAGAAAACTTCTGTGGTATGCACTTCTTCAACCCAGTGCATCGTATGCCTCTTGTTGAGATCATCCGTGGTGAGCACACCTCTGATGAAACCATCAATCGTGTTGTGGCGTATGCTGCGAAAATGGGCAAATCACCAATTGTCGTTAATGACTGCCCAGGGTTCTTCGTTAACCGCGTATTGTTCCCATACTTTGGCGGCTTCAGCATGCTACTTCGTGATGGTGCTGACTTTACGAAAATCGACAAAATCATGGAGCGTAAGTTTGGCTGGCCGATGGGACCGGCGTACTTACTTGACGTAGTCGGCATTGATACCGCGCACCACGCACAAGCTGTGATGGCAGAGGGTTTCCCTGAGCGTATGGGTAAACAAGGTCGTGATGCGATTGATGCACTGTTCGAAGCAGACAAATATGGTCAGAAAAATGGTAATGGCTTCTACAGCTACACCATAGATAAAAAAGGTAAGCCGAAGAAAACCTTCTCCGAAGCGATCTTACCGGTACTTGCTGACGTTTGTGCCGATAAGCAGGACTTTGACGATCAGACCATCATTCAACGTATGATGATTCCAATGATCAACGAAGTGGTGCTGTGCCTACAAGAAGGCATCATTGCCACTCCGCAGGAAGCGGATATGGCACTGGTTTATGGTCTTGGTTTCCCTCCATTCCGCGGTGGCGTATTCCGCTATCTAGACAGCGTGGGTATTGCTGAATACGTTGAAATGGCAAAACAACACGCCGAGCTAGGTGCGATGTACCAAGTACCGCAAATGCTGATTGATATGGCGGCGAAAGGTGAAAGCTTTTACGGTGCACAACAGCAAGGTTCTATCTAAGGAGGGATTCTAAAATGACTAATCAAACAAGAAATGTTGTCGTAGTCGATTGTCTACGTACTCCAATGGGTCGCTCTAAAGGTGGTGCTTTCCGTCATACACGAGCAGAAGATCTATCTGCGCGCCTAATGAAAGGCATTCTTGCGCGTAACCCACAAGTGAACCCAAGCGAGATTGAAGACATCTACTGGGGCTGTGTACAGCAAACACTAGAGCAAGGCTTTAACGTTGCACGTAATGCGGCGCTGCTTGCTGGTCTGCCGATTGAAATTGGCGCCGTGACGGTGAACCGCTTGTGTGGCTCATCAATGCAAGCGCTTCACGATGGTACACGTGCCATCATGACTGGCGATGCTGAAATCTGCCTAATTGGTGGTGTTGAGCACATGGGGCATGTGCCAATGAACCACGGTGTAGACTTTCACCCAGGTATGTCAAAGAACGTAGCAAAAGCTGCGGGCATGATGGGCTTAACGGCTGAAATGCTTGGTAAATTACATGGTATTAGCCGTGAGCAACAAGACGAGTTTGCCGCTCGCTCTCACGCTCGTGCGCACGCAGCAACCGTAGAGGGTCGTTTTAAAAACGAAATTCTACCAATTGAAGGCCACGCAGCAGACGGCACACTGTTCACTCTGGATTACGACGAAGTGATTCGCCCTGAAACATCCGTTGAAGGTCTATCTCAACTTCGCCCAGTGTTCGACCCAGCAAACGGTACAGTAACAGCCGGTACTTCATCGGCGCTGTCCGATGGTGCATCAGCGATGTTGATCATGAGTGAAGAGAAAGCCAATGAGCTTGGTTTGAAGATTCGTGCACGTATTAAAGGCATGGCCATTGCGGGCTGCGATCCTTCTATTATGGGTTACGGTCCTGTACCTGCGACGAAAAAAGCGCTCAAGCGTGCCGGTCTTTCAATTGAAGACATGGATGTGGTTGAGCTAAACGAAGCATTTGCCGCGCAGTCTCTGCCGTGTGCTAAAGACTTAGGCCTGCTTGATGTTATGGATGAGAAGGTCAACCTTAACGGTGGTGCAATAGCATTGGGTCATCCACTAGGCTGTTCTGGTTCACGTATCTCAACAACGTTGATCAACCTAATGGAAGCGAAAGACGCGAAATACGGTCTGGCCACCATGTGTATCGGTTTGGGTCAGGGCATTGCGACAGTATTTGAACGACCATAACAGTTCAAGACGTTGTTGTAGTGATCGAGCCAACAATCATAAGCAAATGAACTAGTACTAAAATTTTTAGTATTACACTTAAGGGCGACAATTGATGTCGCCCTTTGTTTTACATCAAACATGCATGAAGAGCATACATTAAATGCTCAAGTTTCATTTTATTCATAGACAAAGAAGACATACACTTAGACCAGTTGATATCTTGCTGCATGTGACCCAGAGTCATGCTACCGCACAATCGGAGAACCTTATGTTTAATGCTCTAGTTCTAAATCAAGAAGACAAACGTACTATCGCTAACATCGAGCAAATCGATGAAACACAACTGCCTGAAGGCGACGTTCTGATTGACGTTGATTACTCATCGTTAAACTACAAAGACGGTCTTGCGATCACAGGTAAAGGTAAAATCATCCGTAACTTCCCGATGGTGCCAGGTATTGACCTAGCAGGTACGGTAGTAAGCTCAGAAGACGACCGCTACCAAGCTGGTGACAAAGTTGTCCTTACTGGCTGGGGCGTGGGTGAAAACCACTGGGGTGGTATGTCTCAGCGTGCTCGTCTAAAAGCGGATTGGCTAGTACCACTACCAAAAGGTCTAGACAGCAAGAAAGCAATGATGGTTGGTACTGCTGGCTTCACTGGTATGCTGTGTGTTCAAGCACTGCTTGATGCCGGCATCAAACCTGAAAATGGCGAAATCCTAGTAACTGGCGCAAGTGGCGGTGTAGGCTCAGTCGCAGTAACGCTTCTAGCACAGCTTGGCTACAAAGTTGCTGCAGTGACAGGTCGTGTAGAGAAAAATGGCCCGCTACTTGAAAAACTAGGTGCTAGCCGCATCATCGACCGTACTGAATTTGAAGAACCAGCACGTCCGCTTGAAAAACAAGTATGGGCAGGTGCGGTTGATACTGTAGGCAGCAAAGTACTAGCAAAAGTATTGGCGCAAATGGATTACAACAGTGCAGTTGCAGCTTGTGGTCTTGCAGGTGGTTTTGATCTACCAACCACAGTGATGCCGTTCATCCTACGTAATGTTCGCCTACAAGGTGTGGACTCAGTAATGTGCCCAACAGAGAAACGTATCGCTGCATGGGAAAAGCTGGTAGAGCTACTACCAGACAGCTACTTCGAGCAAGCGTGTACTGAAGTTGCTCTTGCTGAAGCACCGAAATATGCAGAAGACATCACCAACGGTCAAGTAACGGGTCGTGTGGTTATCAAGCTATAAACACTGACTCAGTGTAAACAGACGAAGAGCCGGCATTGCTGGCTCTTTTTTGTTAGCAGTTCAGTCCCATATCTTCGATACGTTTAGCTATCAGACGACTACACTCTTCACGCACAATCGTTCTTAACCATTCTTGAGCGGGAGAATGCTCGCAACGCGCATGCCAAATCATCGAGTATTCAAACGGCGTGAATTGGAATGGTAACGGTTTCACCACCAAGTCATAACGCTCGGCAACCAGATACGCCAAATCCGCTGGCACTGTGATGATAATTGGCAAGGTATCCATGATCGCCAATGCGGCTTCTAAATGATAAGCCCGCAGAACCATTTTACGCTTAGGTTTCTCCATCAAAGCTTGTTCGATCAGTGCCTTAACACCATCACTGATGGCGATCATGGCATGTGGATGACTCAGATAATCATCCAAGCTCATTTCTTTATTCGCTAATGGATGCTGTTTTGAAAGCATACACAGCACCCCCACTCGCCCCAACACTTCACTGCGTAGAGGCTCCACCGGGCCTGTCGGGCGACAAATCGCTAAGTCTGCACCTTCATAAGTGAGCTGATCTGATAAACGGTCGTGTTGCAGTGGTAAGAAGTTGAAAGACACGTTTGGCGCTTCTTGGTAAATTCTCGGCAAAGCGAACGGTAAGATCGTTTGCATGGCATAGTCGGTGGTCACGATGTTGAAAGTCTGTACGCATTGCAATGGGTCAAACTCAACCGGAGATAACAACTGACGTAAAGACTCTAATGGTTCGCCCAATGAGCGATCGATCTCTAACGCTTTCTGAGTTGGGATCAAATGCTGTCCCTGACGAGTAAACAGCGGGTCTCCCAACAAGTCACGTAGACGACCAAGCACACGACTCATTGCCGATTGACTCAAGTTCAGACGTGTTGCCGCCTTACTGACACTGTTTTCTTCTATCAGTACTCGCAACGCAACCAGTAAATTTAAATCTCGGCGATAGATATCTTCCAGTTCCACGAATTAGCCACTTATTTTGTATGTGTTTGGGTAAATTGTACTCTTTAGGCAAAAAAAATCCCGCCTTTCAGCGGGGAAGCCCAAGAAAAATGGGGATAGTGTCGGAATGAAGTGTCGGTAAAAAATAGGTGAGCGTTATTAAAAGCATTCTGATCCAAGCAAGAAGCGCTAATTTTCTTGCTCAGATGCGCCAGACCATCTGCGCATCTCGATCCAAATCCCAATAATAGTGGCAACCATGCCTACAAGAGGCGTCAAAGAGGTGTCAGCTGGCGTCCTGAGTACCAATGCACAAAACGAGATAAAACACAGCACTGAGTAAATCGTAAGTCTGTCTAACGCTGTTAACATTGCCTCTCCCTTGCCAGTTGTTACCAAATTGTTAATTTAAGGTAAAACAAAAAATTCAGTTTGCCAAGTGGTTATTGAATATTTTTTCAACGAAAGTAAAATTCAACGCTCAGTTAGTTACGAGAATCACACTATGAGCTTTAATCCTGAACTGGCAAACAAGACATTAGAGGCGGAAGGACTGCGCTGCCCAGAGCCAGTGATGATGGTCAGGAAGACAATTCGCAACATGCAAGATGGTGAGATTTTGCTGGTCAAAGCAGACGATCCATCCACGACTCGAGACATTCCGAGTTTCTGCCGCTTTATGGACCACCAATTAGTTGCGGCACAAACGGAGCAAGTTCCGTATCAGTACCTGATCAAGAAAGGATTGGAATAATCTGGTCGAACTAAAAACGGCAGCCTATATTGGCTGCCGTTTGTTTATTCGTCGTATTCGAGTGTGCGAACTTCTGATTGGAGCTTGTTAAGTTGTTTCTTCATTGCCCGCATCTCTTCATGCATAGGAATGATGTGAGCGACACGAATCCACGCTTCTACTGTCAATCCAGTAAGAACGAACGATCCTGCTACAATCGGTAACCACATATCAGTTAGCACCATCGCTAGTAAACACAGCGCTAAACCAAAAGTGAATAAATAACTCTGACTCTTCGGGGACATCCCCATGTAACGTGTAAGCATAAACTTGCCCTCTCGCTATCATTCACACCATTAAACTACCATGACAAGTATGACACTTATATGTCATCCGTCACGCAACGGAACGATTTAGAGTCAGAGTTTGAACTCGCGCAGCACGCCACTAATGATTGATAACTCACATCATTTCACGTGCAAAAAATCAGAACAGTGCAGCCCCTATTGCCAGAGCAATAAACAAAAATGCGGTGATTTTACGGATCAGCCCTAAAGGCATCTTGTCGGCCGACAATTTACCAATCAGGACCACAGGTACATTCGCCAGCAGCATACCGATTGTGGTACCGATAATCACCAAACTTAACGCATCCGCGTATTGCGCCCCTAAGATGGAAGTGGCGATCTGAGTTTTATCGCCTATCTCCGCAACGAAGAACGCGATAAAGCTGGCAATAAATGGGCCTCGATTAGAAATCTGCTCGTCATCATCCAGTTTGTCCGGGATCAGAACCCAAGCCGCCATCGCGACAAAACTGACCACCAGCACCCACTTTAAAATCTCAGGTGATAGATAGTCTGCGACAACCACACCTAACCATGCAGCCAAAGCGTGGTTGGCAATAGTTGCCAAAAAGATTGCTGCAATAATTGGGATTGGTTTTCGGTAACGACTTGCGAGTAATAGAGATAGCAATTGGGTCTTATCGCCAATTTCTGCTAACGCTACAGTAGTAATTGAAATAGCTAAAACGCTCACGACATGCTCATTGGGGCAGGGATTATTATTTTTAACCGAAGACAAACCTCACGCCCCTACCCCGGTTCGTGATGATTTGTCTAAGGTCTTGCTAAACTTGAAAGGCTTCAAGTCTCGAACGCCATGGTGATTTTGCACCAATTATGTTGACGGACGAACCAGATGAAACAGAAACTTCATCAGGTAAGCTACTCCCCAAAGACAGGCGCAATTCTAGCCACCTTTGTTGCGCTTCTCAAGAGCCAAAGCAGGCAAAAACTCCCTTTTAGGAAAAATACAGCAGATAACGCGGTAAAAATTCATTAAAGGAGAAAATCGCCCACGAATTAATCAAGATTAGCTCTACTCCCATGCTCAATATCTGGTTATACTAGATTGTTAATTTATTCAACCGTAATTACTCTTTATCGCCGTTGTTAGAGTTGAAAAACTCGGCATAGATGACGAATTAACGAGTAACAAGAGAATCGCGCGAACCTGACTTATGCAAAAATACGATATCAAAACCTTCCAGGGAATGATCCTCGCGCTGCAGGATTATTGGGCTCAAAATGGTTGTACCATTGTTCAACCGCTAGATATGGAAGTGGGTGCGGGTACCTCTCACCCAATGACCTGTCTACGAGCGCTTGGCCCAGAGCCAATGTCGACAGCTTACGTACAACCTTCACGTCGTCCTACTGATGGCCGTTACGGTGAAAACCCTAACCGTCTTCAGCACTACTACCAATTCCAAGTAGCGCTAAAACCATCGCCTGACAATATTCAAGAGTTGTACCTTGGCTCCCTTGAAGTTCTTGGTATTGACCCTCTTGTACACGACATCCGTTTCGTAGAAGACAACTGGGAAAACCCAACACTAGGCGCATGGGGTCTGGGCTGGGAAGTTTGGCTAAACGGCATGGAAGTGACCCAGTTTACTTACTTCCAGCAAGTTGGTGGTCTTGAGTGTAAACCAGTAACTGGTGAAATCACTTACGGTATCGAACGTCTAGCAATGTACATCCAAGAAGTAGACTCTGTTTACGACCTAGTTTGGAACATCGCACCAGACGGCAGCAAAGTGACTTACGGTGACATCTTCCACCAAAACGAAGTAGAGCAATCGACTTACAACTTTGAGCACGCAGACGTGGAGTTCCTATTTGGTTTCTTCGAACAGTGCGAGAAAGAGTGTAAAGAGCTGCTTGAACTTGAAAAGCCACTGCCACTACCTGCTTACGAGCGCATCCTTAAAGCAGGTCACGCATTCAACCTACTAGACGCACGCAAAGCGATCTCAGTAACTGAACGCCAACGTTACATCCTGCGCATCCGCAACCTGACTAAAGCAGTTGCAGAAGCATACTACGCATCGCGTGAAGCTCTTGGCTTCCCAATGTGTAAGAAAGAACAAGCGTAAGGGGTAGAGTAACATGGCAAAAGAATTTCTAATCGAGCTAGGTACAGAAGAGCTACCACCAACGCAACTTCGCACTCTAGCTGAAGCATTCGCAGCAAACTTCGAAGCAGAACTAAAAGGCGCTGAGCTTGCTCACGAAGGCGTGAAATGGTTCGCGGCACCTCGTCGTCTTGCACTTAAAGTTGCAGCACTAGCAGACAGCCAGTCTGACAAAGTTGTTGAGAAGCGTGGTCCTGCGGTTTCTGCAGCGTTTGACGCGGAAGGCAACCCAACAAAAGCGGCTCAAGGTTGGGCACGCGGTTGTGGCATCACGGTTGACCAAGCAGAGCGCATGGTTACAGATAAGGGTGAATGGCTACTGTTCAAACAAGAAGTGAAAGGTCAGCCAACGTCTGAGATCGTAGTTGAACTTGCAGCGAAAGCACTAGCAAACCTACCTATCGCAAAACCAATGCGCTGGGGTAACAAAACGACTCAATTTATCCGTCCAGTTAAGACGCTAACCATGCTAATGGGCAGCGACCTAATCGAAGGCGAGATCCTTGGTGTCGCTTCAGACCGCACAATCCGCGGTCACCGCTTCATGGGTGAGCAAGAGTTCACTATCGATTCTGCTGAGCAATACCCTGCGATCCTAGAAGAGCGCGGTAAAGTAATGGCAGATTACGAAGCGCGTAAAGCAATCATCCTAGCTGACGCACAAAAAGCGGCAGCAGCGGTTGGCGGTATCGCTGACCTAGAAGATGACCTAGTAGAAGAAGTAACGTCTCTGGTTGAATGGCCAGTGGTTCTAACAGCGAAGTTTGAAGAAGAGTTCCTAAAAGTGCCTTCTGAAGCGTTGGTTTACACCATGAAGGGTGACCAAAAATACTTCCCTGTTTACGACGAAAACAAGAAGCTACTACCTAACTTCATCTTCGTATCGAACATCGAATCAAAAGAGCCTCGTTACGTAATCGAAGGTAACGAGAAAGTAGTTCGCCCTCGTCTTGCTGACGCAGAGTTCTTCTTCAACACAGACCGTAAGCGTCCGCTTATCGACCGTCTGCCTGAACTAGAGCAAGCGATCTTCCAAAAGCAACTGGGTACGATCAAAGACAAAACAGACCGCATCACTGAACTTGCTGGCTACATTGCTGAGCAAATCGGTGCTGACGTTGAGAAATCAAAGCGTGCTGGTCTACTAGCAAAATGTGACCTAATGACCTCAATGGTATTCGAATTCACGGATACTCAAGGCGTTATGGGTATGCACTACGCTCGCCACGACGGTGAAGCAGAAGAAGTTGCAGTAGCACTGAACGAGCAATACATGCCTCGTTTCGCAGGTGATGAACTGCCATCAAACGGTGTTTCAACTGCAGTTGCAATGGCAGACAAGCTAGACACTATCGTAGGTATCTTCGGTATTGGTCAAGCGCCTAAAGGCAGCGACCCATTCGCACTACGCCGCGCATCTCTAGGTGTACTACGTATCATCGTTGAATACGGCTACAACCTAGATCTTGTTGACCTAGTAGCGAAAGCGAAGTCACTGTTTGGCGACCGCCTAACCAACGACAACGTTGAACAAGACGTTATCGAGTTCATGCTTGGTCGTTTCCGTGCTTGGTACCAAGACGAAGGCTTCAGCGTAGACATCATTCAAGCGGTTCTAGCTCGTCGTCCGACGAAACCGGCAGACTTCGACCAACGAGTTAAAGCGGTTTCTCACTTCCGTGAACTAGAAGCAGCAGAGTCTCTAGCAGCAGCGAACAAACGTGTAGGTAACATCCTAGCGAAATTCGACGGCGAACTAGCAGCAGACATTGACCTGGCACTTCTACAAGAAGACGCAGAGAAAGCACTAGCAGAAAGCGTTGAAGTAATGACAGAAGCGCTAGAGCCAGCATTTGCTACAGGTAACTACCAAGAAGCCCTAAGCAAGCTAGCTGACCTACGTGAACCAGTTGATGCGTTCTTTGATAACGTAATGGTAATGGCAGACGACGAAGCACTTAAGAAGAACCGTCTGACACTACTGAACAACCTGCGTAACCTGTTCCTACAGATCGCAGACATTTCTTTGCTTCAAAAGTAATTCATTACTCTTCGGAGTGATTAAGAAATAAGTAAAAGGGAAGCAGATGCTTCCCTTTTTTGTTGCCTTCAAACCGATGAAGGTGACGCTTATTATTCATTTTGTGAACAAGACTAAAATTTGTAGGGTGAGACGCGTTTAACTTGTTGGTGTAGAGCTCGGATTGTAGAGGCACAGTTTTGCTATAACTGGACTGTTTATTCGGGGGAAGGACACAATGAAAAAAACAATTCTCGCACTCTCTATCGGTCTACTGAGCGCCTGCAGCCAGATTCCAGAAAATGCCATCGTATTAAGCGTTGGTGATGACACCGCTGTTTTTGAGGAAAACTCACAAGGCTTACTTGTCGCCGAGCAAAAACTCGAAAAAGGCAGTTATAGCTTTACCATTGCTGACAGCAAGCAAAGCTGTGGCAGTAGCTTTGCCCTAGCAGAGGAAGATCGCATCAAATTCAATCGTCCATTAAAAATGGATAACTGCGCCACTGATGCACAAATGCCGCTGCGCATCTTCAAAGCCAATACCTATCAATTTACGCTCAACCCAACCACCAACGAGCTAACGGTAAAAATCAAACCAAAACAGAGTCAGGACATCACCTACTCTTGCCCTGTTGCAACTGACGCGCCAAAAACCATCAACGTTGCTCAAACCTTTAATGATGGCACTGTGGTTCGTGATGCCTTAACCGGACAAGAAACGACCGTCGCCAATGGCAGCGTCACCATGCAGCCGGGTCCTATGAGTCAAGGTCTGTTGTTACTAGAAGAGGTTGAACAGCAAGCCGATAAACCGTTCAGCTGGGATAACGCGACGGTGTACTTCGTCATGACTGACCGCTTCTACAATGGCAACCCAGACAACGACAACAGCTACGGTCGCAGCAAAGATGGAAAATACGAGATTGGCACCTTCCACGGTGGTGACTTAGCGGGTCTAACGAAAAAACTCGATTACATCGAATCACTTGGTGTGAATGCTATCTGGATAACGTCACCACTGGAACAGATCCACGGCTGGGTTGGCGGCGGCGATAAAGGCGACTTTAAGCACTACGGCTACCACGGCTACTACCATCAAGATTGGACCAAGCTTGATGCCAACATGGGGACCGAAGATGAACTCAAAACCTTCGTCGATACTGCCCACAAGAAAGGCATCCGCGTGATTTGGGATGTAGTCATGAACCACACAGGCTACGCAACATTAGCAGACATGCAGGAATTCGGATTTGGTCAGCTTTACCTTGATGACCAAGAAGCCAAAGAAGTCCTCGGTGAAAAATGGACCGACTGGCAGCCAAAATCAGGACAAAGCTGGCACAGCTTCAACGACTACATCAAATACGGTGATAGCGAAGCGTGGGATAAATGGTGGGGTAAAGATTGGATCCGCACCGACATTGGCGACTACGATGCTCCGGGCTACAACGACATCACCATGTCTTTGAACTACCTACCGGATCTCAAAACCGAATCGACTCAGAAAACCGGACTACCAAACTTCTTCCGCAATAAAGACACCAATGCTCAAGATGAGCGACAAACCCCACGTGAACACCTGATTACCTGGTTATCCGATTGGGTACGTGACTACGGCATTGACGGCTTCCGTGTCGACACCGCTAAACACGTAGAAATGGAAGCGTGGGCAGAGTTGAAAGCCAGCACCACTCAGGCGCTTGCTCAGTGGAAGCAAAACAACCCGGACAAAGCCTTGGATGACCTACCTTTCTGGATGACAGGTGAAGTGTGGGCACACAGCGTAGTGAAGAGCCCGTATTTCGATAACGGCTTCGATTCCATCATCAACTTCGAGTTCCAATCTGATGTAGCACCAAAAGCGCTGAAGTGTTTCGCTCAACTTGATAATGATTACCGCCGCTATGCAGAACGCATCAATACCGATCCTGAGTTCAACGTGTTGAGCTACCTGTCTTCACACGATACACAGCTGTTCTGGTCAGCTCGCAGCCGCAGCTTTGATGACCAAGCACGTGCAGCAAATGCACTGATGCTGGCTCCCGGTGCAGTACAGATCTATTACGGTGATGAGATAGCTCGTGATTTTGGCATTACTGGTTCAGACGCCCACCAAGGCACACGCTCAGATATGCCATGGGATAAGATTCATGGCGAGCGTGAGGATCTACTGCAACATTGGCAAAAGTTGGGCGAATTCCGTAAACGCCACCCAGCAGTTGCTCAAGGTAAGCACATCACTCGCAACCAAGAAGGTTACTACGCATTCGAACGCCAATACCAAGACGACAAGGTGCTGATTGTTTACACCGGTGAGTAAATCACACTCTCTCCACCAGCAAGGGAAGCATAAGCTTCCCTTTTTTATTGTTCTTTTTGCCCTTTTGTCTCGTTCCTCTGGTCTGATGACGCACTTTTTTCTTTTTCGGCTTAATTCACACTTTGCGTTAATTACACATTGAGGTAAGGTCAAGGATTACTCGATAAGCCGATAAAACATCGGCATAAACATACACAAAGCAATCACAATGAATTAGGTATAAGTCAGCATGCAGTTCTCAAAGTTTGGTGAAAAATTTAATCAGTATTCAGGTATTACGCAGTTAATGGACGATTTGAATGATGGTCTGCGCACACCAGGTGCCATCATGCTCGGTGGAGGTAATCCTGCCGCCATTCCTGCCATGCTCGATTACTTTCACCAAGCCAGTGAGGAAATGCTCGCCAGTGGGGAGCTCGTCGCCGCCCTCGCCAACTACGATGGCCCGCAGGGTAAAGACGCGTTCGTCAAAGCGCTAGCTCAGTTATTCCGTGAAACTTACGGCTGGGATATTTCCGAAAAGAACATCAGCCTAACTAACGGTAGCCAGAGTGGCTTTTTCTACTTGTTCAACTTGTTGGCAGGTAAACAGCCAGACGGTTCGCACAAGAAAGTGCTACTGCCTATCGCACCTGAATACATCGGTTATGGTGATGCTGGCATTGATAAAGATATCTTTATCTCTTACCACCCAGAAATCGAGCTGTTAGATAACGGTCTGTTTAAATACCACGTCGATTTTGAGCAGCTAACCGTCGACGACTCTGTTGCGGCAATCTGTGCATCTCGTCCAACCAACCCAACGGGTAATGTACTGACAGACGAAGAAGTACGTAAGCTGGACAAGCTAGCACGTGAGAACAACATCCCGCTGATCATCGATAACGCCTACGGTCTACCTTTCCCGAACATCATCTTTGAAGATGTCGAACCGTTCTGGAATGAAAACACCATCCTATGCATGAGCCTATCTAAACTTGGCTTGCCGGGCGTGCGTTGTGGCATTGTGATTGCGAGTGAAGAAATCACTCAAGCGTTAACCAATATGAACGGCATCATCAGCCTAGCGCCGGGCAGTGTTGGTCCAGCGCTGGCAAACCATATAATTGGCAAAGGCGATCTTCTTAAACTGAGTTCAGAGGTGATTAAGCCGTTCTACAAGCAAAAATCACAACGTGCGGTTGAACTGCTCCAACAAGCAATTACCGATGAGCGATTCCGCATCCACAAGCCGGAAGGCGCTATCTTCTTGTGGTTATGGTTTGATGAACTGCCAATCACAACAATGGAACTGTACCAACGCTTGAAAGCGCGTGGCGTATTGATTGTCCCTGGTGAATATTTCTTTATTGGTCAGCAAGACGAGTGGGATCACGCGCACCAATGCCTGCGTATGAACTACGTTCAAGATGATGAGATGATGCAAAAAGGCATTGCGATTATCGCTGAAGAAGTGGAAAAGGCTTACCGCGAAGGTAAATAGACGGATTGAACTCAGCCGTTCTTCTCTTTGAAATTACGGCTTTAAAATAGCGGATTTGAAAACCCCCAAACTAAAAAGAGCGCCCATATGGCGCTCTTTCTCATTCTATAACCGGGTGGTTAACTGATTAGTTGTTCTCAATCAGGTTGTTGCCACCGATAGCAATCTTACGTGGTTGCATGGCTTCAGGGATTTCACGAACTAAATCGATATGAAGCAGACCGTTTTCCATTGATGCACCCACGACTTTTACGTAATCCGCTAGCTGGAATTTACGTTCAAAATCACGTTCTGCAATACCTTGGTAAACGTAGTTTTTGCCTTCTTCTGCTTTACGTTCGCCCTTCACAATCAACATGTTTTCGTTTTGAGTCAGATCGAGCTGTTCTTCAGCAAAGCCAGCAACGGCCATAGTAATACGGTAGTTGTGCTCGTCTTTTTGCTCAATGTTGTATGGAGGGTAACCGCCAGAAGTATTTTTCGCTGTATTCGCTTCCATCAGGTTTAGCAGACGATCAAAGCCAATTGCATTACGGTATAGTGGCGAGAAATCTACATTACGCATAAATCTATCCTCTTAATTAAGCAATAGTCTTAGTTCAGATGAGTTTCATCCTACTGGCGTGTTTATGCAAAAACCAACGCCGAACTAAGAGATTCTTATCATTCCACTGGCCTTGGTTTGGCTCGGAGACATGATATTGAATCTAAAGGTTTAAGTTGTGTGCTAAAACGCCATATCCTCTTCTGAGCGATCTCGTTTTAGCGATTTCAGAGGGCTGGTCTTCTAGTCTCTAGCAAGCCAGTCACCCTCTTCACAACTAGATATAAGGTCGTCAAAAATGACTTTCAAGGGAAAAAATAAAAAATTTTTAAAGCATCCACTATCCCCTTGAACAGCTTAGTTCCTCATCACTTCGCGATCAGTGATAAAAAGCCCGCCGTTCTGGAGGGCTCAATCTACACTTTACTTGCGGGAGGATTTACGCGCTTTTACAACGCCCTTTTCTGCCGCCTTTTCCTGCTTTAATTTACGCTTTTCTTTTAGACTCAACTGCGGTTGTTTCTTTTCTTTCTTACTCATGACTTCACCTCTATTTATTGGCACAACAGACAACCACACAGCATTTTCTGCGCTGGAGGCTGCGATTGATGAACAATTTCAGTAATCACAAAGCAGCGTCGCTGATTAAAAATTTCCACTTCAAGCGCATCATTTTTAGCTCGACCTAATAGTCGAGACCCCAAATAAGAATCGACCGCGAGCATACCTGTCATGGGTTGCCCCTTGCGCGAGCTGACCAATGTCATGCGATATTGATAGGCGCGTTCAACATCCACTAAGCGAACCGTGTCCCCAACCGCAATACGAGCTCGGTTACGGCAATGGGCTTGTTGCTCGCAGGTTTCAAATAGCGATAACAACCTTAGTGGTGATTGATAGGTTAAAAAGCGACTGGTTAACCACCAAGTTCGCAGCGCCAAGCAGTACGCTGAGAACCAGCGTTCAAACATGATTATTTCCTTCTTAATGCCTTGTCTTACAAATAAATTCAGTGCATTGAACCGGAAGTGCATCACTTCCGGCTTAGTTCAGGAAAGTCATCACCATTTTCTTAGTCTCCTTAATCATCAGCTCTTCAGCACTATAGCGAGCAGAAAAAAGAAAGCAAAAGCGCTCAAGCGAACAAAATGGCGAGAAAAAAAGAAAACAGATATAAAATGGCAGGCTTGATCGGGTTGTTGGCAGTTAGCACCAGAAAAACATCCGCTTTAGCAGAAAGTGGCGATTTTAGCTGGTGGTACAACAAAAAAAGCAGCGATTTCTCGCTGCTTTTTACTATCACGAACAGTGTCGTTATACGTCTAGGTTCGCTACTTTCAGTGCGTTCTCTTCGATGAAGTTACGACGAGGTTCTACTTGGTCACCCATTAGCGTAGTGAACAGTTGATCTGCGCCTACCGCATCTTCAATCGTTACCTGCATCATACGACGAGTTTCTGGGTCCATGGTGGTTTCCCAAAGTTGGTCTGGGTTCATCTCACCTAGACCTTTGTAGCGCTGACGGCTTAAGCCACGCATTGACTCTTTCACTAACCAGTCAAGCGCTTCTGCAAAGTTTGCCACTGGCATAGTACGCTCACCACGTTTGATGTACGCGCCTTCTTCCAGAAGTCCATCAAGTGCTTCTGATAGATCAGCCAACTTGCCGTACTCTTTCGAGTTTAGGAAGTCGATGCTAATTGCATGTTCGTGCGTCACGCCGTGAGTACGAACCACAATCTTAGGCAAGTTTAAGCCTAGCTCTTCGTGCTGCTCAACTTCGTAGCTGTACTGGCTTGCACCCACTTCTTTCGCATTCAGCTGTTCAATAAGCTGCTTCGTCCACGCTTCCACAACTGATGCGTCATGGCATTGCTCTGGCGTTAGGCGAGGAGTGTAAATCAACTCGTTTACCAAAGCACTTGGGTAACGACGGCTCATACGTTCCGCCAGTTTAATACCCGCATTGTACTGTTGAACAAGCTTCTCTAGTGCTTCACCAGCCAATGCTGGTGCTTCTGCGTTTACGTGTAGCGATGCATTGTCCAGAGCTAATGATACTTGGTATTGGTTCATCGCTTCTTCATCTTTGATGTACTGCTCTTGTTTGCCTTTTTTCACTTTGTATAGTGGTGGCTGAGCGATGTACACATAGCCACGCTCGATAAGCTCTGGCATTTGACGGTAGAAGAAGGTCAACAGTAGCGTACGGATGTGCGAACCATCGACATCGGCATCGGTCATGATGATGATGTTGTGGTAACGAAGCTTGTCCGGGTTGTACTCGTCACGACCGATACCACAACCTAGTGCGGTGATCAGTGTTGCTACTTCTTGCGAAGATAGCATCTTGTCGAAACGTGCTTTTTCTACGTTAAGAATCTTACCTTTTAGCGGTAGGATCGCTTGGTTCTTACGGTTACGGCCTTGTTTTGCGGAGCCGCCTGCCGAATCACCCTCCACTATGTATAGTTCAGAGAGTGCCGGATCTTTTTCCTGACAGTCTGCAAGTTTACCTGGAAGGCCAGCTAGGTCTAGTGCACCTTTACGGCGCGTCATTTCACGAGCTTTACGCGCTGCTTCACGAGCACGTGCTGCATCGATGATTTTCGAACAAACCATCTTCGCTTCTGTCGGGTTCTCAATCAGGAACTCAGACAGTTTTTCACCCATTGCAGACTCAACAGCTGATTTCACTTCAGAAGAAACCAGTTTGTCTTTTGTTTGGCTTGAGAACTTAGGATCAGGCACTTTCACCGAAACAACCGCAGTTAGACCTTCACGCGCATCGTCGCCTGAAGTCGCTGTTTTCGCTTTCTTCGAGAAACCTTCTTTATCCATAAAGCTGTTCAATGTACGTGTTAGCGCAGCACGGAAACCAGCAAGGTGAGTACCACCATCACGCTGTGGGATATTGTTGGTAAAGCAGAAGATATTCTCTTGGAAACCATCGTTCCATTGCATCGCCACTTCAACTGAAATGCCGTCTTCACGCTCAGAATTAAAGTGGAAGATTTTTTCGATGATTGGCGTTTTGTTGGTGTTTAGGTGATCAACGAACGCTTGAATACCACCTTCATACATGAAGTGATCATGTTTGTCCGCTTCACGTTCATCAACCAATTTGATCGACACACCAGAGTTCAGGAATGACAGTTCACGCAGGCGTTTCGCCAGAATGTCATAGTGGAACTCAGTGTTAGAGAACGTCTCGGCACTTGGCCAGAAACGAATTTGTGTACCGGTTTTATCCGTATCACCCACAACGGCTAGTGGCGCTTGAGGCTCACCATGGCGGTAGGTTTGCGTATGGATATGACCACCACGATGAATCGTTAGCTCAACTTTCTCTGATAGTGCGTTTACTACTGAAACACCTACCCCGTGAAGACCACCCGATACTTTGTATGAGTTATCGTCGAACTTACCACCCGCGTGAAGAACCGTCATGATTACTTCTGCTGCAGAGACATTTTCCTCAGAGTGGATTTCTGTTGGAATGCCACGACCATCATCGCTAACGGAAACCGAGTTATCCTCATGAATTGTCACAACGATGTCTTTACAGTGACCTGCCAACGCTTCATCAATTGAGTTATCCACCACCTCGAAAACCATGTGGTGAAGGCCGGTGCCGTCGTCCGTATCGCCGATGTACATTCCTGGACGCTTACGTACCGCATCCAGACCCTTCAGTACCTTAATACTCGATGAATCGTAATTTTCAGACATGAGTTTCTCTCTTCTAGTTTGACTCTATCCTGCCATGTTCCACATGAAACAATTTACCGTTATCGTCCAACATATCGGCGATTTGGCTTTCAGTGATAGAGCTTACAAATACTTGTGCGCCCGTCTCTTTTAAGCAGTCAGCAAGACGCTTGCGACGTTGGCTATCTAATTCCGACGCGAAGTCATCAATTAGGTAAATGCATTGTTTACCGGCCATCTCTGTCAGGTGTTGCCCTTGCGCTACACGCAATGCACACACCATGAGTTTTAATTGACCGCGTGACAGAACATCTTCAACGGGCGTTCCGTTCACTTTAATGCGCAAATCAGCTTTGTTTGGGCCACTAAAGGTGTATCCCAATGCCTGATCACGCTCAAAATTCTTTTCTAGTATCTCGTGGTATGGAGTGTCTTTATCCCAGCCACGATAATACTTCAATTGGATCTCAAATTCTGGCAAAAATGTCTGACAGATAGTTTCTGCGACAGTTTTCATCTGCTCGATGTAACTTGCTCGCCATTGGCTGATGTTTTCAGCCAATCCTGCCATTTCCTGATCCCAATAACTGAGCTCACGATAACTATTGGCGGTTTTCAACAACGCGTTGCGCTGCTTGTTCAGGCGCTTGAACCTTCCCCATGCTTGATAAAAAGCGGGCTCGGTATGAAACACGCCCCAATCAATAAACGCACGACGATGTTTAGGGCCATCTGTCAGTAAATCAAACCCTTCTGGGTGTATCAACTGCAGAGGCAGAACTTGTGCCAACTGCGCTAATTTTTGTCCAGATTGACCGCCTATTTTAACCTCTGTTGAGCCATCACGCTGCTTATTAATGCCGATAGGTAGCTCAAATTGATCCGAGTTCAAAAAACGACCATGAACAAACAGTTCGTCACACTCATTTTGTATCACTCGTCCGGTGAGAGAGCTCTTGAATGAGCGGCCATGCCCGAGCAGATAAACCGCTTCTAAGACACTGGTTTTACCGCTGCCGTTCGGCCCGATAAGAAAGTTAAAGCCTGCTGATAACTCAATATCACAGGCTTTAATGTTTCGAAACTGCTGAATGATGAGGCGAGAAAGTGGCATTCAGATGGCTTATAGACGAATTGGCATCACCACGTACATGGCACTGTCGTCGTCTGCGTTTTCAATCAACGCACTTGCGTTCGCATCTGACATCGACACACGCACGTTATCGCAACGCAGTGTATTAAGCACATCAAGCACGTAGCTAACGTTGAAGCCGATCTCGATAGCGTCACCTTCAAAGGTCACGTCTAGCATTTCTTCTGCTTCTTCTTGCTCTGGGTTATTGGCAGTAATGCGCATTTCAGTATCAGCCAGATTCACACGCACGCCACGGAATTTTTCGTTGGAAAGAATCGCAGCACGAGAGAAGGCTTGGCGCAACTCGTCACAACTTGCTATTAGGGTCTTATTGGTGCTCTGAGGCAATACACGGCGGTAATCAGGGAAACGACCATCAACCAACTTAGAGGTAAAAGTAAAGTTATTCACCTCAGCACGAACATTGGAGCTACCGATCTGAAGTACTACGGGCTGCTCTGGCGCATCCATCAACTTTACTAATTCTTGCACACCTTTGCGTGGCACGATGATTTGCTTCTGCGCAAAGTCCGCACCTAGCTTAGTTTGCGATACCGCCATACGGTGGCCGTCCGTCGCCACGCTGCGTAGCGTGGTGCCGTCAATTTCAAACAACATGCCGTTGAGGTAGTAACGAACGTCTTGATTCGCCATCGAGAACTGAGTTTTGTCGATCAGCGTACGTAAATCAGCTTGGCTCAGTGATACTTCCACTTCGCTTTGCCAATCTTCAATATTAGGGAAATCGTTCGCAGGAAGCGTTGCCAACGAGAAACGGCTGCGACCAGAGCGAACTTGTACGCGATCACCTTCTAATACAAATGTGATGATCGCATCGTCCGGTAAACCACGGCAGATATCGAGAAACTTACGCGAAGGAACGGTAATGCTGCCCGCTTCAAAATCACCTTCTAGCGTCACTTTGCTTACTAACTCTACTTCAAGATCGGTTGCCGTCATCGACAATACGTTCTCTTCTACTTTAAGAAGTAGGTTACCCAGGATTGGCAGAGTTGGTCGGCCACCTAAAGCGCCCGAAACCTGCTGTAGCGGTTTGATTAAATGACTACGTTCAATGGTAAATTTCATGCTTGGCTCTTTACGCTGTCAGCTCAATAAATGATTTGCTTAGAATACCGTTATTCTAACCGATTACGAAGACAGGGTGCGAATCAAGTTAGAGTAATCTTCTTTAATGTCGTGGCTCTCTTCACGCAGCTGCTCAATCTTGCGACAAGCATGAAGTACGGTCGTATGATCGCGGCCCCCAAACGCATCGCCAATTTCAGGCAAACTGTGGTTGGTTAGCTCTTTTGCTAACGCCATAGCCAGCTGACGAGGACGCGCTACAGAACGAGAACGACGCTTAGACAGCAAGTCCGCCACTTTAATCTTGTAGTATTCCGCCACGGTCTTTTGAATGTTATCGATCGTCACCAGCTTCTCTTGTAGAGCAAGCAGATCGCGCAGCGCTTCACGCACAAAATCAATCGTGATTGGACGACCAGTAAAGTTCGCGTTCGCGATAACACGGTTCAATGCACCTTCTAGCTCACGAACGTTCGAACGCAGACGCTTGGCAATGAAGAATGCCACTTCATCAGCAAGGTGGATTTGGTGATCTTCAGCTTTTTTCATCAAGATCGCCACACGCGTTTCAAGCTCAGGCGGCTCGATCGCAACAGTAAGACCCCAACCAAAGCGAGATTTAAGACGATCTTCAACGCCATTAATTTCTTTAGGATAACGGTCAGACGTTAGAATGATCTGCTGATTACCTTCCAATAGTGCGTTGAAGGTATGGAAGAATTCTTCTTGCGAACGTTCTTTATTAGCAAAGAATTGGATGTCATCGATAAGGAGTGCATCCACACTGCGGTAGTAGCGTTTGAATTCTTCAATCGCATTGTTTTGCAGCGCTTTCACCATGTCTTGCACAAAACGTTCTGAGTGCATGTAGACCACTTTTGCGTTCGGGTTGTTATCCACAATCGCGTTACCCACCGCATGCAATAAGTGGGTTTTACCCAAACCCGTGCCGCCGTATAGGAATAGTGGGTTGTAAGCTGCACCTGGGTTATCCGATACCTGACGCGCCGCAGCCAAACCCAGTTGGTTCGACTTACCTTCAACAAAGTTGTCGAACTTGTGTTTTGGGTTCATGTTTGAGCGGTGATTGATAGCCGCAATCGCTTGAGCGTCGTCATCCCAGGTTTTGTGTACTGGCTTACGCGCCTGTAATTGCGCAGGTGCAGATGACTCGGCAGCCACATCTGCAGGCGTACGTGTCGGCGCTGGTTTTGGTGCAGAGACAGGTCGGCTCCCCACTTCAAAACGTAAGTTAGGAATATCGCCACCGCAGTATTCCTGCAGTAAGCGAGTAATATTGTTCAGATACTTATCACGCACCCAGTCCAACACAAAGCGGTTTGGCGCGAATAGAGTGAGAGTATTGTCATTGAGCTCCGCTTGTAGCGGACGAACCCACATGCTGAATTCTGTAGCTGGTAGCTCTTCTTGAAGCTGCTGCAAACATTGCAGCCAAAGCGAAGATGACACGGTGCCCCCACTGAGTAATTGAATTATCGGAAAAGACTGGCAATTTTACCTGTTGATAACCAAGATCGCCAGCGATTGATCGACGATCCAGTGAATAAGATCCAAGTTATTCACAATTATTTCTGCAAACTTGATGAGATCAACACACCTTGCCCCAAATTTGCCCACACAACGATCCACAATTGGGCAAAATTCACAAGATCGAGCGATTGGTGATAAGTCTGTGTATTATTTTATTCCCAATGCTGATTTTGTCGATCATTTCGCTAGGTTCAGTTCGCATTTTCGTCACATTTAACATTCTTCTTCTATTATCTAATAACTCACAGGTCTAGGTTATTGCTCTTGGTTATTTATTTAATTGAGCTAACTAACAGTAGTATTTCCAACCATAAAATTATGGAGATGTATTATGAAAAACTGGATTAAGGTTGCCGTTGCAGCCATTGCACTGTCGGCAGCAACCGTACAAGCCGCTACTGAAGTCAAAGTTGGTATGTCAGGTCGCTACTTCCCGTTTACTTTTGTAAAGCAAGACAAGCTACAAGGCTTTGAAGTCGACATGTGGGATGAAATCGGTAAACGTAACGATTACAAAATCGAATACGTAACAGCCAACTTCTCTGGTTTATTTGGTCTTTTAGAAACGGGTCGTATCGATACGATCTCCAACCAAATCACCATGACTGATGAGCGTAAAGCTAAATACCTATTTGCTGACCCTTACGTTGTAGATGGCGCACAAATTACCGTGCGTAAAGGCAACGACAGCATCAAAGGTGTTGACGATCTTGCGGGCAAAACCGTTGCGGTGAACCTAGGCTCTAACTTTGAGCAACTGCTGCGTCAATACGACAAAGACGGCAAGATCAACATTAAAACGTACGACACAGGTATCGAACATGACGTGGCGCTCGGTCGAGCAGATGCATTTGTAATGGATCGTCTTTCTGCGTTAGAGCTGATTAAGAAAACTGGCCTTCCTCTGGAATTGGCAGGCGAACCGTTTGAGACCATTCAAAACGCATGGCCTTTCGTTGACAACGAGAAAGGTCGTAAACTGCAAGAAGAAGTAAACAAAGCACTGGCTGAGATGCGCGCAGATGGTACAGTAGAGAAAATTTCCGTGAAGTGGTTTGGCGCTGACATCACGAAATAAGAACTCTTTGTACTTTAGGCCGCAAAGTGGTATCACTCTCGGACTAAAATAAACTTACGTAAAGGTGGAACTTGTTTTCCACCTTTTCTTTTCTCTAGCCTTTAGGTAAGCCGTATGGGATTTGACTTTAATTACATGTTGGAACTGTTGCCGATATTGCTGAAATATCTTGGCACAACCATGGAAATGGCGACATGGGGATTGGTGTTTTCGCTGATTTTATCCGTCATTTTAGCCAATATTCGCGTATTTAAACTGCCAGTTCTGGATCAATTAAGCCAACTGTACATCAGCTTCTTCCGTGGCACCCCACTGTTGGTTCAGCTTTTCCTGCTTTACTACGGCTTACCGCAAATTTTTCCATTGATGGTCGGTATCGACGCCTTTTCAGCAGCGGTTATCGGTTTAACGCTGCACTTTGCCGCTTATATGGCGGAAAGTATTCGTGCCGCCATTATTGGTATTGATCGCAGCCAAATGGAAGCGAGCTTATCGGTCGGTATGACGACATCCCAAGCAATGCGCCGAGTGATTTTACCTCAAGCAACGCGTGTCGCACTGCCTTCATTGATGAACTATTTCATCGATATGATCAAGTCAACGTCTCTCGCCTTCACGCTTGGTGTGGCCGAAATCATGGCGAAAGCACAGATGGAAGCCTCATCAAGTTTCCGTTTCTTTGAAGCTTTCCTTGCGGTTGCTCTTATTTACTGGGGCGTGGTGGTGATTCTGACTCGCGTACAAATCTGGGCAGAAGCAAAACTGAATAAGGCGTACGTACGATGATTAAGTTAGAAAATATTCACAAACGTTTTGGTGAGACTGAAGTGCTGAAAGGCATCGACCTCGATATTAAGCAAGGTGAGATCATCGTGATTATCGGCTCAAGTGGTACGGGTAAATCAACCTTGCTGCGTACGGTGAACTTTCTAGAGCAGGCAGATGAAGGTCGTATCACGATAGATGACATCTCCGTTGATACTCAAAAACACACTAAAGCCGAAGTATTAGCGCTGCGTCGTCGAACTGGCTTTGTGTTCCAAAACTATGCCCTGTTTGCCCACATGAATGCGCGCCAGAACATTGCCGAAGGTCTAGTGACCGTTCGAGGCTGGAAAAAAGCCGATGCTCTCAAACGAGCGCAACAAATTCTGGATGACATCGGCCTTGGGGATAAAGGCGATAGTTATCCAGCGGCATTGTCTGGCGGCCAACAACAACGTGTGGGTATCGGCCGAGCGATGGCGCTGCAACCAGAACTGCTGTTATTTGACGAACCAACTTCTGCGCTGGATCCTGAATGGGTCGGTGAAGTTCTCTCATTAATGAAGAAGTTAGCTAATCAGCATCAAACCATGCTGGTGGTGACGCACGAGATGCAATTCGCGAAAGAAGTCGCTGATAGAGTGATCTTCATGGCGGAAGGCAATATCGTAGAGCAAGGTTCTCCACAGGATATCTTCGATAATCCACAAGATCCTCGTTTGAAAAAATTCCTTAACCAAGTAGGAATAGAGTAACGATCAAGCATCAGGATCGATTGATCCTTGAGATTTTACTCACACTACGTATAATCGCCCGGCCGGAATTTCGTACTCATTGAGTCATTGACACATTATGTGAGTGTGATTACAATTCCGCCTCTTTGTTGAGAGGCGTCGGTTGTCCTTCTCTATATAAAGAGCTTCTTTATATAAGAAAGCAAATACCCACGCCGGGTTTAACAAGAACCTAAAACTACTGATCAGTAAAGGTAATTATCATGAAACGCACTTTTCAACCTACAGTTCTAAAGCGCAAGCGTACTCACGGCTTCCGTGCTCGCATGGCAACTAAGAACGGTCGTAAAGTTATCAACGCACGTCGTGCAAAAGGCCGTGCGCGCCTATCAAAATAATCGCTAGTTTATTTTGAACACGTACGCGTTTAATCGGGAGTTACGTTTGTTAACTCCCGAGCATTATCAAAACGTCTTCCAGCAAGCTCATCGAGCTGGCTCGCCTCATTTCACCATCATTGCTCGCAATAACAAACTTTCTCACCCACGATTAGGTTTAGCGGTTCCCAAAAAGCAAATCAAAACGGCTGTCGGTCGTAACCGATTTAAGCGTTTGGCTCGTGAAAGCTTTCGTAACAATCAACATCAGCTTCCAAACAAAGATTTTGTTGTGATTGCGAAAAAAAGCGCGCAAGATTTAAGCAATGAGGAAATTTTTAAGTTGTTTGATAAGCTATGGCAACGCCTGTCTCGCCCTTCACGTGGATAGCCATTGGGCTCGTTTATCTGTATCGCTGGTTTATCAGCCCTTTGATTGGTCCTCGTTGCCGGTTCACACCAACCTGTTCCACTTACGCGCTAGAAGCTTTGAGAGCTCACGGTTTTGTAAAAGGATGTTGGTTATCAGGCAAACGTCTATTAAAATGCCACCCTTTGAATGAAGGGGGGTATGACCCCGTTCCACCAGTCCAAAAACAAGACAGAGATAACTAACGATGGATTCTCAACGTAATATCCTGCTCATCGGTTTGGCCCTGGTTTCTTTTTTGCTGTTTCAACAATGGCAAGTTGCAAAGAATCCAGAACCTCAAGCAGTTGAACAGGCTCAATCAAGCAGCACTCTACCTGCACCATCTTTTGCTGATGAACTTGACCCAGTTCCTGGTCAACAGCAAGCTTCTGCAAAAACTATCACAGTAACGACTGATGTTTTAACTCTGTCGATCGACACCGTTGGTGGCGATGTGGTACATGCCAACCTTAACGAATACTCTGCTGAGTTAGATTCATCAGATTCCTTTGTTCTGCTTAAAGACGCTCAAGGTCACCAATTTATCGCTCAAAGCGGTCTAGTGGGTCCTCAAGGTATCGACTTGAGCAGCACAAATCGCCCTCACTACAACGTAAGTGCAGACAGCTTCACAATGGCTGACGGTCAAGATGAACTTCGCGTTCCGATGACATTCACTGCAAACGGCATCGAATACACCAAAACTTACATCTTTAAACGCGGCAGCTACGCGCTTAATGTTGAATACGATGTAGTGAACAACTCAGGCAACAACGCAACATTTGGTATGTACGCTCACCTACGTCAAAACCTAATGGACGATGGTGGTAGCATCACAATGCCTACTTACCGTGGTGGCGCATACTCAACAGAAGATACGCGTTACAAGAAGTACAGCTTTGATGATATGCAGGATCGCAACCTGTCTCTTAACCTAGCCGATGGCCAAGGTTGGGCAGCAATGATTCAGCACTACTTTGCCGCAGCTTGGATCCCACGTAACGAACCAGGTACTAACCTATACACTCGTGTAATTGGCAACCTAGGCGACATCGGCGTTCGTATGCCAAACAAAACTATCGCAACAGGCGATCAGGCTAAGTTTGAAGCAACACTTTGGGTTGGTCCAAAACTGCAAGATGAAATGGCAGAAGTGGCACCTAACCTAGACCTAGTAGTGGACTACGGCTGGTTATGGTTCATTGCGAAGCCTCTTCATATGTTGCTTTCATTCATCCAGAGCTTTGTTGGTAACTGGGGTGTGGCAATCATCTGTCTGACCTTCATCGTTCGTGGTGCAATGTACCCACTAACAAAAGCGCAATACACGTCTATGGCGAAAATGCGCATGCTACAGCCTAAGCTGCAAGCAATGCGTGAGCGTATCGGTGATGACCGTCAGCGCATGAGCCAAGAAATGATGGAACTGTACAAGAAAGAGAAAGTGAACCCACTAGGTGGTTGTCTACCTCTTATCCTACAGATGCCTATTTTCATCGCACTATACTGGGCGCTAATGGAATCGGTAGAGCTACGTCACTCACCATTCTTCGGTTGGATTCATGACCTTTCAGCGCAGGACCCTTACTACATCCTGCCTCTACTGATGGGTGCGTCTATGTTCCTAATCCAGAAGATGAGCCCGACAACGGTAACGGATCCAATGCAGCAGAAGATCATGACCTTTATGCCGGTTATGTTTACCTTCTTCTTCTTGTTCTTCCCATCAGGTCTCGTTCTATACTGGTTGGTGTCGAACATCGTAACGCTTATTCAGCAAACTCTGATCTACAAAGGATTAGAGAAAAAAGGCTTACACAGCAAGTAACCTTTTAGGAAATGATTGAGAAAGGCGGCCAAAAGGTCGCCTTTTTGTTTTTGGCTGATTACAATTCAGCTAATTAATTGTGATGGCTCCCTAGGTATCTTCCCTATAGCCCAGCTCAAAAGGCAAAATTATGACTACAGATACGATTGTCGCTCAAGCGACCGCGCCTGGTCGTGGCGGTGTCGGTATTATTCGAGTTTCTGGCCCTAAAGCCAACCAAGTGGCGTTAGAAGTCACTGGCAAAACACTAAAGCCCCGCTACGCAGAGTACCTGCCGTTTAAGTCAGAAGATGGCACTGTGCTTGATCAGGGCATCGCACTGTACTTCCCTAACCCGCATTCATTTACCGGTGAAGACGTACTTGAGCTGCAAGGCCATGGCGGCCCTGTCGTGATGGATATGCTGATAAAACGCATTCTAGGTATAGATGGTATTCGAGCTGCTCGCCCTGGTGAGTTCTCTGAACGCGCATTTCTGAACGATAAACTCGACCTCGCTCAAGCCGAGGCGATCGCAGACCTCATTGATGCCAGTTCTGAAGAAGCAGCAAAATCGGCACTGCAATCCTTACAGGGCGCATTTTCAGGCCGCATTAATACCTTAGTTGAGTCGCTGATTCATTTGCGTATCTATGTTGAAGCAGCCATCGACTTCCCTGAAGAAGAGATCGACTTTTTGGCCGACGGTAAAGTGGCTGGTGACCTACAAGCCATCATCGACAACCTAGATGCGGTGCGCAAAGAAGCTAACCAAGGCGCTATTATGCGTGAAGGGATGAAAGTCGTGATTGCGGGTCGTCCAAATGCGGGCAAATCAAGCCTGCTGAACGCACTATCGGGTAAAGAGTCTGCAATCGTAACCGACATCGCAGGAACCACGCGTGATGTACTGCGTGAGCACATCCATATTGATGGCATGCCACTACACATCATTGATACAGCAGGTTTGCGTGATGCTTCCGATGAAGTAGAGAAAATCGGTATCGAACGTGCGTGGGATGAAATAGCCCAAGCAGACCGCGTGTTGTTCATGGTAGATGGCACAACAACCGATGCCACCGATCCGAAAGATATCTGGCCAGATTTTGTGGATCGCCTACCAGACAACATTGGCATAACGGTGATCCGTAATAAAGCGGATCAAACGGGTGAAGATATGGGGATCTGCCACGTCAATAACCCTACCCTTATCCGTTTGTCAGCGAAGACTGGTTCAGGGGTTGAAGCTCTGCGCGATCATCTCAAGGAGTGTATGGGCTTCTCTGGCAACAGTGAAGGTGGGTTTATGGCTCGTCGTCGTCATCTCGATGCATTAGAACGTGCCGCACAGCACCTTCAAATAGGCCAGGAGCAGCTTGAAGGCTATATGGCTGGTGAAATATTGGCTGAAGAGCTACGCATCACCCAACAACATCTCAATGAGATTACCGGTGAGTTCAGTTCTGACGACTTACTGGGACGAATCTTCTCTTCATTCTGTATCGGGAAGTAAATAATCGAACGCGCGGTGCTGAGCTTAACTCACACCGCGTTTCTTTTTGTACGGCAAGCCATCCATGAGCTTTAGCCGTCGCATTCAATAAGGAAGAAGTATGATCCACATTATTACAGGCAGCACGTTAGGTGGCGCAGAATACGTAGGGGATCACCTGAGTGATCTACTCAACGAGAATGGATTTGAAACAACGATCCACAACCAGCCTTCCCTCAGTGATATCGAAAATCAAGGTACGTGGTTGGTGATCACCTCTACACATGGAGCTGGTGAGTATCCTGATAATATCCAACCTTTTATCGCAGCATTACAAAATACACCGCCAAAAATGACTGATGTAAAATTTGCGGTGATTGCGATTGGTGACTCTAGCTACGATACGTTCTGTGCCGCTGGTCAACACGCTTATGATTTATTAGAGGATATTGGTGCAACCCCTCTCGCAGATTGCTTTAAAATCGATGTACTGAGCCATGATGTGCCAGAAGACGCCGCAGAGATGTGGTTAAAAGAGAATATCGAACGTTTTTAAACTCACGACTTTCCCTTCAACAGAGTCGAAATTCGGCTCTGTTTTCTCCCATGTGAATAACTCCCACCAAATTATTTTGTTTAACCGCTCAAAAACCAACCAAACAGACTGTGGATAACTACAATAAGATCCAGTGATTTTCCTTTAGTTATCCCAATAACAACTTTGATCAATTTTACCCCCTGTGTATAACCACCACTTTTGATCCCAGGTAATCCTCGATCTGATCCAATCATGATCACAAGATATGATCCAAAGAAGATCCATGATCTTGTTGATCATTTTTAGGTTATCCACAGAAACGGTCGATCCTAATAGTAGATCTAATAAAAGATCATATATATAGATCTTATATATATTTATCTTGAAGCTTAAAACGGATAAAACGAGAAAACGTTTTTCTCTCTGGCATAAAGCAGGTAAAATACGGCTCCTTTATCTGTCCATTAAATCCCTTTGAATACCTGAGGTCAGTTCATGCTTTATCACGAAAACTTTGACGTCATTGTTGTCGGTGGCGGACACGCAGGAACGGAAGCCGCGCTCGCATCTGCACGCACAGGACAAAAAACGCTTCTCCTTACCCATAACATCGATACATTAGGCCAGATGTCTTGTAATCCGGCGATCGGTGGTATTGGTAAAGGTCACTTAGTAAAAGAAGTAGATGCTATGGGCGGTTTGATGGCTGAAGCCATCGACCATGCAGGTATTCAGTTTCGTACACTAAATGCCTCCAAAGGTCCTGCAGTACGAGCAACTCGAGCTCAAGCCGATCGCGCTCTGTACAAAGCGTACGTTCGTAATGCATTAGAAAATGCGCCTAACTTAACGTTGTTCCAGCAGTCAGTTGATGATCTGATTGTTGAACAAGATCGCGCAGTTGGTGTGGTAACTCAAATGGGACTTCGCTTTCATGCGAAAGCCGTTGTGCTAACCGTGGGTACCTTCCTTGGTGGTAAGATCCACATAGGTATGGAAAGCTCGTCTGGTGGTCGTGCCGGGGATCCACCATCGATCGCATTAGCGGATCGACTGCGTGAACTGCCGTTCCGTGTGGATCGTTTAAAAACAGGTACTCCACCGCGCATTGATGCTCGTACTGTTGATTTTTCAGTGCTAGAAGCTCAGCACGGTGATAACCCAACGCCTGTATTCTCGTTCATGGGCAAACGTGAACAGCATCCGCGTCAGATTCCATGTTTCATCACCCACACCAATGAACAAACTCACGATGTGATCCGCAGTAACTTGGATCGCAGTCCAATGTACGCAGGTGTGATTGAAGGTATTGGTCCTCGTTACTGTCCGTCTATTGAAGACAAAGTGATGCGTTTCGCTGACAAAAACAGCCACCAAATCTTCATTGAGCCAGAAGGCCTAACCACGCACGAGTTATACCCTAATGGTATCTCGACCAGCTTGCCATTTGATGTGCAAGTACAAATCGTGCGCTCAATGAAAGGGTTTGAAAATGCACACATCGTTCGCCCAGGTTATGCGATTGAATATGATTTCTTCGATCCACGTGATTTGAAGCAAACGTACGAGACGAAGTTCATCCATGGTTTGTTCTTTGCTGGCCAGATTAATGGTACGACTGGCTACGAAGAAGCCGCAGCGCAAGGCTTGATGGCGGGCCTAAACGCAAGCTTGTTTAGCCAAGACAAAGAAGGCTGGAGCCCACGTCGTGACCAAGCTTACATGGGCGTGTTGATTGATGACTTATCGACCATGGGTACCAAAGAGCCGTACCGCATGTTCACTTCTCGTGCGGAATACCGCCTGCTACTTCGTGAAGATAACGCCGATTTACGTTTAACGGAAAAAGCGCGCGAGCTAGGCTTGATTGATGATGTTCGTTGGGCTCGCTTTAACGAGAAAATCAACAATATGGAAACGGAGCGTCAGCGTTTGAAAGCAACGTGGATGAATCCGAAGTCAGAGGGTGTTGATGAGTTGAACAAGCTGCTGAAAACCCCAATGGCCCGTGAAGCGAGTGGTGAGGATCTTCTGCGTCGTCCAGAGATCACTTATTCGCAACTGACGCAACTTGAAGCGTTTGCTCCTGCTCTTGAAGATCAGCAAGCGGCTGAGCAAGTTGAAATTCAAGTGAAATACGATGGTTACATCAAGCGTCAGCAGGAAGAGATCGAAAAATCACTGCGTCACGAAAATACCAAGTTACCTGCTGATTTGGATTACCGCGATGTAAAAGGTTTATCAAACGAAGTCGTTGCTAAACTGAGCGAGGCCAAACCAGAGAGCATCGGTATTGCATCACGCATTTCTGGTATTACGCCTGCTGCAATTTCTATTCTACTTGTTCACTTGAAAAAGCATGGTTTGCTGAAGAAAGGTGAGGAAGAATAATGAGCGCATTGCGAACAAAGCTGGATTCACTGATCGCGAAAACCGATTTGGAAGTGTCAGAACAGCAACGAGAGCAGTTAGTTGGTTATGTCGAACTGCTCGACAAATGGAACAAAGCGTACAATTTAACATCGGTACGTGATCCGCTTGATATGTTAGTGAAACATATTCTTGATAGTATCGTTGTAAGCGCACACCTGCCCGGTGAGCGCTTCATTGATGTTGGTACTGGTCCGGGGTTACCGGGCATCCCTTTGGCAATCATGAACCCTGAGAAAACCTTCTTTTTGCTCGACAGTCTTGGCAAACGCATCCGTTTTATCAAGCAAGTTGTGCACACATTAGGGCTGAAAAACGTGACACCAATTCAAAGTCGCGTCGAAGAATTCCAGCCTGAAGAAAAATTTGATGGCGTTTTGAGTCGAGCTTTTGCTTCAATGACAGACATGGTGGAATGGTGCCACCATTTGCCGAAACAAGAGCACGGGGTGTTTCTAGCGCTGAAAGGACAGCACCCTAAAGATGAAATGGATCAGCTTCCTGAATGGTGCAGTGTGACAGAGATCATATCTTTGACTGTTCCTGAGTTGGAAGGTGATCGTCATCTAGTAATCTTATCGCGCAAGGAAAATTAGCGAGGTAATCGTGGGTAAAATTGTAGCAATCGCCAACCAGAAAGGTGGGGTCGGCAAAACAACAACGTGCATTAACTTAGCGGCTTCGATGGCGGCAACAAAGCGCAAGGTTTTGGTGATCGATCTCGACCCGCAAGGCAATGCTACGATGGCCAGTGGCGTGGATAAGTATATGGTCGACGCCACCGCATACGATCTTTTGGTCGAAGATACACCGTTCGATCAAGTCGTTTGTACCCAAACAACAGGGAAGTATGATTTGATCGCGGCGAACGGAGACGTAACCGCGGCAGAAATCAAATTGATGGAAGTTTTCGCTCGTGAAGTGCGTCTAAAAAATGCATTGTCGTCAGTTCGCGATAACTATGATTTCATCTTTATTGATTGTCCTCCTTCTCTAAACCTTCTTACAATCAATGCGATGGCGGCAGCTGACTCTGTGTTGGTGCCGATGCAATGTGAATACTTTGCGTTAGAAGGTTTAACTGCTCTTATGGATACAATCAGCAAGTTAGCGGCTGTTGTGAATGAAAACCTCAAAATCGAAGGTTTATTGCGTACCATGTACGACCCACGCAACCGCTTATCGAATGAAGTATCCGATCAACTTAAAAAACACTTTGGGAATAAAGTTTACCGTACTGTCATTCCGCGTAATGTTCGTTTGGCTGAAGCGCCAAGTCACGGTAAGCCAGCAATGTACTACGATAAGTACTCCGCAGGTGCCAAAGCGTATCTTGCTCTAGCGGGCGAAATGCTCCGCCGCGAAGAGATCCCAGTTTAACTCTAACCTAAGGAATTCAATCCCATGTCTAAGCGTGGTCTCGGAAAAGGACTGGATGCGTTATTGTCGACCAGTTCGTTTGCTCGTGAAAAACAGCATATTGCATCGCATAGCCAAGAATTATCGGCAGACGGTGAGTTAACCGATTTAGCGATTGGTCAATTGCAACCGGGCGTATACCAACCGCGTAAAGATATGGCGCCTGAAGCGCTAGAAGAACTAGCGGCTTCGATTCAATCACAAGGCATTATTCAACCAATCGTGGTTCGCCAGGTCGAAAATGGTCAGTTTGAGATCATCGCAGGTGAGCGCCGCTGGCGTGCTGCAAGGCAGGCGGGTTTAAAACGCGTGCCGTGTTTGGTGAAAAAAGTTGAAGATCGTGCCGCCATCGCCATGGCGTTGATTGAAAACATTCAACGTGAAGACTTGAATGTGATTGAGGAAGCCCAAGCGCTTGAACGTCTACAAGATGAATTCACGCTGACACACCAGCAAGTGGCCGATGTGATTGGTAAATCAAGAACGACGGTGAGTAACCTATTACGTCTGAATCAGTTGGAAGTTGATGTAAAAGGTCTGGTTGCAGATAAAAAATTGGAAATGGGTCATGCTCGAGCTCTGTTAGCGTTAGAAGGCGAACAGCAAGTCGAAGTAGCTCAACAAGTGGCTAAGAAACAAATGACTGTTCGCCAAACCGAACAGTTAGTAAAAAAGTGCTTAGCCCCACAAAATGAGCAAAAAGGGCAACAAGAGGATACCGAAGCCGAGCAAATGTCGCATAAATTGAGTCAGCTGCTTGATGCAAAAGTTTCTCTTACCCGTTCTGCAAACGGAAAAGCGAAATTGACGATAAGTCTTGATGAGCCTCACAAATTGGACCAACTAATTGCCAAGCTTGAGGCCTAGATGAGATAATTGATTTAGGTCAATTAATCTAATTAATCGAATTTTGTGCGAAAGTTGTCGTTTTGTAAACAAAACTGTAAGTTTTTGATGCAATCGAATTGCTTTACGTTGAACTGAACGTATAATTTTCGCCAATTTCCCAGCACAGAGAGCTAAGTGCGAAGTGGATATTACTAGAGGTACGAATACATGGTAGCTGCGTTAGCTAGACCAGGACGAGAGCTCGCAAGGCAATTGTTAATGATCCAGTCTGGCGCGGTTATTTTTGTGGCAGCAGGAATGGCGGTAGCCATAAATCCTGACTGGGGATTTTCAGCGCTGATTGGCGGAGGCATTTTTGTTGTTGCCAATGCAGTATTCGCGCTATGTGCTTTCATGTTTAGTGGAGCTCGCGCTGCCAAGCGCATCGCTGCTTCCTTCTATACGGGTGAAGTACTGAAAATTCTCATCACGGTTGCACTGTTCTATGTTGCCTACATGTATATGCAGGTGGAACTTGTTCCCCTCAAACTAACCTATTTGCTGGTACTAGGTATTAATATCTGTGCACCAGTGCTATTCATTAACAACAAAAAATAGGATGAGTTATGGCTGCGCCAGGTGAAGCGCTAACATCGTCCGGTTACATTGCCCACCACCTTTCTAACCTATCGCTATACAAGTTGGGTTTAGTAGGGTCGGAGACAAGTTTCTGGAACGTACATATCGATAGCCTGTTTTTTTCTTGGTTTACTGGTTTAATCTTCCTCGGAATTTTTTACAAAGTAGCAAAGAGAACAACAGCGGGTGTACCGGGTAAGCTTCAGTGTGCTGTAGAAATGATCGTTGAATTTGTCGCCGATAACGTCAAAGACACGTTCCATGGACGCAACCCACTGATCGCGCCTTTAGCACTGACTATCTTTTGTTGGGTATTTTTGATGAACGTGATGGACTTAGTTCCTATCGACTTCTTACCATACCCAGCAGAGCATTGGCTAGGTATTCCTTACCTTAAGGTTGTACCGTCTGCTGATGTGAATATCACCATGGCTATGGCTCTAGGCGTTTTTGCATTGATGATTTACTACAGCATCAAAGTAAAAGGTCTAGGTGGATTCGCAAAAGAACTTGCACTACATCCATTCAATCACCCACTGATGATTCCGTTTAACCTACTAATTGAAGTGGTATCGCTATTAGCGAAACCTCTATCACTTGGTATGCGTCTATTCGGTAACATGTTCGCGGGTGAGGTTGTATTCATTCTTTGTGCGGCAATGCTACCATGGTACTTACAATGGATGGGTTCACTACCGTGGGCAATCTTCCATATCTTGGTTATTACGATTCAAGCCTTCGTATTCATGATGTTGACAATTGTTTACCTGTCAATGGCACACGAAGATCCTGATCATTAATTTTTTTAAAGCTTTTTATTTGGGCACTAAGCCAACAACTATAAATTGGAGATAGTAATGGAAACTTTACTGAGCTTTTCTGCAATCGCCGTAGGTATTATCGTCGGTCTTGCTTCTCTTGGTACAGCGATTGGTTTCGCACTGCTAGGTGGTAAATTCCTAGAAGGTGCTGCACGTCAACCAGAAATGGCTCCTATGCTACAAGTTAAGATGTTCATCATCGCGGGTCTACTTGATGCGGTTCCAATGATCGGTATCGTAATCGCGCTACTATTCACTTTCGCAAACCCATTCGTTGGTCAATTAGGTTAATCACCTTTAACTCGGGACGGGCGATTATCGCTTGTCACTGATTAACACTAAGTCCAAATAGAGGGGTAGCTGTTGTGAACATAAACGCAACTCTGCTAGGTCAAGCAATCTCGTTCGCACTATTTGTGTGGTTCTGCATGAAGTATGTATGGCCACCATTGATGCAAGCGATCGAAGAGCGTCAGAAGAAAATTGCTGATGGTCTTCAAGCAGCAGAACGTGCTGCGAAAGACTTGGATCTAGCACAAGCCAACGCTTCTGATCAATTGAAAGAAGCGAAGCGCACAGCAACTGAGATCATCGAACAAGCGAACAAGCGTAAGTCTCAAATTCTTGATGAAGCTCGCGAGGAAGCTCAGGCAGAACGCCAGAAAATCCTAGCGCAAGCAGAAGCAGAACTTGAAGCTGAACGCAATCGTGCACGCGATGAGCTGCGCAAACAAGTTGCTACTCTGGCTGTAGCTGGTGCTGAGAAAATCCTTGAGCGTTCTATCGATAAAGATGCGCAAAAAGATATTCTCGACAACATTACTGCAAAACTTTAAGTCTGGGGGCGCATATGTCTGATTTGACTACTATCGCACGCCCCTATGCTAAAGCAGCCTTCGACTTTGCTTTAGAGAAAGACCAGTTGGACCAATGGGGCCAAATGTTATCTTTTGCTGCTGAAGTGGCCAAAAACGAACAAATGAACGAACTACTAACGGGTTCGGTTTCTGCTGACAAAATGGCAGAAATTTTTGTTGCAGTTTGCGGCGAACAAGTTGATGCGCACGGTCAAAACCTTTTGAAGGTAATGGCTGAGAATGGTCGTTTAGCGGCCCTTCCTGATGTTTGCACGGAGTTTTTTACTCTGAAAAAAGAACATGAGAAAGAAATTGATGTTGAAGTAATTTCAGCAACAGAGCTTTCTGATGAACAACTTGCAAACATTGGCAGCAAACTTGAAAAGCGTCTTGAACGCAAAGTGAAGCTGAATTGCAGTGTAGATGAGACCCTACTTGGTGGGGTTATTATTCGAGCCGGAGACCTAGTCATCGATGACTCAGCGCGTGGTCGTTTGAACCGCCTGAGCGATGCATTGCAGTCTTAATGGGGATTGGAGCATGCAACTTAATTCCACGGAAATTAGCGATCTGATCAAACAACGTATCGAATCTTTCGAAGTTGTTAGTGAAGCTCGCAACGAGGGTACTATCGTATCGGTAAGCGATGGTATCATCCGCATCCACGGCCTAGCGGACGTGATGCAAGGTGAAATGATTGAATTACCGGGTGGCCGTTATGCACTGGCACTTAACCTTGAGCGTGACTCGGTTGGTGCGGTTGTAATGGGCCCATATGCTGACCTTAAGGAAGGCATGAAAGTTACAGGTACTGGCCGCATTCTTGAAGTGCCAGTTGGTCCAGAACTACTAGGCCGCGTAGTAAACACGCTGGGTGAGCCTATCGATGGTAAAGGTCCAATCGAAGCGAAAATGACTTCGCCTGTAGAAGTGATCGCACCAGGTGTAATCGACCGTAAATCGGTAGACCAACCTGTGCAAACTGGTTATAAGTCAGTTGACTCAATGATCCCAATCGGTCGTGGTCAGCGTGAGCTTATCATCGGTGACCGTCAGATTGGTAAAACAGCACTGGCGATCGACGCGATCATCAACCAGAAAGACTCTGGTATTTTCTCTATCTACGTAGCAATCGGTCAGAAAGCATCGACTATCGCTAACGTTGTTCGCAAACTAGAAGAGCACGGCGCACTACAAAATACTATCGTTGTAGTTGCATCAGCTTCTGAATCTGCAGCGCTTCAATACCTAGCGCCTTACGCAGGTTGTGCGATGGGTGAATACTTCCGCGATCGCGGTGAAGACGCACTGATTGTTTACGATGATCTATCTAAGCAAGCGGTAGCTTACCGTCAGATCTCTCTACTACTTAAACGTCCACCAGGCCGTGAGGCATTCCCAGGTGACGTATTCTACTTACACTCGCGTCTACTAGAGCGTGCAGCTCGTGTAAACGAAGAGTACGTAGAGCGTTTCACTAACGGTGAAGTGAAAGGTAAGACTGGTTCTTTGACTGCTCTTCCTATCATCGAAACTCAAGCAGGTGACGTTTCAGCATTCGTACCGACTAACGTAATCTCGATTACCGATGGTCAGATCTTCCTACAAACTGAGCTATTCAACGCTGGTGTTCGTCCTGCTGTTGACCCTGGTATCTCAGTATCTCGTGTAGGTGGTTCAGCTCAGACGAAAATCATCAAGAAACTATCAGGTGGTATCCGTACAGCACTAGCTGCATACCGTGAACTAGCGGCATTTGCTCAGTTCTCTTCTGACCTTGATGACGCAACGAAGAAACAGCTAGACCATGGTCAAAAAGTTACAGAACTAATGAAGCAGAAGCAGTACGCTCCAATGTCTGTATTTGACCAAGCTCTAACTATCTTCGCGGCAGAGCGCGGTTACCTTGATGATGTAGAACTTAACAAAGTTCTAGATTTCGAGGCGGCTCTACTATCGTACGCTCGCGGTCAATACGCTGAACTAGCAGCTGAGATCGACAAGTCTGGCGCTTACAACGATGAAATCGAAGCTCAGTTGAAGAAACTGACTGACGACTTCAAAGCAACCCAAACTTGGTAATTAGGTCGGTGGCAGTTTCTGCCACCAACTAACGGAGAGTAACGATGGCCGGCGCAAAAGAGATACGTAATAAAATCGGTAGTGTTAAAAGCACTCAGAAAATTACGAAAGCGATGGAAATGGTAGCAGCTTCAAAAATGCGTCGTTCTCAAGATGCAATGGAAGCTTCTCGTCCATACGCTGAAACAATGCGTAAAGTGATCGGTCATGTGGCTAACGCAAACCTAGAGTACCGTCATCCGTACCTAGAAGAGCGTGAAGCTAAACGTGTTGGTTACATCATCGTTTCGACAGACCGTGGTCTGTGTGGTGGTTTGAACATTAACGTGTTCAAAAAAGCCGTTACAGACATGCAAGCATGGAGAGAGAAAGGTGCTGAGATTGAGCTAGCCGTTGTTGGCTCAAAAGCAACAGCTTTCTTTAAACATGGTGGCGCAAAAGTTGCGGCACAGGTTTCTGGTCTTGGAGATAATCCAAGCCTACAAGACCTAATCGGCTCTGTTGGCGTAATGCTGAAGAAATACGATGAAGGTGAACTGGACCGTCTATATGTAGTATTCAACAAGTTTGTAAATACTATGGTTCAGCAACCAACGATCGATCAATTGCTACCTTTGCCTAAATCGGACAGCGAAGAGATGCAGCGTGAGCATTCATGGGACTACATCTATGAGCCTGAACCAAAACCTCTACTGGATACGCTATTAGTGCGTTACGTAGAGTCTCAGGTATACCAAGGTGTGGTTGAGAACCTTGCTTGTGAGCAAGCGGCTCGAATGATTGCGATGAAGGCTGCAACGGATAACGCAACCAGTTTGATTGACGATTTGGAACTTGTGTACAACAAAGCCCGTCAGGCTGCGATTACACAAGAACTATCAGAAATCGTTGGTGGTGCAGCTGCGGTTTAAGCTTAGGTAAAACGAAATAGTTTAGAGGATTAACGATGGCTACAGGTAAGATCGTACAGATCATCGGTGCGGTAGTCGACGTAGAGTTCCCACAGAGCAATGTACCTAGTGTATATGACGCTCTAAACGTAACGGACTCAAAAGAGCGTCTAGTTCTTGAAGTTCAACAACAGCTAGGCGGTGGCGTAGTTCGTTGTATCGTAATGGGTAGCTCTGATGGTTTACGTCGTGGAGTCGAAGTGGTTAACACTGGCGCTCCAATTTCAGTACCAGTAGGTACTAAAACTCTAGGTCGTATCATGAACGTCCTAGGTGACGCGATTGACGAGCGTGGTGAAGTGGGTGCGGAAGAGGTTTACTCTATCCACCGTAGTGCACCAAGCTACGAAGAGCAATCAAACGAAATTGCACTTCTAGAAACGGGCGTTAAAGTAATCGACCTAATTTGTCCATTCGCTAAGGGTGGTAAAATCGGTCTATTCGGTGGTGCAGGTGTAGGTAAGACCGTTAACATGATGGAACTTATCAACAACATCGCACTACAGCACTCAGGTCTATCAGTATTTGCTGGTGTTGGTGAGCGTACTCGTGAAGGTAACGATTTCTACTACGAGATGCAGGAAGCGGGCGTTGTAAACGTTGAGAAGCCTGAAGAATCAAAAGTAGCGATGGTTTACGGTCAGATGAACGAGCCACCAGGTAACCGTCTACGTGTTGCACTGACTGGTCTAACAATGGCAGAGCGTTTCCGTGACGAAGGTCGTGACGTACTACTGTTCATTGATAACATCTACCGTTACACACTTGCAGGTACAGAGGTATCAGCACTACTAGGTCGTATGCCTTCTGCGGTAGGTTACCAGCCAACTCTTGCAGAAGAGATGGGTGTACTTCAGGAGCGTATCACGTCAACGAAATCAGGTTCTATCACGTCTGTACAGGCGGTATACGTACCTGCGGATGACTTGACTGACCCGTCTCCAGCAACAACGTTCGCGCACTTGGATGCAACGGTTGTACTTAACCGTAACATCGCTGCAATGGGTCTATACCCTGCGATCGACCCACTAGATTCAACATCTCGTATGCTTGATCCACTAGTCGTTGGTCAAGATCACTACGAAGTTGCTCGTGGTGTTCAGCAGACGCTTCAGCGCTACAAAGAGCTGAAAGATATCATTGCTATCCTAGGTATGGACGAGCTATCTGAAGAAGATAAGCAAGTTGTATCTCGTGCACGTAAGATTGAGCGTTTCCTAACTCAGCCTTACCACGTAGCAGAAGTATTTACAGGTGACCCTGGTATTTACGTACCTCTAAAAGAGACTCTACGTGGCTTTAAAGGTCTACTAGCTGGTGAATACGACGACATTCCTGAGCAGGCATTTATGTACTGCGGTAGCATCGACGATGCTATTGAGAATGCGAAGAAGCTATAAGGCTAACTAGGAGGCGATATGGCAGCAATAACCTTTCACCTAGACGTAGTAAGCGCTGAGAAGAAAATCTTCTCTGGTCGTGTTGAAACGTTTCAGGTGACCGGTAGCGAAGGTGAACTTGGTATTTTCCATGGTCACACACCGCTGCTGACCGCTATCAAGCCTGGTATGGTGCGTATTGTGAAACAGCACGGCCACGAAGAAATTATTTATGTTTCTGGTGGTATGGTAGAGATTCAGCCTGGTACAGCGACTGTACTAGCTGATACAGCTATCCGTGGTGAAGAGCTAGACGCAGCGAAGGCAGAAGAAGCCAAACGCCGCGCTGAGGAGCAAATCCAGAATCAGCATGGTGACATGGACTTCGCACAAGCGGCCAGTGAACTGGCTAAAGCCATTGCTCAGCTACGAGTTATCGAGCTGACAAAAAAGCGTCGCTAAGCTCAATTAGCAACGTTGCATGAAAAAAGGCGGCCAATTGGTCGCCTTTTTGATTAATTTTAGTTGGAAATTTACATCCCACCATTAACTAATCCTTCCAAGGTGTTTAAAATAACGCCCAATTAAAATAGAACGTCAATAGGTTATTAATGAAATTCAGTGCTGTGATCCTTGCTGCGGGTAAAGGTACCCGTATGTATTCAAACATGCCTAAAGTGCTACACACTTTGGCAGGGAAGCCAATGGCAAAACATGTTATCGATACATGTACAGGTCTTGGCGCACAAAACATCCACTTAGTATATGGTCACGGTGGTGATCAAATGCAGCAAACTCTAGCAGAAGAGCCTGTAAACTGGGTACTGCAAGCGGAGCAACTAGGTACAGGTCATGCGGTTGATCAAGCGTCTCCGAAGTTTGAAGACGATGAAAAAGTACTGGTGCTTTACGGTGATGTTCCACTGATTTCAGCTGAAACGATTGAAAACCTATTAGATGCACAGCCAACAGGCGGTATTGCACTACTAACAGTGATTCTAGATAACCCGACAGGCTATGGTCGTATTATCCGTAAGAATGGTCCTGTTGTGGCGATCGTTGAGCAAAAAGATGCAACAGAAGAACAAAAACAAATTAAAGAGATCAATACTGGCGTGATGGTTGCGACTGGTGGGGATCTTAAGCGTTGGTTGTCTGGCTTAAACAACAACAACGCACAAGGCGAATACTACCTAACTGACGTTATTGCAGCTGCACACGATGAAGGTCGTGCCGTTGAGGCAGTACACCCAGTCAATGCCATTGAGGTGGAAGGGGTCAATGACCGCGCACAGCTTGCTCGTCTAGAGCGTGCTTTCCAGTCAATGCAAGCTCAGAAGCTGCTAGAGCAAGGTGTCATGCTACGCGATCCAGCACGCTTTGATTTGCGTGGTGAGTTACAGTGCGGTATGGACTGTGAAATCGACGTGAATGTTATCATCGAAGGTAAAGTTTCACTGGGTGATAACGTGGTTATCGGTGCGGGTTGTGTACTGAAAGATTGTGAAATCGACGACAACACCATCGTTCGCCCTTACAGTGTGATTGAAGGTGCAACGGTTGGTGAAGAATGTACGGTTGGTCCATTTACTCGCCTTCGTCCTGGTGCTGAAATGCGTAACGATTCCCATGTGGGTAACTTCGTTGAAGTGAAAAATGCGCGCATCGGAGAAGGTTCAAAAGCGAACCACCTAACTTACTTAGGTGATGCAGAGATCGGTCAACGTACTAACATCGGTGCAGGTACTATCACTTGTAACTACGATGGTGCGAACAAGTTTAAAACCATCATCGGTAATGATGTTTTTGTTGGTTCTGATAGCCAACTGGTGGCGCCTGTCACTATCGCTGATGGCGCAACCATCGGTGCTGGCACGACACTAACAAAAGATGTTGAAGAAGGTGAGTTAGTAATTACTCGCGTCAAAGAGCGCAAAATTACTGGCTGGCAGCGTCCTGTAAAACAGAAATAAGCATTACCTACACTCTGTCTCTATATTGTCAAAGCCGCTCAACAAGAGCGGCTTTGTTGTTTCTAGCTAAGGCTTCATCGCTAGTAGCTAGGAATGGCAATACGTTTTTCGAGCCAACGAACGGCTTGAGATACAAATAGGATGAGCAACAAGTACTCCAAAACGAGGAAGGTATAAATTTCTAGGGGTAAGTACTCATTCACCACCAGCTCATTAGCACGGCGAGTGAGATCGCTTAAACCAATCACGCTGACTAAAGAACTCATCTTGAGAATGTAGACAAATTGATTGCCCAGTGGAGGGAGGATTTGTCGAAATGCTTGGGGAAGAATTACCAGGCGCATCTTTTGCCAATAGCTTAAGCCCAAAGATTCAGCCGCTTCATGTTGGCCACGGCTGATAGCTTGTATCCCACCGCGAAACACTTCCGCCATAAACGCACTCTCAGCGATAGTCAGTGCAATAACACCCGCCCAAAAGTGATTGAGTGAGACATCCAATAGTGTAGGCATGCCGTAATACACCCAAAGTAGTAAGACTAAAACTGGCACTGAACGGATCACCTCGACATAAATACGGTTTATCCACTTCAGAGAGGCAGAGTCCGACAGAGCGGGTAACGCAACGATCAGGCCCAAGCTCATCGCAAATAACATACTGAGGAGTGATACCTGAATGGTGTCATTAAACCCAGCGATTAAAAACTTTAGATTGGTGAGCCCTTGATCCGTCGAAGGGTCAAGTACATACCAGCCCCATTGATAATCTGAACAACCAGTGAGTAATAGCAGTGAAAACAGCCATAGAGTTCGAAACGTCACATTTACTCCCTGAATTAACTAAAAAACTTCCTTTGTTACTGCTATGTTATCAGTAGAGCTCTAATAAAGGTTAATTATTAAACCGTATAAGGTCATTATTTTTAAGGGAATAAAAATGAGAAAGATTTTACTAGTGCTAGGAATGTGTTTGCTTGCTGCGACTCAAGTCGCTCACGCTGAAAGCCGTCTTCAATCTATTTTAGACAATGGCGTACTCCGAGTTGGAACGACGGGAGATTGGAATCCGATGACGATGAAAGACCCCGCGACAAACAGTTATCGTGGCTTCGATATCGATGTAACAACAGAACTTGCTAAAGATCTCGGTGTAAAAGTGGAGTATGTTCCCACGGATTGGAAGACGCTAGTTAATGGCATTACCGCCAACAAATACGATATTACTGGCAGCGCATCTCTGAACATGTCGCGCGCGAAAGTAGCTGGATACAGCCAGCCATATTTCTACCTTGCCTTTGTACCTGTGGTGCAAAAGAAAGATCTCGCCAAATTCTCTGATTGGGCGGATTTTAATAAACCAGAAGTAAAAGTCGCGGCGACGTTAGGTACGGTACAAGAAAAAATGGTGAAAGAGTTCTTCCCGTCTGCTCAGCATATTGTTATTGAAGCGCCAGCGCGCGACTTCCAAGAACTACTAGCTCGCAGGGCCGATGTATCGGTGACGTCCAATGTGGAAGCTGCGACGTTGGTGGACAAGTTTAAACAGTTGGCGATAGTGCCAGTGACCGCACCGCGTAAACCAACCCCAATTGCTATGTTGTTGCCGCAAGACGATCAAGTATGGATTAATTACATCAATCACTGGGTTGAGTTGAAAAAGACTCAAGGCTTTTTTAAGCAGACTGCCAAGAAGTGGGGGTTGAAAAGCTTATAAACAGAAAGAGCCGCATTGCGCGGCTCTTTTTATTATCTGAACAATTAAAGTTCGTCTTCACTCACGACTCGGGCGTTGTCAGGAGTCGTAAAGTGCTTGGATAATTCGCGATTCGACAGAATGTATCCCATCCACAGCCCACCCATACAGATGATGATTGCGATGCCAGTAACCATCTGAGCTTGGCTTGCCATTGCGGCTACCAATGCACTTGAGAAGCTACTTACACAGATTTGCAGGCTGTTTTGCAGACCTGCTGCTGTTGCAGGGCTCTGTTGTGCGCTGGCCAGTGCACGGTTTACCACGATTGGGTACAGCGCGCCGTTAGCAACGGCAATCAAACAGAATGGCGCAAGAATAGGCCAAATCGATGACAGCTCCCACTGTGAAGCAATGAAAATCATTAATGCCGCGACACTAAATAGGCCAATCAGTTGGCGCAGAACCTTTTCATCACCAAATTTTCGAACGCCTACTTTACCTAAGTAGCCACCAGCCATAAACGCGATAGTTTGTGGGATAAAGCTCAAACCAATATCTTTTGCTTCGTAGCCCAGTTGCGCCATGATTTCTGGCATCCCAGTTAGGTAAGCAAAGAATGCAGCCGAAGCCGTCGCAAACATAAACACGTTGCCAAGGTACTTTTTAGAACTCAGCAGCGCTTTGATGTCGGCAGACATACTGGTTTGTTTGATTTCTGCTTTCTCGTCTTTTTGGGCCATGGTCGCAAAGACCAAGAAGACACCAACTAGTGTTAGCGTAATAAAGATACTGTGCCAGCCGAAGTTATCTGCCAACACAACCCCTAATTGAGGTGCTAGTGCTGGTGATAGCGCGACGAGTGGCATGATTGTCGCAAAAATTTGTTGGCTACTGCTTGAGTAGCGCTTAATGACCATAGCCTGCCAGATCACGGCTGGTGCACACACACCGATAGCTTGGATAAAGCGCAGTGTGAGTAGTTGCCATACTTGATCACAGAAAGCCAAACCGAATGACGCGATAGTAAATAGCACCAACCCGGCTGCGAGTGTATTACGATGGCCAAATTTATCGGATGCCAATCCCCACATTAGTTGACCAATCGCCATACCAACGAGGAATACCGTTAAAGAGAGCGCAATTTGCTCAGGGCCTGTTGCAAAGTCGATTTCCATCGCTTTGAATGCTGGCAGATACATATCGGTAGCAACGAAGCCAAGCATCGATAATGCTGCCAGATAAATGAGCTGTAGTTTTGAGATTTTCATGATTCAACCAGTCAAATTATTTAATCATTTTTTAATCAACATCAGTTGGCGCCAACCCTGATTTATTTACCTTATTATTCTATTTTTCGATTTTGAGAAAATAAAACGCTAAAATTGTTGGTTATCAATCAAATTTTTTGAAAGGTTAAATCATGTTCTCTAAAGCGTCTTTGGAAATGCTGGATACGGTTGCCCGTTTAGGCAGTTTCACCGCTGCGGCTGAGGTATTGCATAAAGTCCCCTCAGCCATCAGCTATGGAGTAAGGCAGGTCGAGCAAGATTTAGATGTGGTGCTGTTTCGACGTTTACCAAGGAAAGTCGAGCTAACTCCAGCGGGTGAACTTTTTATGGCCGAGGCGCGCTCTTTGCTGCGTCAAATGGAAGAGGTGAAAGCACAAACGCGGCGAGCGGCTCAAGGATGGAAAAGCACGTTAAAGCTGACCTTAGATAACGTGGTGAAGTTAGAAAAACTCAAACCTTTGGTGGAAGATTTCTATCGCGAGTTTGAATTTGCTGAATTGCAGATCAATATGGAGGTCTTCAATGGTTCTTGGGAAGCCATAGCACAAGGTCGAGCCGACATTGTCGTTGGCGCGACATCTGCGGTTCCCGTTGGGGGAGATTTTGAAGTCAAAGATATGGGCGTATTAGATTGGGCATTTGTAATGTCACCCGCTCATCCTTGCGTTCGACAACAAGTGCTTACTGAAGCGTTTGTGAGTCAATTTCCGGCGATCTGTCTTGATGATACTTCGAACGTGCTGCCAAAACGCCATACTGGCCATTATCCGCAACAGCGCCGATTATTATTGCCCAATTGGTATAGTGCGATTGAATGTTTAAAAAATGGGGTGGGCGTGGGTTACATGCCACGTCATATTGCAACACCCTTAATCAATGATGGTGCACTGGTGGAGAAGGTCATGCCGGATGATAAACCGCTCAGTCACTGCTGCTTAGTATGGCGCAAAGATGATAATCATAAATTGATCCAGTGGATGGTGGACTATCTTGGGTCGCCTAATCAGCTACATAAAGATTGGTTACAGTCATAAAAAACACCTCGCTAATGCGAGGTGTTGTGTTGTCTTTGATATATTTGAAATGTGGCGTTTTATGACAAGAAAAACTTATACGATGGGTTGTCTGTCTCGTCTTTGCATTGATAGCCAAGTTCACGTAAATGTGCAGAAAACTGAGCTAAATCGCTTTCATCTAACTCGAAACCACATAAAACACGTCCGTAGTCAGCGCCGTGGTTACGGTAGTTGAACAAGCTGATATTCCAATGAGTACCGAGTGTGCTTAAGAACTTGAGTAGCGCTCCCGGATATTCTGGGAATTCAAAGCTGTAGAGGCGCTCTTTAAGCGGCTTAGACGGCTTACCACCAACCATGTAGCGCACGTGCAGCTTCGCCATTTCATCATCAGACAAATCAACCACTGGGTAGCCACCATCACGTAAGTCGTGAATGATATGTTCTAGCTCTTCCTGACCGCCTTGCAAACGCACACCGACAAAGATATTTGCCAATGCGTCATCGTTGTAGCGGTAGTTAAACTCCGTTACGGCGCGGCCGCCAATGAGGTTACAGAACTCAAAGAAGGCACCTTGACGCTCAGGAATGGTGACGGCAAGCAAACCTTCACGTTTCTCACCAAGCTCGCAACGCTCAGAAACATAACGTAAGCCATGGAAGTTAGTGTTGGCACCAGACAGCACAGTACCTAAATTCTTACCTTGCAGTTTGTTTTGCTCAGCAAACTTCTTCAAACCCGCCAGAGCAAGCGCGCCAGAAGGCTCTGCAATCGCACGGGTGTCTTCAAAGATGTCTTTTACTGCTGCGCAGATTTCATCGCTAGAGACTGCAATATGGCCATCAATGTACTTTTGGCATAGACGAAACGTCTCTTTACCAATGCGTTTTACTGCAACGCCATCGGCAAACATGCTGACCTGGTCTAATACTACTGGTTCACCTGCATCCAATGCCGCTTTGAGGCATGAAGAATCTTCTGGCTCGACCGCAATCACTTTGATTTCTGGCATTAGCTGCTTCACGAGTACCGCAACACCGGCAGCCAAACCGCCACCACCGACAGGGACGAAGATGTAATCAAGGTGACCATTTTGCTGCAGCATTTCCATGCCTATGGTGCCTTGACCTGCAATCACCAGTGGGTGATCGAAAGGAGGGACAAATGTGTACCCATGCAGATCAGAAAGGCGTTCCGCTTCCGCTTTTGCCTCATCAAAGTTGCTGCCGTGCAGCACTACATTGCCACCGAAGCCACGTACCGCATCGACTTTGATGTCTGGTGTGGTTTTGGGCATCACGATGGTGGTCTTGATGCCTAGCTTAGTACCAGAGAGCGCCATGCCTTGAGCGTGGTTACCTGCCGATGCTGCAATGACACCAGCGGCTTTTTGTGCTTCAGATAAACTCGCCACCATGTTGTATGCACCGCGCAATTTGAACGAGTGTACGGGTTGGCGATCTTCACGCTTGATCTGCACGTTATTCCCGATACGTGCAGATAAACGAGGCATTTCTTGCAGTGGCGTCACTGTTGCTACTTCATAAACAGGTGCGCGAAGGATTTGGCGCAGATAATCTGCACCAGTTTGGTTCACTTGTTTTTCGGGTTGAGCTTCCATCATTGCTAGCCCTCTAGCTTCGACTTGTCTCGTACTGCACCCTTGTCAGCACTGGTTGCCATACTCGCGTACGCTTTGAGTGCAAAGGAAACTTCACGTTGGCGGTCAACTGGTTTCCAGCCTAGTTCGTCTTGTTTTGCACGGCGCTCAGCAAGTTCTTGTTCAGACACTTGGAGTGAAATTGAACGGTTTGGAATATCAATTGCGATCATATCGCCTTCTTTTACCAGGCCAATTGCACCGCCGTTTGCTGCTTCAGGAGAGGCGTGACCGATTGACAGACCTGATGTGCCGCCAGAGAAACGGCCGTCAGTCAGAAGTGCACACTCTTTGCCAAGGCCCATCGATTTTAGATAAGTGGTTGGGTAAAGCATTTCTTGCATGCCCGGACCACCTTTAGGGCCTTCGTAACGGATAACAACCACGTCGCCTGCTTTTACTTTGCCACCCAAGATGCCTTCTACGGCGTCTTCTTGGCTTTCGAAAACTACGGCTGGGCCAGTGAATTTATGAATGCTCTCATCCACACCAGCAGTCTTAACGATACAACCATCTAATGCGATGTTGCCTGATAGAACGGCTAGGCCACCTTCTTGGCTAAAGGCATGATCGATAGTACGAATACAACCTTCCGCACGGTCGTCATCAAGGCGATCCCAGCGACAATCTTGTGAGAATGCTTGTGTAGTACGAATACCTGCAGGACCTGCGCGGTAGAACTTAAGTACTTCTTCGTCTTCAGTTTGGATGATGTCGTATTTTGCGAGCTGCTCTTTCATGGAAAGACCAAGTACGGTGCGCGCATCATTGTGTAGAAGACCTGCACGATCTAACTCACCAAGAATTGCCATGACGCCACCTGCGCGGTGTACGTCTTCCATGTGATATTTCTGGGTAGATGGTGCCACTTTACACAGGTGCGGTACTTGGCGAGACAGGCGATCGATATCTTCCATATCAAAATCAACTTCGCCTTCTTGCGCTGCTGCCAATAAGTGCAAAATCGTATTGGTTGAGCCACCCATTGCGATGTCCAGTGCCATCGCATTTTCAAAGGCATCAAAGGTTGCGATGTTGCGTGGCAATGCGGATTCGTCATCTTGCTCGTAGTAACGACGAGTCAGTTCAACAATGCGTCGACCCGCGTTAAGGAATAGCTGTTCACGGTCTGCGTGAGTCGCCAACATAGAACCGTTGCCCGGCTGAGAAAGACCGAGTGCTTCAGTTAAACAGTTCATCGAGTTTGCGGTAAACATGCCTGAACACGATCCACACGTTGGACATGCGCTGCGTTCGATCTGCTCGCTTTGCTCATCAGACACTTTTGGATCCGCGCCTTGGATCATCGCATCTACAAGGTCTAGTTTGATGATCTGATCAGAAAGCTTGGTTTTACCCGCTTCCATTGGACCACCAGAAACAAAGATAACCGGGATGTTGAGACGCATAGATGCCATCAACATTCCCGGAGTGATTTTGTCGCAGTTAGAGATACATACCATGGCATCGGCACAGTGCGCGTTGACCATGTACTCCACAGAGTCTGCGATCAGTTCGCGTGAAGGCAGTGAGTACAGCATGCCGCCGTGACCCATTGCGATACCATCATCAACCGCGATGGTGTTGAATTCTTTCGCAATACCGCCAGCTTTTTCGATTTCGCGTGCTACAAGCTGACCCATGTCTTTCAGGTGTACGTGACCCGGAACAAATTGAGTAAACGAGTTTACAACGGCGATGATTGGTTTACCGAAGTCTTCTTCTTTCACACCCGTTGCACGCCACAGTGCTCGTGCACCCGCCATGTTACGACCATGTGTGGTGGTAGCTGATCTATATTTTGGCATTTCCTAATCCTTCTTACTTCTGTTCTGGGTACACATAGTCTAACCAGCCCCACTTATCTTCCGTGGTGCCGTCAAATAGGCCAAAGTAGGCTGCTTGTAGTTCTTTAGTGATAGGGCCGCGCTTACCAGCGCCCACTTCAATCTTGTCGATGGTTGCCACTGGTACAATCTCAGCCGCAGTACCTGTCATGAAGACTTCATCGGCAAGGTAAAGGGCTTCACGAGCAATGTTCGCTTCACGTACTTCGTAGCCTTTATCGCGTGCAATTGTCATGATCGAGTCACGAGTGATGCCCGGTAGAATCGCGCTAGTTGCTGGTGGTGTGGTGATTACGCCATCTTTGATAACGAAGATGTTTTCACCAGCCCCTTCCGATAGGTAACCATCTACGCTTAGCGCAATACCTTCGTCGTAACCGTGACGACGCGCTTCACCACCAACCAGTAGTGAAGATAGGTAGTTACCGCCTGCTTTAGCCGCAGTTGGGATGGTGTTTGGCGCAGCGCGGTTCCAGCTTGAAATCATCGCATCGACACCTTTTTCTAGCGCTTCTTCGCCTAAGTAAGAGCCCCAAGGAAATGCTGCAATGATTAGATCCATCTCAGTGCCAACTGGTGGACATACGCCTAAGCCAACATTACCGACAAAACCCAATGGACGAATGTAAGCGCTGTCGAGTTTGTTTTGGCGCAGTGTTTCGCGGGTCGCTTCCATGATTTCCTCTACAGAGAAAGGGATCGGAAAGCGGTAAATCTTGGCGGAATCTTTTAAACGTTGTGCATGCTCACGGTGACGGAAGACTATTGGGCCTTTTGGTGTGTTGTAACAGCGCACGCCTTCAAACACGGATGTGCCATAGTGCATTGCGTGAGTCAGAACGTGAACGTTCGCCTCTGCCCATGGAACCATCTCACCATTAAACCAAATGAAATCTGCAGTTTTCGTTGCCATTTGTTGCCTTCCTTATGCACTTACGTGTTGTTGTAAGTTGTGATTTGGCAGTTCATCGTTGCGGATTTTTAGCACCTCAACCTTACGAACGTCCCACAACTTCTCTATTTGATTGATCAAAAACGAGATTGGTCGATCGCTGTCGACGATGATCTCGACGCTGGCTACTTTGCTTTCGTGGTTTTGCGTAGCAGCGACTTGTTTGATCACGAAGCCTCGGTGACGAATCACACGTAGAACGCGCTCCAACAGTACCGGTTTGTCATCGGCTTTGATGTCGAGTAAATATCTGTCCATGCGATTGTCTCCTATGTATTTTCCAACATATCACTGTTTGATGCGCCAGGTGGCACCAATGGCCACACGTTTTCTTCTTCATCAATCAAAACGTGAAGTATGTAAGAAGTTTCACTCGCTAGCATCTCTTTGAGAGCAGGTTCGACTTCTTCTTTCTTGGTGATGGTTTTGCCCGGGATATCGAACGCTTTTGCTAACATCACGAAATCTGGGTTGTCATCAAGAATGGTTTCACTGTGGCGACCGTCAAAGAATAATGACTGCCATTGGCGAACCATGCCAAGACGTTGGTTATTAAGAAGGACAATCTTCACTGGAATCTGCCGACGCTTCAGCGTGCCCAATTCCTGAACGTTCATCATAAATGAACCGTCACCTGTAATAAGGATAGACTGATCATCAGGACGTGCGACTGCAGCACCCATCGCTGCTGGCAAGCCAAAGCCCATGGTGCCAAGGCCAGCAGAAGTGATGAAATTTTGTGGTTCGCGTGGCTGGATATGTTGCGCTGCCCACATCTGATGCTGACCGACGTCGGTCGAGACAATTGAGCTATCTGGCATCATGTCAGACAGTTGTTTAAGCAATAGCGGTGCGTAGATTAACTCGCCCGGGTGGTCGTAACGCCACTTAAAGCCGCTGCGCAGACTTTCACTGTGATGAACCCACGGTGAAATATCTTGAGTCAGCTCTAGCTGAGGAAGAATGGTGTTGATGTCGCCACGTAATGGTGCGTTGGCGTGGCGCAGTTTATGAATCTCCGCAGCATCAATGTCGATATGAATCACTTTCGCATTTGGTGCAAACGTGTCGAGCTTACCCGTCACACGGTCATCAAAACGCGCGCCAACCACAATCAATAGATCGGCTTCTTGAACCACTAGGTTGGCGGCTTTGGTGCCGTGCATACCCAACATACCAAGATAGTGAGGATCATGGCGTTCAATGGTACCGAGACCTTTTAATGTGCTAACTGCAGGCATTGGGTTTAAGCGAAGAAATTCGCGTACTGCATCGGTTGCTTTCGCAAGTTGCACGCCACCACCAACATACAACACTGGGCGAGTAGATGCTGCCAGCACATCTTGCGCACGTTTGATATCTTCAGCGCTGACATCTTCGATTGCTGGTGCTATGTATGGAGGAAGAAGGTCTGTGGGTGCTTGAGCGAGTTGAACGTCTTTGGCGATATCGACAATGACAGGACCCGGACGACCGGTTTTTGCGACCTCAAAGGCTTCGGCAAGTGTCGGAGCTAGATCTTCAATTTCGGTCACGAGATAGCTGTGCTTAGTACAGGCTAGGGACATTCCGATCACATCCATTTCTTGGAATGCATCGGTACCGATATGAGAGCTAGCTACCTGGCCTGTGATGGCAACTAGAGGTACGGAGTCAAGGAAAGCGTCGGCAAGGCCGGTAACAAGGTTAGTGGCTCCTGGGCCGGAAGTTGCCATGCACACAGCAACGTCTTGAGTGGAACGAGCCATCCCGATAGCAGCCATAGCGGCCCCTTGCTCGTGACGGCATAGGATGTGTTCCACCCCACCGTCATACAAAGCATCATAGATTGGCATGATGGCCCCGCCGGGGTAGCCAAAAACGGTTTCGATGCCTTGCTGTCTTAAAGCGGCTACGACAAGTTGTGCACCAGTCATCGTAAACCTCCTTTGCTACGTTGTGGCTCGTAGCGATTGCCATATTTATTGCACTTCATGTGCACTCCCATTCTTCCCGTTAAACTGTCCGAGGGTTAGACAGATGACAACTTGTAGTTGTAAAAAAACCCCCGGACTTTTCAGTGCGGGGGTTTTTTGTAATTTGTGGTTACCTTTCGCCCACAATACCCCGCGCGGTGCCAATAATGACCACGATAATCAGGGCTAGCAGTGCGTTGATATGAGCGAAAAGGTTCATCTGTCTGTCGTTCTTTTTTCGTTAAAAAATGTTGTGTAATGTTCTACGAAATTGTTTGCGTCATTAGTGGTATCACACAATTCCGCTGCATGACAAGCAAAAAGTCATTCTTTTTTCACATTAACTCTCAATTGGGACGCGGTATATAACATAACCAACTAGATAAAACATTTGTTTACAGAGTGTTCAAAAAAATTGAGGAACGTATGGGGCTGGCAATCATTCATAGTCGAGCAAGCGTCGGGGTGCAAGCGCCATCGGTTAGTGTAGAAGTTCATATCAGCAACGGCATGCCAGGGTTTACCTTAGTAGGCTTGCCAGAGACAACGGTAAAAGAGTCCAAAGATCGCGTACGCAGTGCGATCATTAATTCTAACTTTCAATTTCCTGCTAAGCGGATCACCGTGAACTTGGCTCCGGCAGATCTACCCAAGGAGGGAGGGCGTTTTGATCTTCCTATTGCATTGGGAATTTTGGCCGCTTCGGAGCAAATCGCGACAGATAAGCTCAAAAACTACGAATTTGTTGGTGAGTTAGCACTATCTGGTGGTCTAAGACCTGTAAAAGGTGTGCTGCCTGCTGCGCTGGAAGCCAGTAAGATTCAACGTCATTTGGTCGTCCCACATGTGAATGGCGATCAGGCGGCGCTAGTGGGGAAGGAACAACATAAATCGGCCCAATCATTACTGGAAGTATGTGCCGAGCTTTGTGGTCAACATCGACTGAATCTTTTTCAAACGCCTAAGCGAAAAACGATCGAAAAACATGGTCGAGACTTACAAGATATTATTGGCCAACAACAAGGTAAGCGAGCACTGGAGATTGCTGCCGCTGGAAACCACAACTTACTTTTCCTTGGCCCGCCAGGTACTGGAAAAACGATGTTGGCTTCGCGTTTGTGTGACTTATTACCGGAAATGAGTGACGAAGAAGCAATGGAAACCGCTTCGGTGGCATCGTTGACTCAGAGTGAAATTAATGAGCATAACTGGAAGTCGCGTCCGTTTCGTTCTCCGCATCATTCAAGTTCAATGGCGGCATTAGTCGGCGGTGGTTCGGTACCCAGACCAGGGGAGATCTCTTTAGCCCACAACGGGTTATTGTTTCTCGATGAAATGCCCGAATTTGATCGTAAAGTTCTGGACTCGTTACGCGAACCGCTCGAATCTGGCGAGATCATTATCTCTCGAGCGCAAGGTAAAACACGCTTTCCGGCTCGTTTCCAATTAGTTGGAGCATTGAACCCAAGCCCGACAGGATATTACGAAGGCAATCAAGCGCGCACCAATCCACAAGCTATTTTGCGCTACCTTGGTCGATTATCTGGACCACTGTTAGATCGCTTTGATATGTCTTTAGAAATCCCAGCTTTGCCCAAAGGGACATTAGCAGAAGGTGGTGATCGCGGTGAGCCGACTGCTATCGTAAAAGCGCGTGTGAGCCATGCGCGTAACAATATGCTAAACCGCAGTGGTAAGGTCAATGCACTGCTAGGTAGTCGAGAAATTGAGGCGTTTTGTCCCTTGCACAAGAGTGATGCTGAGTTTCTTGAAACCGCTTTGCACCGTTTAGGGCTCTCGATTCGTGCATATCATCGTATTATCAAAGTGGCGCGAACAATCGCCGATCTGGATGGGGCGGAGCAAATTAAACGAACGCACTTGGCCGAGGCGCTTGGGTATCGAGCGATGGACCGTTTACTGAAACAGCTTACGGCGCAAGCGGTATAGAGACATGCAAAATGTCATCGCAACAAGAGTTGTGAGCGCCTTGTTGCGATGAAGGACGTTAGAAGGTGTAGTTGAGACCAAGCGACAATAGGTACTCTTTCTCCTCATAAAACGTGATATTCGAGTCAGTTTGGCTATAGCCGGCTAAAGAAATGAACGACCAGTCTTGCCAGTCAAATACGTTTTGATATTCGTAGGCCGCAAATAGGCTGATGGTGTCGTCATTTCGTGTTTTAGCAAAAGTTTGGCTAGCGGCTTGATAGTCTTTCCATGCGTAACCCGCGGTGAGAGCCAATCGATGGCGATTGATAAATTTAAACCAGCTGATGTCAAACCCGTACGAATCAAATGACTCCGCCTTACCGTCGGCATCTTGATTGATGTAGGTGAAAGCGGGTTGCAACATAGACGTTTGGTTGAGTGGAATGCGATAGTCGCCTTTGACATAGTAAAGTTTAGCATCGCGAGCAAGTGAGCGGTCTGTCACTTCCTCCTGCTCGATGTCTTTATCAGCATAAGCAAGATCAAGGTTGAAGTTCTTATCAATTAACCCTTTGATCTGAAAGCGATACGCATTGCCGTCAACATCCGTCTCTTTACGTGCGGTTCCTACTTGATAAGGGTTGCGCCAAGTTTCGCCTTTGAGTACCGTCGGCAGATAGGAAACATCGATCACGGTGCCAGATTGTAGCTCGTGTTGATAGCCCAACTGAAAAGCGAGTGTACCTACCGCGACATCTGAGCGTGTGGTACCGGCGTAAACTTGGTGGTTGAGTCGGCTACCAAAGGTGTATGTCACACTCCCTAGCGGTGCAGCGATAACGGAACTGTCACTATCGGCACGCTTATCGAGAGAATCGATGGTGTTACTATTTTCTGTATTGAAATTGGATTCTGATGATATGAATCCGGCATTCAGCGAAATTTCACCGCCAAAACCTGCGGTTTCAGCGAGTTGAGCCTGAGCAGAACTGACGACAAAGGCCAAAGGCAAGAGAAGTAGCCTTGGTTTCATTCGTTATCTCCTTGTTGTCGAATGAGTGGTGCACATATTGGTTGCGGTAACAAATCTGACCATTTCCACGCATGTTCCAATGTGGCAAAGGCGCAGTATAATTACACGCTGTTTTATTCTTCACACATTATCACTGTTGTTTGACTATCATGTTGGCATATTTGTTATTTTTTTTTAACGCTTCTTTTGTGATTCTCAATTCTGCGGTTTGTTCACTCGCAATTTGTGTTATCGCTGTATTTAAAATATTGCTTCCTGGCGTAAAGCTAAAAGCACTAGCGACCGTTTGTGCCAATAAGGTGATGTGGTTATGGGCTACCGTTAATGCGTGCATTCTGGCGGTATCTAACCGTGTTGAGTGGGATGTTCAGGGCGGTGAAGCGCTTAAAAAAGACGGGTGGTATCTGCTGATCAGTAATCATCTCAGTTGGACAGATATTGTTGTGCTTTGCTGCGTGTTTAAAGACCGTATTCCCATGCCGAAGTTTTTCCTCAAGCAACAACTGCTGTATGTGCCTTTCATCGGGATGGCGTGTTGGGCGCTCGATATGCCATTTATGCGTCGCTATTCGCGAGAGTATCTGATCCGCAATCCTCATAAGCGAGGTCAAGATTTAGAGACGACACGTCGCTCGTGCGCTAAATTCAAACACACTCCAACCACAGTGGTTAACTATGTCGAAGGAACCCGATTTACCGAAGAAAAGCAGCGTAAGAGTAAAGCAAACTATCAATATTTGCTGCAACCAAAATCGGGCGGGATTGCGTACACGTTAGCGGCGATGGGGGAACAGTTCGAGAGCATTATCGACGTTACGTTGGCGTACCCAGAAAATACGCATAAACCATTCAAGGATTTATTGATGGGCCGCATGAGCAAGGTGGTTGTGCGTGTAAATGTGTTACCCGTTGATGAACGAGTGCTCGGTGATTACTTCAACGATAAGCCCTATAAGCGGCAATTTCAGCAATGGCTGAGTGATGTGTGGCAAGAAAAAGATCGGTTACTACAAGAGATTTACAAGTAAACAAAAGGGGAGCGACGTGCTCCCCTTTTGATTGATATCGATGTGCTTATTTTAGTGTCAGCAAGTAGTTCACCAGAGAGAAGTACTCATCCATCGTTTTGATGCTTTGTGCTTGAACTAGGTATTTGTTGTTAACGATAACCGCAGGAACGCCGGTTAGACCGCTGTTTTCAAATTGCTTGTCCATACGGCGAACCATTGAATCAACCGCGAAGCCTTTGAATGCAGAATCGAATTTTTTCGCATCTACACCTTCATCAAGGAAGATTTGACGAAGTTCTTCATCATTACGTGGTGCTTTCTTTAGATTGTGGATGCGGTTAAACATCACTGGCACCATTTTGTCTTCCACTTTTAGTGCAACCATCGTTGCGTAGGCTTTGCTCATTGATGGGCCCATGTTGCCACCCATGAAAGAAACGTGGTTTTTTAATAGCTTAGTACCTTCTGGCAACTGCTTTTTCAGTTGCTGGATAACCGGTTCAAAGCTATTACAGTGCGGGCAGTAGAAAGAGAAAAACTCCGTCACAAGAGGTTTTTTTGATGCCTCAAGATCCAATACTTTGTAATGTTCACCTTCTTTGAATTGCGCTGCATGTGCCGACAGGCTTAACATCAGCATAGAAAACAGTGCGAACAGTTTTTTCATCGAAATATCTCCATTTTTGAATTTTTGGCCTGACTTACCATTGAGGCATTAAAGACAGCGGTGCTTCTTCTAAAGCGGCGATCTGCTCTTTAAATGCAAGGACCTGACCTTCCCAGTATTTTGGCTCATTAAACCATGGAAAAGCGAGAGGAAATGCAGGGTCATGCCAACGTTTTGCTAGCCATGCCATATAGTGCACCATTCGTAGACCGCGAAGTGGCTCGATTAGTTTCAATTCTGCAGGATTAAAGTCGCAAAACTCTTGGTAAGCCTCTAAAACAATATCCAACTGCATCAGTTTGTCTTGGCGTTCACCGTTCAATAGCATCCATAAGTCTTGTACTGCAGGGCCGTTACGAGCGTCATCCAAATCAACAAACATAGGGCCATCTCGCCACAAAATATTGCCTGGGTGGCAATCGCCATGCAAACGAATGATATTGAAGCCTTCTTGCCAGTGGCTTTCAATTGATTTGATCAGCATATCCAAGTCATTGAAGAAGCTGTTCTCCAAGTGCATTGGAATCATATTGGCGTTTTGCAGAATCTCTCTTGGTTGATACAGGTATTCTTGTAAGCCAATAGTAGGACGATGTTGGAAGGCTTGGCGGCTGCCGACTTTATGGATTCGGCCAAGGAAACGCCCTACACCTTCGAGCTGATCTAAATTGTCAACCTCGTATTGGCGACCACCCACGCTATCAAACAGCGCAAAAGCATAGCCTTGATAGTGATGCAGGGTTTCACCGTTGATGCGCACAGGTGGTGCGACGGGGATCTCATTGCCAATCAGCTCTAAAGTAAAGTCGTGTTCCTCTTGGATCTGTTCATTGCTCCAACGTTCAGGACGGTAAAACTTGACGACATAACGACGACGCTCTTCGTCAGTGAATTGATAAACACGGTTTTCGTAGCTATTGAGGGGAAGAAAGCCTGATTCTGCGCGAACGCCGATGCTTTCTAACGCGTACCACATAAAGTCTGGGGTAAGGGCGTCAAAGTTAAACATACTTTGGGACATATAAACAAAAAGGCTCATTACTGAGCCTTTTTCCGTTAGTCACTGAAGTAGCGCTATAGTTTTTTAATAAAACGGCTTTCTACTTCAATAGTGAATTCGTTGCTCTTATCGGTGAGTATAAACTGAATTGTCGTAATCGCAGAGTTTAGCTTGTCAGGATCGGCACCAAGACTCATTGGCAGGTTTAATACCTCACCTGGCTGGACCTGAATTGTCTGCTTACCATACCAGCTTACATCGGATAGCCCTTCAACATCCAACGAGTACTCTTGCACTTGCTGAGTTTTGTTGATCACTTTGAGGGTGTAGGTGTTTTCTACTTCTCCCGAGCTATTAACGCGGAACAATTGGTTACGGTCGCGAATAACACTCATGCCGGCTGGGTCTACCGCTGCAATTTGGGCAAAGAAAAGACCGACCATGACGAGTAGTACGGCACCATAGCCTAGCAGCTTCGGACGCATGACTTTGGTACTCTTACCCGATAAGCGATGCTCGGTGGTGTAACTAATTAGGCCTTTCTCGTAGCCCATGCGATCCATGGTGTTGTCACACGCATCAATACAGGCGCCACAGTTGATACATTCATACTGCAAGCCGTCACGAATATCGATACCTGTTGGGCACACCTGCACACACAAATCACAATCAATACAATCACCCAAACCAAGTTGCTTTGGATCGGCTTTACGCGGACGTGGGCCACGTTTTTCCCCACGTTTTGCATCGTAGCCAACGATGAAGGTGTCTTTATCAAACATGGCAGACTGGAAGCGCGCGTAAGGACACATGTGAATACACATGATGGAACGCATCCAACCAGCATTACCATAAGTACAAATGGCAAAGAACATTACCCAAAAGACGGGCCAGAAGTTGGCGTTAAAGGTGAAAAAGTCGATAACCAATTGCTTCATTGGCACGAAGTAGCCAACAAAAGTAAAACCAGTGGCGAGTGCAATGGCAAACCAAGCTATATGTTTGACGGTTTTACGCATCGCTAAATTCGCTGTCAGCTTATTGGAGTCTTGTTTACGGCGTTTATTGGCACTACCTTCGAGCTTCTCTTCAAACCAGATATACATGAAGGTCCAGACGGTTTGTGGGCAGAGATAGCCACACCAAACCCGACCTAAGAAGGTGGTAATAAAGAACAACCCAAACGCCGCGATCACAAACAGCAAGGCGAGTAGGGTAAGATCTTGTGGGTACAGTGTGGTACCGAAAAAGTTGAACTGCTGGTTGCCAATATCAAGCAAGATCGCTTGACGTTCACCGTAAGGAATCCACGGTATCAAAGCGAAGAGAAGTAGTAAGAACCAACCACCGTAACGACGTAGTTTCTGGTAAGTTCCTTTACTTTCGCGTACATAGATGCGATTACTTGGGTTAAACCGATCCCCATTTCCTTTGTGGGTTTTGGGATTATAGGTTTTAGGAGTCACATCTTTGATATCGATCTTGTCCTGACTCATGCACTCATCCTTCTTAGGCTTTTATAATGTACGGCGTCATTTCTATTGATGTCGCTCGATGACATTGCTGCTCGTTCTGTCATAAAGATGACCGAACATAATTATTTTAGTAAATACTGATGAACGGCGATTATACAATCAATAACAATTCCGTTTCTTTAACGCAGTCAATGTTTAACAACAAAAATCAGTACAGTTAACCTGATAATTGGCTGAACAGTTATAACCAATTGTGGGACTAAAAACTTTGGTTATAAAAAAGCGACTCACAGAGAGAGTCGCTTAAAGAATACTGGCTGTTGAGCTGGTTATTTGATGATGCCACGAGCGCGTAGGATCGCCGTTTTAAAATCGTCCTCTTGGTCTTTTTTGAGTCCAGGGATCATTTCATCTTTGCTGCTATTACGCATTTTAAGGTGGTAGATCAGTACATCGTCGGTCAGATCTTCTAGCTTTCCTTCATAGCCTGCTTCTTTTGCCAGCTTAACGATGAACTGCAATAGGTTCAGCTCTTGCTCTTTATGCCATTCAGGCTCTAGTAGCTCAAGCAGCTCTTCAATGCGATGACACTTCATTTCTTTCTCCACAGAATTTATAGGTGTAATTAGAAGTAAAGGTACCAAATTGCTTTGCGAAGACCAAATAGGAAAAACTATCTCTTTCACTGTAGTTTGTTCTAAGTCTTTGAAGCTTTATGAGTCGCGTGCAAAGAAAAAAGCGCAGCTGGCGCCGCGCTTTTGATTAAGCTGCTTTGATAACTTTGGCCGGAACACTCGACATCATTGCTGTCTTCTCAACCAATGTCATTGCTGGCGCAACTTGCTTTGCCTTTGGTGCAGTAGTAAAGCCACTGCGGCGGCGCATTGCACTAGTATTAGTGTGTGCGAACCTGACTGTTGTTGGGCGCATTAATTTACCTAACTGTCAGGCATATCCATTGCCGATGTAATGGCCTGAATCATTATGAGCTAGGCTCCAACAAGATTGAAGAATCACTCTTCTGGCTCTCGCCAATCCAGTTAATGAGTCAGGAATACCGATATGCATGCATATCAAGTGTAAGATTAGCATCCTTGTAATAATTGGTCGATAGTTGAGCAATTGAATTGTTTAGATTTTGTCATTTTGTCGCGATGTTTGAGGCAATTTTTGTTTGATCCCACGATCAGCAGTAGTAGTATGAGATCTCGATGAAGGAGGTGCCTATGTCATTTTTGAAGAAGACACTTGCCAGTTTTGGGATTGGGAGCGCGAAGGTAGACTCAATCTTAAACCAAGACGTGCTATACCCAGGTCAAAGTGTGGATGTGTCGATCCATGTATATGGTGGTGCGACTGAACAAGCGATCGACAACATTGATTTAAAACTCTGTTGCCGCTACATCGCAGAAGCCCCTGATGACCGTGGTGCGCGAGAAGGACACAGCATGCGCCGAGTACCTCAAACTCATGTGCTTGCTAAGTGGAGTCTCCCTTACGCATTTACCATCCATTCCGGCGAAGAGCGTACCTTCGATGTTAAGCTCGATGTGCCTTGGAACACGCCTGTCACCATTGGTGATGCCAAAGTATGGTTAGAAACCGGCTTAGACGTTGCCGCTGCTTTGGATCCGACTGATAAAGACATCCTCACCGTTCGACCTGATCCACTGATGGATGCGGTACTATCTGCATTTGAAGCGCAAGGTTTACGAATTCGCCAGGTGGAATGCGAGGAAGTGAAAGGATTCGATCTACCATTTGTGCAAGAGTTTGAACTGGTGCCAACCGACGGACCTTACCACGGCGTGTGGCGCGAATTAGAATTTGTTGCCCACCGCAGTGAGCAAGAGCTCAAGTTGTGGTTTGAAGTTGACCGCACACGCAAGGGGCAAGGTGGCATGCTCGCGAGCTTACTGAGTAGTGGCAAACTCAAGCGAGAGCTGACCATTCCTGCCACGACTAAGCCAGATCAAGTTGGCGAACTGGTACTCAATTATCTCGATCAAACTACTGCCGTTCATGAGTCTTAATTTAAGCTTACACGTGTAAGCCTAATGTGCCATACTAGAGCAAATTTCAAACTCTAGTATAGGCGCATTGATGTCCGAGCTGCAGAAACCTCAATACAGTCAACGTGAAGAACTGGCCAATACCATCACCCACGGTATAGGGATGATTTTTGGTATTGTTGGCTTGATACTGCTGTTAGTTAAAGCCATAGACCATCAAGCTGACACTTTAACGCTTACCAGTATGGCGATTTATGGTGCGAGTATTATCGTGCTATTTTTGGCCTCGACGCTCTATCATGCGATCCCTTATCCCAAAGCGAAACGTTGGCTAAAAACCTTCGACCACTGTGCTATTTATCTTTTGATAGCAGGCAGCTATACCCCTTTCTTGTTAGTCAGCTTAAGAACACCTCTAGCATTTGGGTTGATGATCGTTATTTGGAGCATTGCGTTGATCGGCATCATCATGAAAGTTGCGTTCGTCTATCGATTTAAAAAGCTTTCTTTGATGACGTATTTGGTGATGGGATGGTTATCGTTGATTGTGATTTATCAATTAGCTATTAACTTGGATGTCGGCGGACTTACACTGCTTGCTGCTGGTGGAATTGTGTATTCACTAGGGGTAATTTTCTACGTCGCGAAGCGCATTCCCTTTAACCATGCGATTTGGCACGGCTTTGTTTTGGCTGGCTGCGTGTGCCATTTCTTTGCGATTTATTACTTTGTTGAGCCTATCTAGCCGATAGGCTCAACAAAGAATATTAAACACGTATTAGCGAGTTTTTACCTCTAGCACTTTGGCAGAAAACTGGTATTGCTGTGATTGCGGTACAGCCAATTTAATGCTCTTACCTTGTTCCGCTTGCTGTGGTCGCAGGTAGGTATCCGCCATGCGCTTGATGGATTGCCAAACCGTCACGTTTTCTTTTGCCAGTTGCTGACCAGACATATCAAACACTTGCACCTCAACTTCCACTTGAATGACAGATTGAGAGCTTTGGTTAGTGATTGATGTAGGTAAAATAAGCTCACCGCTTTGATAGCTTGCTGAACCAATCAATACATCCACACCTGAATCTGATAGCTGCATGGTTGGCTTTTTGGCGTTTACCACCACGGTCGTGCCAACGGTTTTCGTTACCACTGGAATTGTCGCAATCGCAGGAGCTGCGATTGTTTCAACTACGCTTGCTGTTGTTTGTGTCTCCGTCGCTTGCTGCGCCGGTTTTTTCATGACGTATTCCCAGGTAAAGTCATCGTTCAACTTCACTTCTCGACCATCGGCTAAAGTGATGACCTCGGCGGCGTATGTGGATGAGGCGGCAAGTAGGGTCGCCAGAGTAATCCATGTTTTCATTGTTATACCTTTTAATTAGAGTCTGCTTAGCGGCGCCAAAACGCAGGAAAGAACAGTACAAGAATAGTCAGAATTTCCAAGCGGCCCATTAACATCCCAAAGCTTAAGAGCCATTTGGCAGTATCGGGCAGAGGCGCGAAGTTGCCTGTTGGGCCAATCACACTGCCCATACCAGGGCCAACATTGGCAACGGCGGTGATTGAGCCAGAAATACTGGTCACAGGGTCGAGGCCTAGTGCACTTAAACAACCGGCGATAAAGATAATAGTGATAAAAAACATCAAGCCAAATGCCACCACTGAGCGAACAATATCATCATTCACCGGTCGCTGGTTATAACGCTGTACAAACACTCCTGAAGGGTGAATCAACTTCATCATTTGTTTGTTTAGCAGCGTCATTGCAATTTGGAAGCGGAAGATTTTGATCCCGCCAGACGTTGAGCCTGAGCATGCCCCCGCCATCATTAAGAATGCGAAAAGAGTGGTGGGTAATGCGCCCCATGCGGTGAAGTCTTCTAAGCCAAAGCCAGTTGTGGTGACGACAGAGACAATATTAAACATCGACACTCGCAGGGCATCCAAAATGGTGTACCCATCTCGAATCACTAGCCAAGCTGAAATCACTAAGCTTGAGAATACGAACAGGTACGCAAATCCTCTAACTTGAGCGTCGTTAACCAACACATCAATACGGCGTTTACGTAATGCGGCGATAAAGAGCAAAAACGGCAAACCACCTAAGAACATAAAAGTAGTGGCCACCCAATGTGCGCCATTAGAGAAGTGGTTCATTGACCCATCAGATGTAGAGTATCCACCCGTCGATAGCGTAGTAAAGGCATGGTTGATTGCTTCGAACAGGTTCATGCCGGTGACCAAGTAGCCCAAAATACATAAGCCTGTTAGCATCAAATAAACCGCTACGATGTTTTTGGCGACCGTTTTCGCTCTTGGACTACTTTTATCCGACCAATCTGATGATTCGGTTTGGAATAGCTTCATACCACCGACATTCAGCATAGGTAACACTGCTACCGCCATCACGATAAAACCAATGCCACCAAGCCACTGTAAAATAGAGCGCCACAGCAAGATGCTCGGCGCCATGTTGTCTAGGCCACTGAGCACCGTTGAGCCCGTCGTGGTGATACCCGACATCGTTTCGAAGTAGGCGTCGGTGAAGCTGATGTGGTTGATAAACACAAATGGCAAGGCGGCAAACGCACTCGCGATGGTCCAAACCAAACTGGTGATGAGGAACATATCGCGTACGCTGAGTTTGAACTTGGCGGTTCGACCTATCGTTAGGCAGATGAAGGCGGCAAGGTGCGTGATCACAACGGCTTGGGCGAAATCGAGGAATCCCCCCGTACCGGTAAAGAAAGCGACCAAAGTCGGCACGTACATAAACAGGGCCAGTTTGGATAAAACCAGCCCGATAACAAACAGTACGGGACGTAAGTTGACCATAGGAAAATCCTAGAGGAAAAATGGACTCGGTTGGAATAGCGCTTCGACGTCTGATACGTATTTTTTGTTGACCAGGAACATCACCACATGATCATCCTGCTCGATGACCGTACGGTCGTGGGCAATAAGAACTTCTTCGCCACGAACGATAGCACCAATGGTGGTCCCAGGTGGAAGCTTTATATCTCCAATCGCACGTCCAACCACTTTAGATGTACTTTCATCACCGTGAGCGACGGCTTCAATCGCTTCCGCAGCGCCGCGGCGAAGTGAGGATACGTTTACGATATCAGCGCGACGAACGTGCGTTAGCAAGGCTGAAATAGTGGCTTGCTGAGGTGAGATTGCTACATCAATTACGCCGCCTTGTACCAGGTCTACATAAGCGCCACGTTGGATCAGCACCATCACTTTTTTAGCGCCCATGCGTTTTGCCAACATTGCAGACATGATGTTGGTTTCATCTTCGTTGGTCAGCGCGATGAAGACGTCGACTTGGTCGATGTTCTCTTCCGAGAGAAGCTCTTGGTCTGCCGCATCACCGCAGAACACGATGGTGTTTTCTAGTTGCTCAGAGAGCTTTTCTGCACGCTGGTAGTTACGCTCAATCAGCTTCACGCTGTAAGTTTGCTCTAGGCGTTTTGCCAAGCTTGCGCCGATGTTACCCCCGCCAACAATCATGATGCGGCGGTACGGTTTTTCTAGGCGCTGAAGCTCACTCATCACTGAGCGAATATGATTACTTGCTGCAACGAAGAACACTTCATCGTCGGCTTCAATAATCGTGGTGCCTTGTGGGCGAATCGGGCGACCCTGGCGGAAAATAGCTGCCACACGGGTATCAATGTGCGGCATGTGCTCACGCAAAGCAGATAGCGCATTACCCACCAACGGGCCACCATAGTAGGCTTTCACCGCCACTAGGCTGACTTTCTGTTCAGCAAAGCTCACCACTTGCAGCGCGCCTGGGTATTGGATCAGACGTTCGATGTAGCTCGTAACGAGTTCTTCTGGTGCGATAAGGTGATCAACAGGAATAGCGCCAGATTTAAACAGGGCTTCTTTTTCTGCCAAGTATTCTGGAGAGCGAATACGCGCAACGCGGTTTGGGGTATTGAATAGAGTGAACGCGACCTGACAGGCGGCCATGTTGGTTTCATCAGTGTTGGTTACTGCGACGAGCATATCGGCGTCTTGCGCGCCAGCTTCGTGTAGCACGTCTGGATGGCTCGCATGGCCATTGACCACACGTAGGTCGTATTTGTCCTGCAATTCACGCAGTCGGTCGGCATTATTGTCGACGATGGTGATGTCGTTGTTTTCACCCACTAGGTTTTCTGCCAGTGTGCCGCCAACCTGACCTGCACCAAGAATAATGATCTTCATACTCTTTTCTCGTATCTGAAAAAGGCGATTGAAATCACTTCAATCGCCCTATTTAGCATGCTGTTACGCGTGTGTTTTTGTTAGCACTGCGTAGTAGAAACCATCCATATCTTCTTCGCCTGGTAGAATTTGACGACCAGGCTGGTCGGGATCAGAATCCAGCAGTTGCGCATCCGCGGTACGTGCTAAAAACGCTTTTACTTGCTCCACGTTTTCTTGCGGTGTGATTGAACAAGTCGCGTAAACCATGGTGCCGCCGGGCTTCAGTTGCGTCCACATGGCATCAAAAATTTCACTTTGCAGCTCTGCTAATGCGGCGATGTCGTCTGCACGACGTAGCCATTTGATGTCTGGATGACGACGAATCACGCCAGTCGCAGAACATGGGGCATCCAGCAAAATGCGATCAAATTGCTCGCCTTGCCACCATTCTTGTGGATTACGCGCATCACCGCAAACCACTTTTGCCTGAAGGTTGAGACGCTTCAGGTTTTCATGCACACGTTTCAAGCGTGTGTCGTCGCAGTCAATCGCGACCACTTCACTGCCTGACGTGCGCTCTAGAATGTGCGCCGTCTTGCCACCTGGCGCTGCACAGCAATCTAAAATCAGTTCGCCGTCTTGTGGTTTTAGGTAGTTGATCGAGAGCTGCGCCGCCGCATCTTGGACCGAAACCCAACCTTTTTCAAAACCAGGTAGCTTCATCACGTCACATGGTGCGGCCAATTTTATGGCGTCCATTGCTTCTGTGTGTGGCGTGCTATCAATGTTTTCATTTTTGAGCAGCGCAAGGTATTCATCACGAGTGTGGTGTTGATGGTTCACACGCAGCCACATTGGTGCTTTTTGGTTGTTCGCTTCAACAATGCTTTCCCATTGCTGTGGGTAGGCCTCTTGCAGCAGTTTTAGTAACCAGCTTGGGTGACCGTACTTGCCAGCGTTGTTGCTGACGGCCATTTGGTCGAGTTCTTCTTGGTTGCGCTGGTAGTTACGCAATACCGCGTTAATCAAACCACGCAGACGAGGACCTTTCAGCTCTTTAGTGCCTTCAACCGTTTCACCGACTGCTGCGTGCGCAGGAATACGCATGAAGCTCAGTTGGTAAATACCAACCAGAATTAGGTGATGGAATACACGTTGTTTGCCTTTGAGCGGCTTATCCATCAACTGGTTTGCGATCATTTCTAGGCGAGGGAGGTAACGTAGCGCACCGTAACAGATCTCTTGTAACAGAGCGTGGTCACGAGGTCGTACCGTTTGTTGAGCCGCTGGAAGAGCGCTTGAAAGTGAGTGGCCCTTGTCGACGACAAGATACAGGACGTTAGCAGCCGCAGCGCGAACATTCATGATGAGTACCTTAAAGTAAAGGAGGGCATCTCTGCCCTCTAAAAGTTCGTATAATTGGGGATAATAACCCCTAGTATGGCTTAAACCAGCTGAGTGCCCACTTCAAACCAAGCCGCACGCGAATTCAGAATATCCTGAACTGACATGGCTTTTTTGCCAGGAACTTGCAGTTGCTCTAGCACCAGTACGCCGTTGCCTGTCGCAACATAAATACCGGTTTTATCTGCTTGTACGATGGTGCCGGCTGGCTTGTCACTGGTTTGCTCTGCCACACGGCTTTGCCATACTTTGATGCTGTTTTCTGCCGCCTCAAAGTGGCTCATTGGCCATGGGTTAAATGCACGAACGCAGCGCTCAATGTGCGCCGCATCGTCGTTCCAGTTGATGCGTGCTTCTTCTTTGCTGAGCTTTTTCGCATAGTTCGCTAGCTCATCGTCTTGCTTCACTGGCACTGCTTTACCCGCAGCAATGTCTACTAGGCAGTCAATCAGGGCTTCTGGACCAAGCTCAGCCAATTTTTCGTACATTGAAGCGCTGGTATCTGTCGCTTCGATTGGCAGAGTTGCAATCTTCAGCATATCACCAGTGTCGAGACCGATGTCCATCTGCATGATGGTCACGCCAGTTTCTGCATCGCCCGCCCAAATAGAGCGTTGGATTGGAGCCGCACCACGCCAACGAGGTAGGATAGAACCATGTACGTTGATACAACCCAGTTTAGGGGTATCAAGAACCGCTTGTGGCAGCAGCATACCGTACGCCACGACAACCATGAGATCGGCGTTCAGATCGGCAAGTTCTTGTTTCGCTTCGTCGGACTTAAAGCTTTCAGGTTGGTAAACCGGGATGTTGTGTTCTAGCGCCAGTTGTTTTACCGGTGGCGCAGCCAATTTTTTGCCACGACCCGCTGGACGATCTGGGTTTGTGTAAACCGCGATGACTTCATGCTCCGAAGACAACAACGCCGCCAAGTGACGGGCGGCGAAATCCGGAGTACCTGCAAAGACAATTCGTAAAGACTGACTCAAGGTAGACTTCCTTCTAATTGGTATGGTTCGAGATTAAGCGTTTTGCTGCTTCTCGTTAAAGCGTTTGATTTTCGCTAGCTTGTCCTGAATGCGTTTGCGTTTCAGTGGTGATAGGTAATCCACGAACAGCTTACCTTGTAGGTGATCAAGCTCGTGTTGAACACAAATCGCTAGCAGGTCGTCGGCTTCAAAGGTGAACTCTTTGCCATCACGATCCAGTGCTTTAACGGTAACTTCTGCAGCGCGAGGCACAAGTGCGCGCGCACCTGGTACCGACAGACAGCCTTCTTCGATGCCATCTTCGCCACGCTTTTCCAGAATCTCAGGGTTGATTAGCACCATCGGCTCATCGCGAGTTTCTGAAATATCAATCACTACGATACGTTTGTGGATATCAACCTGCGTTGCAGCAAGGCCAATACCTTCTTCGTCGTACATGGTTTCAATCATGTCATCGACGATTTTTTGAATCTCAGGTGTCACCGCTTCAACAGGCTTTGCGACTGTGCGCAGGCGATCATCCGGGAATGTTAATACTTGTAATACAGACATATTCACTCGAAATATTGAACTGTGCCGAAACAGCACAAACCTTGTTGGCTCAATTCTAGACATTTTATAGCCTAAATGACAGCATCCTTGCACCAATTTCCATTCTGGTTCCTGCTTAATAGACCAAGGACGAGGGTCATGAATCGAATTTTCCGCAACGTTGCCAGTGTTACGTTGCCGTTACTTTTCTCTTTCAACGCTGTAGCAAATGTGGATGCGAACCCACTGACAGTTAAAGATGATGCGCCACAAACGTATGTAGTCGTGAAGGGCGATACGCTATGGGATATTTCGGCCATGTACTTGGATAGCCCGTGGTTGTGGCCTCGTTTATGGCAAGTAAACCCGGAAATCGACAACCCTCATTTAATTTATCCTGGAGACAAGCTGTCTTTGGTGTGGATTAACGGTCAGCCCGTGTTGAGCCTAAAACCGGTTAAGAAGCTGAGCCCGAAAGCTCGCATCACAGAAAAGAAAGCCGTACCAACGGTCGCGGAAGGTTTGGTGATGCCTTACCTCAAATCGGATCGGTTGCTAGATAAAGATTCGTTGAACAGAGCAGCAAAAGTGATGGGTAGCAGCAAAGGCAGTAAGTATCTGACTGCAGAAGATGTGCTGTATATCAATGGCAATCAGACCGCGACAGGTTGGGCTATTTACCGACCAGTAGCTACCTTTTCGCGTGACGATGTGTCCGAAGAGATTACCGCGCTGCGTTTGATTGCCAAAGGCGAGCTCGTTGAAGCTTCGAGTGATTATTCAGGTTTGAAGCTTACATCGCAAATGCAAGAAATCCTACGTAACGATATCGCGTTGCCAAATCAATCGGTTGAGAATACTGACTTCACGACTACGTTCTATCCGCTGCCGTCGCCACAAGGCAGTTCTGCAAAGTTGCTAGGTAATATCGAAGGTATTCGCTTTAGTTCAACTAACCAAGTCGTGGTGATTGATAAAGGCACGTCAGACAATCTCAAGCAAGGCAGTGTGTTTGATTTAAAAGAAGACGCGCACCCAGTTTACAAAGACGGCGATGAGTTCAAGAAAGAGTTTGGCGTGCTTGATAAGAAAATCACTTTGCCTCAAAGCAAAGTTGGTGAGTTGCTGGTCATTCGTCCTTATGAGTACTTTAGCTTGGCACTGATCACTAACAGTACGAAACCCATTAACCAAGATATTTCGGTGGTGTCACCGTTGGCGGACGAATTAACCATCGATGAATCGACGAAATAACGATGATCTCGCTGCCTGGTTAAAACTGAGTTGTTTACCAGGCATTGGCGGCGTCAAAATGAATAAGCTACTGGCAAGAGACACGCCATGTAACATCGTAAACTTCTCTCCTGAACAGCTACAACAACTTGGGTTAACAACTAAGCAAATTCAAGCTTGGGCTTCAACAGATAAAGAAGTCGATGCTTGTTTAAGCTGGCTTGAGGCTTCTACAAACCATCATATCCTGACACTGACTGACCCGCGTTATCCACCTCAACTCAAACAAATCGTTGCACCGCCACCTCTACTTTTTGTTCAAGGAAACTCTACTTGTCTTTCTCTGCCACAAATCGCGATGGTTGGCAGCCGAAATGCGAGTATTGATGGATTACAGCATGCACGTCAGTTCGCTGCAGAGTTTGTTCAGCACGATTTTATTGTCACCAGTGGTCTCGCTTTAGGCATTGATGGCCATGCGCATGATGGTGCGTTGCAAGCGGGTGGTAAGACGATTGCGGTGCTAGGATCTGGCTTAGCAAATATTTATCCGGCACGTCATCGTGGTTTAGCGCAACGTGTTATTGAACATGGGGCTTTGGTGTCTGAGTTTCGGCCTAATGCCAAGCCGCGCCCAGAAAACTTCCCGCGTCGTAATCGTATTATTAGTGGATTATCGCTTGGTGTACTGGTCGTCGAGGCGGCGAAAAAGAGCGGCTCGCTAATTACAGCTCGTTACGCGCTTGAGCAAGGTCGAGAAGTATTTGCGCTGCCAGCGTCAATCAATGCCCCCAATGCCTGCGGTGGAAACCAGTTGATACGTCATGGCGCTTGCCTCGTAGAAAAGACGAAAGATGTCTTAGATGAAATACAGTCCTTGCTTGATTGGTCTATTAATCAGAGTACCGATTTATTTTCTACGTTAAATGATGAAGAAGAATTGCCATTTCCTCAGCTGTTAGCTAACGTAGGAAGTGAAGCTACACCGGTTGATATTCTTGCAAACAGGACCAATATACCTGTCCAAGAAGTCATGATGCAGCTCTTAGAGTTAGAACTCTCTGGGCATGTCGTTGCGGTTTCAGGTGGCTATATTCGAAAGGGGAGGGGCTAGCTATGATGATGGATATACTGATGTATCTATTCGAAACCTACATCCATAGCGATGCAGAGTTACAGGTCGAACAAGACGAGTTGGAAGAAGAGTTGCTTCGTGCAGGCTTCCAACAAAAAGATATCTACAAAGCCCTTGTCTGGTTAGAAGAGCTTGCCGCATTGCAGCAAAGTGACACCTCTTCTGCAATCTCGACTTGCATGGCTTCGTCATCAACTCGTATCTACACAGCGAAAGAGATGCAGCGTTTAGATTTGGAATGCCGAGGATTTCTATTGTTTCTCGAGCAAATCAATGTGTTAACCACAGAAACTCGCGAAATGGTGATTGACCGAGTGATGGGATTAGAAACGAGTGAGTTTGAGCTTGAAGACCTCAAATGGATCATTTTGATGGTGCTGTTTAATGTGCCTGGTAATGAAAACGCTTATACGCTAATGGAAGAGCTGTTGTACACCAAAGAACAAGGGATTCTTCACTAACCCAATCTAGGCAAGTTCGAGTTTAGCTAGCAAGAACGCGAGCTTGTCTTTTGGTGTGTTTTTCACGAAACGGTAAGTATGAGTAGTAAAATCGACAACACCCTTTTCTCTGCCCATGAACACGCATTGGAACACGAGCCGTGTCCTAAATGTGGCAGCGAGTTGACCCTCAAACATGGCAAACACGGTCCCTTTCTTGGCTGTAGCCACTACCCAAGCTGTGATTACATCAAAGCCCTGCACAACAATGATGGACACATCGTCAAAGAGCTTGGCGTTCCTTGTCCAGATTGTGGTAACGAGTTGGTATTACGCCAAGGGCGTTATGGCATGTTTGTTGGTTGCAGTAACTATCCGGCGTGCCATCATATTGAGTCGATTAATCAACCTGAGCCAGAAAAGCAGTCGCAAGAGCACCACGCGTGTCCTGAATGCGGTAAAGGTCATTTAGTTGAACGTAAGACGCGTTTTGGTAAAACTTTCTACGCATGTGATAACTACCCTAAATGCAAATTTGCAGTGAATCTCCCTCCGGTAAAGGGGAGGTGCGAAGAATGTGGTTTTACGTTGTTGGTGGAGAAGAAACTCGCCAGTGGTGTGAAATTGCAATGTGCCAACCGTAAGTGCCAGCACACTCAACAAGGGTAAATACATCAAAGGAATTAAAAAGGGTCGCATCGTGCGACCCTTTGTGGTTTTTGGGGCTAGATTTTAGCGTTGTGCTTGTTTCGCAAACTCGTGCACGGCTGGGAATGTCATTGGATCTAAGATGTCTGCCAGGGCGCACAACCTACGGTGCAATTCTCCTGGGTAGTCGCCACACACGTTGATGTGTCCCATCTTGCGACCTGCACGTTTCTCTTTGCCATACCAATGAATGTGGCAACCATCCATTAATAACAATGCTTCTGGTAGTGTGTCTTCACCAAGAATATTAATCATTGAGGTTTCACGAACCAATTTCGTACTGCCTAATGGTAAGCCGCACACTGCGCGCAGATGGTTTTCAAACTGACACGTTTCTGCACCTTGCTGTGTCCAGTGACCAGAGTTGTGCACGCGTGGAGCAATCTCATTCACTAAAAGTGCCCCATCGACATCAAAGAACTCAAGCGCTAATACGCCAACGTAATCTAGGCTATCTGCGACTGCCGTGAACATTTGCTTTGCTTGTTCCTGTAACCCTGGCGCATCAATCGCAGTAGAAAGACTCAATACACCGTTGGTGTGGACGTTCTCTGCCAGAGGATACACTTCCACACTGCCATCTTTGCTTCGAGCACCAACCAGTGATACTTCGCGGTTAAAAGGAACAAACTCTTCAGCAACAATCGCTTGAGTTGGTGTTGCCGCGATGCACTCTGCCATCTCAGTCCAAATGTCGTCGACTTGAGAAGCTTCTTTTAAGCGCCATTGGCCTTTACCATCGTAACCACCTAATGCACTTTTCAGAACCATTGGCATACCAACGTGTTCAATTGCGCGCTCAAAGTCTTCACGAGTTTCAATGACGTAGTATTTCGCGTTGCGCACGCCGGCATCATCAAGCAGTGCTTTTTCAATACGGCGATCACCACCTGCTTTGATGGCTTGCGTACTTGGTAGGAACTTGCCGCTCGCTTCGCAAACTTTGAGCACGTCATGTGGAATATGCTCGAACTCGGCAGTAATCACATCAACTTGCGTAATCGCATTTTCCAAGCCATGGCCAAGTACCTGTTGAGTTAAAGGGTGAACGACCTCACCGCTGCTGACATCGTAAGCTGAAATTTGAATATTCAGTGGCGCACCAGCCAGAGACATCATACGAGCCAACTGACCCGCACCAAGAACCAGTACATGCATCTGATTAATCCTCTGCAGGGTTTGGATTTGCGAGAACTGTTTCCGTTTGCTCATTACGGAATGCTTCTACCTTCGCCATGATGTTTTCATCATGAGTGCCTAGGATTTGCGCTGCTAGGATACCGGCGTTTGCTGCGCCCGCTTCGCCAATCGCCAATGTACCAACCGCAATTCCCTTTGGCATCTGTACAATAGAAAGCAGTGAATCCATACCTTTCAGTGCACGAGACTGAACGGGAACCCCAAGCACAGGCAAACTAGTAAACGCCGCCGCCATACCTGGTAGGTGGGCTGCACCACCTGCGCCTGCGATGATAACTTTGATGCCGCGTTCTTTTGCGCCACTGGCGTAGTCAGCCAGTAATTGAGGAGTTCGGTGTGCTGACACGACTTTTGTTTCGTAAGGCACGCCAAATTGGTCTAGCATGTCTGCTGCTAGTTTCATGGTTGGCCAATCGGATTTAGAACCCATGATGATACCGACTTTCATCTCAAACTCCTTTAAGCTGCAAAAAATTAGGTGAGCTATAAATTTGTGCGCATTATACGGGGATTTTTATCTCAAGCAAACGTTTGCGTCCAGTTGTTGGCGCTATTGATACATTTTATAAAAAAATTGCTTTAGTGTCTGAGAATGAATATTTGTACACTTAGTGAAAACAACACAGTCAAACAAATAGGAAGTAATCGGTGGATAACTTTGAACAAGTGCTCAACGCACTCAAGCAAGGCGAAGTGATTGCCTATCCAACAGAAGGGGTTTTTGGTGTCGGATGTGATCCAGATAACCCAGAAGCAATTCAAAAGCTATTAGAGCTCAAGCAGCGTCCGGTAGAAAAAGGGCTGATTCTCATCGCGGCAAGTTATGATCAGCTCTTGCCTTATATTGATGAATCTCAGTTGACTGAAGAACAATTACAGACTGTTCATGCCACTTGGCCAGGCCCATACACTTGGATCATGCCAGCGAGCGATAAAGTATCCAACTGGGTTTCAGGGCAGTTTGATTCAATTGCGGTTCGTGTGACTGATCATCCTTTGGTGCAAAAAATGTGTAATGCATTCGGAAAGCCGTTAACCTCTACCAGCGCGAATCTCTCCGGCTTACCACCGTGTATGACCACGGAAGAAGTCGAAGAGCAGTTGGGTGATAAGCTGGTCGCCATTCTTCGTGGCGAGACCAGCGGTCGTGATAAACCCAGCGAGATTCGTGACGCCAAAACTTCACAAATATTAAGACAGGGTTAACCCTGCTAGCCAGCCATCATTAGGTTTCACGTAATAGGTAATAACGTATGTCAGCGATCGATAAGCACGCCGTAAAGCAGTTCTTGATGTCACTTCAGGACTCCATTTGTCAGCAGTTAGAACAAGAAGATGGAAAGGCCGTCTTTGTCGAGGATGCATGGCATCGTGAACCGGGCGAACGTCTTGGTGGCGGTGGTCGCTCACGTGTTTTGCGTGATGGCCTTGTTTTCGAGCAGGGAGGCGTGAACTTCTCGCATGTGGAAGGGAAAGAAATGCCAGCATCTGCGACAGCGCATCGCCCAGAGCTAGCGGGTCGTCGTTTTGAAGCGATGGGTGTTTCTTTGGTTATTCACCCTAAAAACCCTTATGTACCGACTTCACACGCCAATGTCCGCTTCTTTATTGCAGAAAAAGATGGCGAAGACCCAATTTGGTGGTTTGGTGGTGGTTTTGACCTAACGCCGTTCTACCCATTTGAAGAAGATTGCCAATCATGGCACGACACTGCAAAACAGCTTTGTGCACCATTTGGTGACGATGTTTACCAAGAGCATAAGGCATGGTGTGACAAATATTTCTTCCTACCACATCGTAATGAAACTCGCGGTGTTGGCGGTTTGTTCTTTGATGATCTAAACCAGTGGGAATTTGATAAGTGTTTTGCTTACATCAAAGCAGTCGGTGAAGGCTATTGCCAGGCTTACTTGCCGATCGTTTCTCGTCGTAAAGAGATCGAGTATGGTGAGCGTGAGCGTGAATTCCAACTATATCGTCGCGGCCGTTACGTAGAGTTCAACTTAGTGTATGACCGTGGTACCTTATTTGGTTTACAAAGTGGTGGGCGTACTGAGTCGATTCTGATGTCAATGCCGCCGCTCGCTCGCTGGGAGTACTGCTACGAGCCAGAAGCGGGATCGCCAGAAGCTGAACTTTACGAGGGATACCTAACGCCACGAGAGTGGTAAGCACGGAATCTCCTTTTCTATATAGATAGATAGTGATAGGGTCATCTGTAATCAGGTGGCCCTGTTTTCTCTATATCTAAGTAAGGAACAAAGGTAAGGAAATGACCCAGCAAATCGATCGCTATGCCGTGTTTGGTAATCCTATCGGACACAGTAAGTCGCCATTCATTCACACCTTGTTTGCTCGTCAAACTAATCAATCTTTGGTGTATACCGCAGAAAGTGCACCTGTTGATGGTTTTATTGACGCGGCGAAGGTGTTTTTTGCTGAAGGTGGCAAGGGGTGCAACATCACTATGCCATTTAAAGAAGATGCTTATCAATTTGCTAGTCGATTGACAGAACGGGCTCAGTTAGCAGGCGCGGTAAATACCCTCAAGAAGTTAGACGATGGTGAAATCATCGGTGACAACACTGATGGTGCAGGTTTAGTGCAAGATCTGATTCAGCATCAGGTTGTATTGGAAGGCGCGCGAATCCTAATTATTGGCGCTGGTGGTGCAGCTCGTGGTGTTATTAAGCCACTACTCGATCAAAAGCCGACCTCTTTAACCATTTCCAACCGTACCTTTAGTAAAGCACAGGAGCTTGCAGAGCTGTTTGTCTCTCACGGTCCTATCCGCGCCAAAGAGATGGCAAGTATTGATGAAGAGTATGATGTCATCATTAACTCCACATCCGCTTCTCTTAGTGGTGAACTACCGACTATTTCATCCTCCATCTTTGCCGCTAACAGTACAAGCTATGACATGATTTATGGCAAAGGGGTGACGAGCTTTAACTTATGGGCAAAAGAGAATGGCGCCGCTCATGCGTATGATGGTCTTGGAATGTTAGTTGGGCAGGCTGCGGAAAGCTTTATGCTTTGGCGTGGCTTACGTCCTGGTGCTAAACAAGTTCTCAGAGAACTAAGAAAGAACCTTGAAGGTCAATAAGCGATGAATCAATCCATCTTATTCCCAGATATTCAATCATGGGATGAAGTATCACAATCGGTAAACTTTTCGGCGCAACAATCAGGCGCACTAATAGAGTGCTTTGTGACGAAACAAAAGCTAGAAAAGCTCAGTGGTTCACTGATTGAAACTGAGCAAGCGGCAATTAAAGTGTTTACTGATTACCGATTCGACCTAGAAGAAATGGCTGAAGAGCTAATAGAAGATGAAGCCTTCAACGAAGAAGGCCATATCATCATCGGTTAACAGGGCTTTAGTTCAAGTCTTTTACTTCATTTAAGTAGTCGTTTTTGTTCTGCACATAGTTGTTGGCAGACTTTTGCAAGAAAGCTCGTTCTTTTTCTGATAGAGGGCGAGCTTGTTTTACTGGGCTTCCAACATATAAGTAGCCACTTTCTAATACTTTCCCAGGTGGCACTAAACTGCCTGCTCCGATCATCACCTCTGACTCAATTACAACAGCATCTAAAACAATAGCTCCCATACCAACCAAAACACGATCGTGGATCTCACAACCGTGCAGCATCACTTTGTGGCCAATCGTAACGTCATTACCAATAATCAATGGGTAGCCGTTTGGGTTTTCGGCGTTCTTATGGGTGACATGCAAAACACTGCCATCTTGAATATTCGTTCGATCACCAATGTGAATGTGGTTTACATCGCCTCGCGCTGCTACCAATGGCCAAATGCTAGAATCATCGCCAATTCGGATATCACCGACTAAAACAGAGGTTGGGTCAACGTAAACACGCTCACCAAGTTCAGGCTTTATACCTTTGTAGCTTCTCATTGAGCTCATCTTTTTTCCTTATTCAGGGCGATTACAGGGTGTATGGAGGTAGAATAGTAGTGAAAACTCGCCTTTTAGAATAAAAAACACCCAAACGATAAAAAAATCAAAAAAAACGTGAAAAAGGGCTTGCCAATGTGATCGCAATCTCTATAATGCCACCTCGCTGACACGGCAACGCTTCGAAAGAAACGAAGTCGAGGTTAGCAAGCCAAATTAGCCAAGT
>NZ_JAWORD010000022.1:0-85743 GCF_033337665.1 Vibrio sp. Vb2960 | reverse complement strand
ATTGGCGCTGGACTAAACAAAGGCCCCCTTTTAGGGGGCTCACACAAAGCCACCTTCTTTAGAAGGTGGTAATTTACATCGATGAATCGTTAGTCATGCATGCCAAAGTCATTTAAATGGCCAACTTTCTTTCTCTTTTCGCCCTCAATTCCATGCTTTAAACATCAATTTTGCTCTGTAAAACAACCTATTCATATCTCTGGGGACAATAATTTTCAATTACTTGAAAGAATATCCTCAAACAAACGGTCCGCTCCTAAAATGACACCAAATTTGTCCTTTCTTCGTTTTGCTTCACATTGAGAGTAATTCTTTGAATCAATGAGTGATTCCGTTTGGGATTGGCATTGATAATAGAGAGAGATGAATTACTATCCTTGTAACAGAGCGGAACGACTTGCGAAAACGTCAATAGAAACGAAAGCAAGCACCAAAAGACATAACACGGAATAGATATGAAAAAGCTACTCAGCAGCATTGGCATTTTAGCCACGACTTTTGCGACACCTTCTTTTGCCGATTCATCAGTGAATAGCGAATGGCAAAAAATCGAACAACAAGCCGACGGGCAATCCGTCTACTTTCATGCTTGGGGCGGAAGCCAAGAAATTAATCGCTACATACAGTGGGCGAGTAGAGAGCTAAAATCACGTTATAACGTGACGCTAAACCACGTTAAAGTAACTGATATTTCTGAGACCACTACTCGACTTATCGCAGAAAAAGCGGCAGGCAAAAACAGCGGTGGCAGTGTTGATATGGTTTGGATCAATGGCGAAAACTTCAAATCAATGAAGGACAACCAATTGCTATTTGGTCCTTTTGTCGAAGGTTTGCCAAGCTGGCAATATGTGGATAAATCTCTACCAATTGATGTGGACTTCTCCGAGCCAACAGAAGGTCTAGAAGCACCTTGGGGAGTAGGACAATTAGTGTTTATCCATGACGAGCAAACCCTCCATAACCCTCCAAAATCATTCGCAGAAATGCTGAGCTATGCAAAAGCGTTCCCGAATCGCCTGACTTACCCTCGACCACCAGAGTTTCATGGCACAAGCTTTATCAAAGCATTACTCATTGAACTGTCTAACAACGCCCCTGAGCTGCAACAACCAGTTACCGATGACACGTTTGAGCAAGTCACTCAACCGCTGTGGTCTTATCTAGATGAGTTCCATAAAGTCGCTTGGCGCGGTGGTAAGCAGTTTCCAGGCGGTACAGCAGAAACCCTTCAGCTACTAGATGATGGTCAGACTGACCTGGCGATTACCTTTAACCCGAACGCGGTTTTCTCTGCGCAGTCGAGCGGTAATCTTGCAGAGAGCACCAAAGCGTACGCAATGGACGCAGGAGCACTCTCAAATATCCACTTTTTAGCGATTCCTTGGAACGCAAATGCCAGTGCTGGTGCACAAGTTGCGATAAACTTTTTATTGAGCCCTGAAGCACAGTCTCGCAAAGGTAACCTAAACATCTGGGGCGACCCTTCGGTACTAAGCAACCAATACCTAACTGGTTCAGCCAAAAACACTCAACAATTCAAATCTATCGCTGAGCCACATCCAAGTTGGCAAGCGGCGTTAGAAAAAGAATGGTTGAAACGCTACGGGAATTAGTAAGAATCCATGTTAAGAGCGCTGTATTTAGTCATTATCGCAGTTTGTATTTTGCCTACCATTCCGGGACTACTTGGAGTGGTGGTCTCTGCGCTCGGTTATGTACCTCCTATCGGTCTACACCACTTTTCTTTTGATGGCTTCAATGCCGTCTTTGATTGGGAAGGTGTTTGGACATCCATCGGGCTTACTTTCTACTCCGCCATTTTCAGTAGCTACTTGGCTTGCTTCATCACGTTTGCCATTCTACAGGCGTCTTGGGGCAGCAAGTTTTGGCGAAAAATTGAAGTTAGCCTTTCCCCACTTCTCGCGATGCCGCACGTCGCGTTTGCAATTGGCTTTGCGTTCTTGTTTGCCCCAACTGGTATGGGCGTTCGTGTTCTCAACCAACTGTTTGGTTACGACCCGAATGCACAAACGGTGAATGACTTAGCATTGCTGATTAAAGACCCACATGCACTCGGTTTGGTCATCATGCTTGCGATTAAAGAAGTGCCGTTTTTATTGTTGATGAGTATTCCGATCCTTCAGCAATTGAAAGTCGATAAGGTTGAAAAAGTCAGTCACTCGATGGGCTACAGTTCCGCGCAAACGTGGTGGAAATGCGTATTTCCGCAATGGTTAGCAAAACTTCGTTTCCCAATGCTGGCGGTATTGGCTTACAGTTTGTCCGTTGTCGATGTCGCCCTGATTATTGGCCCTACCAACCCACCGACGTTCGCGGTTTTGGTATGGCAATGGTTTAACGATCCAGATTTATCGCTCCTACCAAGAGCTGCCGCTGGCGCAGTAATACTGTTTGCGATCGCTAGCGTTTTGATTGGATTTGCACGCTTAATGGAATGGTGTATTACCAAAGGCTTCAAACGCTGGCAGTACTCTGGTCGAAACGGGTTTCGTTTACCCGGTAAAACCCTATTTTCACTGATTGCTCTACTTGCACTTCTAATGATTCCACTCATGGTGCTGTGGAGCTTTGCCCAACGTTGGCGCTTTCCAGATTTGCTCCCAAGCCGTTACAGCCTGCGTTTTTGGGAATACGAATGGCACAGTATTCTAGGGACTCTAGAACAAAGTATGTCAATCGCCCTAATCAGCGCGACTGTCGCGCTAGTTCTTGCTTTAATAGCACATGAGTATCGTCTCCGTTATCGCTGGCAGGTGCCCGGTTACATCATCGCCATCCCGATGCTGATTCCTCAGCTATCCGTGCTATTCGGTATGCAAGTGGTAACACTGTACTTAAACAGTAACGCGTATTTCTTTTGGGTATGCTGGGCGCATGTATTCTTTGCGTTCCCATTTATTTACCTCTCGCTAGACGGTCCGTGGCGCAGCTTCGACAATGGGTTAACTCGTGTCGCTCTCAGCTTGGGTAAATCACCGATGCAAGCTTGGTTAAAAGTGAAACTACCAATCCTCCTGCCTGCGATTGCATTCGCATGGGCTATCGGTATTAGCGTAAGTCTGGCGCAATACCTGCCGACATTGGTGCTAGGGGCTGGGCGCATTAGCACCATCACAACCGAAGCCGTTGCGCTATCCAGTGGTTTTGACCGACGTGTCACCGCGATTTACGCCATTTGGCAAGCACTCTTGCCGTTCTTGTTCTTCTCTTTTGCGATACTACTAAGCCGCTTACACATGAAGTATCGCCGCTTGTCTATAAAAGGTTTACTACTGAATGAGTCTTTGTCTCGAAAACCTCGCCATCCGTAAAGCCAATGGCGACACGCTTTTTTCAGCGTTCAACATGACTGTAGAGAAAGGTGAAATTGTTACTCTGATGGGACCAAGTGGTTGTGGTAAATCCACTTTGTTGGATGCCATTGCCGGGCACCTATCCGCCGAGTTCAACTACTCTGGATCCATTACGCTTGATAACGAAAAGTTGGATGCCCTCCCTGCCCATAAGCGTCAGGTCGGTATTCTATTCCAAGAAGATTTGCTCTTCCCTCATTTAACGGTGTGGGAGAACCTTGCCTTCGCGCTACCAAACTCAATCAAAGGTGAAGAGCGTAAAGCTCACGCTATGCAAGCGCTGAAGAACATTTCATTGACCAAACTAGCAGAGTCCTTTCCTGACCAAATTTCGGGAGGGCAACGCGCCCGTATTTCATTGACTCGTATGCTGCTAGCAAAGCCGAAAGTTGCGCTACTTGATGAGCCCTATAGCAAGCTGGATAAAGACCTGCGCGTGCAATTTCGCAATTGGGTGGTCGAACAATTGCAGCAAGCGAACATCCCTACTTTGATGGTAACGCACGATGAAGACGATATTCCTGATGGCAGCAGCTGCCTAAACTGGCCGTGGGAGACAAATCATGCTTGATAGCCTGAGTATAAAGCTCATCCGCAAACCGCTGGCACTCAGTGCGAAATATCTCGATAAATGTGGTATCACTGCAAATCAGACGACAGTGTTTGGTTTTGTACTTGGCTGTTTTGCCCTGCCGGCTTTGATCACCGAACAGTACTTGTTGGCGTTGCTGTTTATTTTGCTGAACAGAATCTGTGATGGGTTAGACGGTGCACTGGCGAGGATTCAAGGCATTACCGATGCGGGTGGTTTTCTTGATATCAGCTTAGATTTTTTGTTCTATTCGTTGATTCCTTTTGGCTTTGTGCTTGCCAACCCAGAGCACAATGCCGTTGCAGGCGCATTTTTGATTTTTTCCTTCATCGGCACTGGTAGTAGCTTTTTGGCTTTTGCCATCATGGCAGGAAAACAAGGCATCGATAATCCGGTATATAAAAACAAATCGCTTTACTACATGAGCGGCTTAACCGAAGGTACAGAAACCATTGGCTGCTTGGTTTTATTTTGTTTGCTACCGCAACACTTTGCCGTCATCGCGTATATCTTTGGCGCGGCATGCTGGTTTACTACTTTTACACGTATTTATTCAGGGTTTCATACGCTTAACGATCATTAATACTGCTTAGACAATCGCGTTTCCTTAAGGGACAGGCCGCTAAGCCACTGTTTTATAAAGCACCAAAACGCAGGTTAAATTGGGGTATATACTCTTTGAATGAAGAAACCATTCGGAGGCTATATGAAAAAACAGATCAATTTAGGCATGTTGCTCACCATTACTTGTGCGCTCGTGCTTGGCGGCTGTAGCTCACCTAACCCGTACGGAGATGCATACGGCTCATCCGACACTCGCAAAGTTCAGCAGGTTTACTACGGCACAGTAGAAAAAGTAGAACCCGTAACCATTGATGCCTCTACCCAATCCAATGCCATTGGCACCATCGCTGGTGCTGCCGTGGGCGGGATCTTAGGCTCAAAAGTTGGGGGCGGTTCTGGCTCGGATATCGCTGCCATTGGTGGTGGTCTATTGGGTGGCTATGCAGGCAGCAAAGCGGCTGAAGCAACCGCGAAAAGAAATGGCGTGAATCTGACCATTCGTTTAGAGGACGGAAAGATTATCTCTATTGTTCAAGAAGCAAATCCAAACATGATTTTCCAACCAGGCCAAGCGGTCCAAATCAATGTTTCTGGTAATGACGCTAGAGTCGTTCCTCGTTAATTCGGACGAACCAAACCTTTGGCCTGCTTTAATTCAAACACCTAACCCGCGCAAGCTTACATCACTGGCTTGTTAACTTGCGCGTTTCTTTTCGTATCAAACTTGATCGTCGTCAATGGAACATCAATCTCCCACACCTTTCGATGTTCAAATGACATCAAGTTGCTAGCATGAGCCCATTCCAGATAACTTTGAGCTTGTTATGACTCCGACTGTTGACCACGTACTCCTTAATATCGCGCTAAACCTCAGCTCAAATCGCTCTCACGAGCAGCAATATCAAAATCTCATTGATGGGGTCGCGCAAGTATTCCCATGTGATGCGAGCTGCCTGTTTATCTTCGATGAGGATGGTTTTCTAACTCCTGTCGCGGTAAAAGGCTTATCCAGCTCGGTCTTAGGTCGTCGCTATTTCCCCAAGGCGCACCCTCGCTTAGATGCCATTATTCATAGCCGTGAACCGGTGCGTTTCGATGCCGATTGTTCACTGCCGGATCCTTTCGACGGCACACTATTAACTGAAGACCAATGCATTGATGTTCACGATTGCATGGGCTTTAGCTTGTATGTCGAAGGCCAACTTGTTGGCGCACTAACGATGGATGCACTAACGGTGGGCGCGTTTGATGGCATCGATCCTGTCGCTATCGAAACCTTTGCGGCTTTGACCGCTGCGACATTGCGTAACATTGCTCAGTTAAAAGCGCTCAAAGCGCAAAACCAGAAGCAAAAAAGCGTCACTCAAACCCTTATCCAGCAAGCCCGTTCTCAACATGGCGAAATGGTGGGTTTGAGTCCACAGATCAACCAGTTACGAAACAACATTGCGACTGTTGCTCAATCAGATTACGCAGTACTTATCACAGGAGAGACCGGTACTGGTAAAGAACTGGTCGCGCACTCGGTACACGCGCAATCTCATCGTAGCGATAAGCCGATGATTTACGTCAACTGTGCGGCCCTGCCTGAAGGTCTGGCTGAGAGTGAACTGTTTGGCCATGTCAAAGGCGCATTTACAGGTGCTAATAGCCACCGTGCCGGTAAGTTTGAACTGGCAGACGGTGGAACGATTTTCCTTGATGAAGTGGGCGAACTGCCTATGATTTTGCAAGCAAAATTGCTGCGCGTAATTCAGCAAGGCGAGCTGCAACGTGTGGGTAGCGATCAGCATTTGATGGTCAATGTGCGCATCATCGCCGCGACCAATCGACAATTAGAAAAAGAGGTCGAAGCTGGCACGTTTCGAGCAGACCTTTTCCACCGTTTAAACGTATTCCCAATCCAAGTTCCCCCACTTCGTGCCCGTGACGGTGATATTCCCGTTTTAGCCGGATATCTGTTAGAAAAGGTACGCCAACAATTTAATGCGCCCAATCTTCACGTTCACCCTAAAGTGTTGACTCAACTGGAGTCTTTACCTTGGTACGGAAACGTACGCGAGCTCGAACACACTTTAACTCGCGCGGCTTTACACGCCATTCAACAAGGTGCAAGCACGATCATGCTTAACCATTTTGACACCTCACTGGCTCTCGATGATGTAAAAAACACATCGCATTATCTGCCTAAAGAAAGCCAACCAATGCGAGAGCTAATAGAAAGCTATCAACGTGATTTAATTGAACATGCTTTGAGCCAAACTGGTGGCGTTTGGGCAAAAGCAGCGGAGTTTTTACAAATGGATCGCGGGAACTTATATCGGATGGGTAAAAAGCTCGGGATCAATAAATAACCAACCACAAGAAGCTGATGTAATTAAGACATCATTTACGTTGTCTTAATTACATCACTCGCCCTATCAAAAACAAATAAAATCATTAAAAATCAACAAGATAATAATTGGCACACATTCTGCTCTCTAGTGGTCAACATCACGACTATTAAAACAATCACTGGAGAACCCAATATGTTCTGTATTCAATGTGAACAGACAATTCAAACCCCTGCTGTTAAAGGTTGTTCTTTTGCACAAGGCATGTGTGGCAAAACTTCTGAAGTATCAGACCTACAAGACGTGTTGGTTTACACACTGCAAGGGGTTTCTTTTTGGGCATCAAAAGCACTTGAATTCAACATCATTAACGATGAAATCAACCAATGGGCACCCAAGGCATTTTTCTCTACATTGACGAACGTTAACTTCGACCCTGAACGCATCCTAGAGTTAACTTCTCAAGCCGCAACGTACAAAGCATTGTTAAAAGAGCAAGTAATGTCTGCTGCAACACTCGCCGATACCGAAGTTGCTGACATCCCTGTTGTTGCTCACTTTGAGCTACCAAATAGCGCAGAAGCAATCTTAGCTTTTGCTCCTCAAGTCGCGGTGAACCGTGGTAAGGACCAAGTACATGAAGATGTTATTGGCCTACGCCTACTTTGCCTATACGGACTTAAAGGTGCAGCCGCGTACATGGAGCACGCACGTGTTCTTGAGCAAACCAACAACGATATCTATGCCGAATACCATGAAATCATGGCGTGGTTGGGCACAGACCCTGAAGATCTCGGCGAACTACTTGATTGCTCAATGCGCATCGGCCTGATGAACTACAAAGTGATGGAAATGCTCGACCAAGGTGAAACAATGACCTTCGGCCATCCAGAACCAACCACGGTGAACGTCAAGCCAGTAAAAGGTAAATGTATTCTTGTTTCTGGCCATGATTTGCATGACCTAGAAAAAATCCTGCAACAGACCGAAGGCAAAGGCATTAACGTTTACACCAATGGTGAAATGCTGCCTGCACACGGCTACCCTGAGCTGAAGAAATACTCTCATCTTGTCGGTAACTACGGCAGCGCATGGCAAAACCAGCAGAAAGAATTCGCCAACTTCCCTGGTGCAATCGTAATGACGTCAAACTGCTTGTTGAATCCAAATGTGGGTCAATACGCAGACCGTTTATTCACTCGTAGTATTGTTGGCTGGCCTGGTGTGGCTCACATCGAAGGCGATGATTTTAGCCAAGTGATTGAATGTGCTCTAGCGCAAGACGGTTTCCAACACGATGAAATCGAACACCACATCACGGTTGGTTTTGGTCGCAATGCACTGATGAACGCCGCCCCTGCGGTTATCGACCAAGTGAAGCAAGGCAACATCAAACACTTCTTCCTAGTCGGCGGTTGTGATGGTGATAAAGCGGAACGTAGCTACTACACCGATTTTACGGCTGAAGCACCAGAAGACACGCTAATCCTGACCTTGGCGTGTGGTAAGTTCCGCTTCAACAAGAATACGTTTGGCGATATCAACGGCATTCCTCGCCTATTGGATGTGGGCCAATGTAACGATGCTTACTCTGCAATCCAGCTTGCACTTGCACTGGCGAAAGAGTTTGACTGTGACATCAATGAACTGCCACTCACGCTTGTGCTTTCTTGGTTCGAGCAAAAAGCGATCGTTATCTTGCTAACGCTATTTGCATTGGGCGTGAAAGGCATTTACACAGGCCCTACTGCACCGGCATTCCTAACGCCAAACCTAATCGCCATCATCCAAGAGAAGTTCGATATGCGCAGTATTGGCAATGTTCAGGATGATCTAAAAGCCATCCTAGCAGCTTAATAAACTTGCTTGTTACGCGCCTCCTTACGCGGAGGCGCTATCTATTTCGAACCAAAAATAGCCACAACCAAAGAGATTGTTATGTTTTTTGAATGGCAAGGTAACCAACCCGTCACACTCCGTTGCATCGACAAATACTTCGAAACACACGACACCGTCAGCATAAAATTGGCCGAACTAACCGAATCACTTCTGTTTCAGTTTAAGCCTGGCCAGTTTATTAACTTGGGCGTCGAAATTGATGGAAAAATGGAGTTTCGTGCCTATTCAATCAGCTCGATCAATGAAGACGATCACCTTCAACTCACCATCAAACGAGTATCTGGCGGTAAAGTATCGAACTACATCGTTGACTCGCTGCTGCTCGGTGATACTGTTCAAGCATTACCACCAGCAGGCGAATTTAACTGCATCGACCATCCACCCGTGTTACGTGATGGCGAAACAAAAGCCTTGCTTATCAGTGCAGGTTGCGGCGTCACGCCCGTATTTTCGATGGCAAAGCACTGGCTGAGTAATCAAGATGAAAACGACAACGATGTGGACATCGCATTTCTTCATATTGCACGCAGCCCAGAAGAGACGATTTACTACGATCAGCTAGAAACGTTAGACGCTGTGTATCCCAACTTCAATTTAAAGTTGTTGCTGAAAAACCGCGAAGGAACATCGCATCCACAAGGTCGTTTGAATGCCGACTGGCTTAAAGAGCTTGTTCCTGATTTCAAACAGCGCACCGTTTACCTGTGTGGTCCAAGCCAGTTTATGCAAGATGTTCACGGCTATTTGAATGACCTTGGTTTTGACATGACGAACTTCTACCAAGAGAGTTTTACGCCAGCGACTGGCGCAGAATCATCGGTCTCCGATGAGACGGTTAACGTTTCTGTTCCTGATTTTGCTCAAAGCATCGATGCGCAAAAAGGTCAGGTACTGGCCGATGTGCTTGAAGGCGCAGGTTTACCATTAATCGTCGCTTGTCGAAGCGGGATTTGTGGCTCGTGTAAATGCAAGGTTCGTAAAGGCAACGTCTCTTCCACCAGCCTAGAAACATTGACGCAAGAAGAAATTGAACAAGGCTATGTGCTCGCCTGCTCATCAACCATCGAAGCGGATCTTGAAGTGCAGATCGGTTAATGCTGCTGGTATCGATCTTTTATTGTTTCCCGTCATTGCGACGAGCCTAGGCGAGGTCAGGAATCTAATATCAGCGTGTTAGGAATAACTCACTCTGATAATAGACTCTGAATCACACTCGCGTCTCGCTATTCAGATTGACGGGGTATCGCGGAGATGCCAGCCGTACTCAAACGGCTGGTATTATAGATAGGTACAACTTTCGTTTCGTCGTCATTGCTTCTGGCTAAACAGCAACACTTTCAATGCTGCTTCGCTGTCTACGTCCATAAACTCTGGTGGGTTATCCAGACGCTCACGGAATGTCAACTCTGGCGCTTCTTCTTTCATGCTTTCAATCAAGAAGTCGCTTGTCACAGATGGTGAGTTCACACATGCCATCACTTGACCGCCTTCTGCCAACAAATCCGGCAATCGACGTAGAATCTTTTTGTAGTCTTTAGTCAGCGCAAAGCTGCCTTTCTGGAATGAAGGCGGATCGATAATGATCAAATCATACTGACCAGATTTCTTAATCTTACCCCAAGATTTAAAGATATCGTGCCCCATAAAGCTTACCTGGTTGATGTTATGACCATTTAGCTTGTGGTTCTCACGACCTTTAGACAGCGACGCTTTCGCCATGTCGACGTTAACCACTTTATCTGCGCCACCCGCAATGGCAGCGACAGAAAAGCCACAGGTGTAAGCAAACAAGTTAAGCACGTTTTTATACTTCGCATTTTCCCGTACCCAATCACGACCGTAGCGCATGTCCAAAAACAGACCGAAGTTTTGGTTGCGACCAATATCCAATTGGTATTTCAAACCGCTTTCTTCAACGACAGGGCGAGCATCTAATTCACCGACAAGCACTTCTGAAGGCGCACCATCGGCATAACGGTGCTGAAGAACCATAGTACGACCTTGCTTGTCTGCCCACAGTGGTGATTGTACCAACGCATTGAGGCCGCTTTTCAGCTCAGCGAGAAACACGTCGTCGACTTCTTTAAACAAGTTGATGATCAACTGACCTTGTAACCAGTCACAGGTGATTTGCTCTAGGCCCTCAAAACGACGACCACGACCATGAAACAGTCGACGAATTTCATTCGGAGCTTGCGCTAGCTCGGTTTCTAGATGCTGAAAAAACAGCGGAAGTTGTGATGCTTGCATCGAGTTCTCTTATTAGTTTTCTTTGTGACGGTTATTTGATCGTAGGCCAGTTCAGTTCCCAGGGGGAAAGCCAAGTATCCAAACCCTGAGAGACGATTTCACTGTGCCATTTGTTACCAAGCACTTTGTATTCTCGTGGATCGCAAACAAAGCGATATTGCTCATCTCGGTATTGGAAGCAAAGTGAAAATGCATGCAGATAACCGCGATCAGCCTCATTGCCTGCATTGTAAATCGGGTCGCCAACAATACCTGAGCCAACCGATTTTAATGCCACGCGGATTTGATGCGTTTTACCAGTGTGCGGCTTACATAAAAATAAACGCTCTCCGGGCTCTGCCGCAAGAGAGAAAAACTGGGTAACGGCTGGGTTATTTTTGCTGTTGACCAGCTTCCATGATGAACGGCGCGAACGCTCCATATCACCAACGACCAAACCTTGTTTCTTTTTCGGCTTTTTAGAGCCAATCGCCAGATAGAACTTTTCCACTTGGCGGTCAGCAAAAGCTTGCGATAACGCACTGCCCGCTTTGGCGTTGCGTCCGAGGAGCAGAATACCCGATGTCATTTTATCCAAGCGATGGATAAGATAGAGATGCTCATCACCACTCTGCTTAGCCACTTCTTGCAGCAGCATTGTGTCGCCATCGTCTTTATGAACAGAGACGTTAGGATGCTTATTGATGATCAGAAAATCGGGATGGGTATGTAGAATATCGAACATAAAAAACTGGCTCCACGTTTGGAGCCAGCAGTATACATAAGTTATCGGACAAAGCTATCGAGGCTTGCCCCCAAGGTCTTTGCTAAAGCTTCTTCGAGAAAATGCCAGCAAGACCAATGATTGCGATACCCAGCAGCATGATTTCACCTTTGCCACTGTCAAAGCCAGACTTAATCCCCATGAAGGCAACAATAGCAATCGCAACAGGAATCAGGTATTTAACTAGGTTGTACCACAATCCAAATAGCGGGAAGGATACTTCGCCGTCATTAGTGATCTCTTTTTCTAGCTCAGCACGGCTTAGGCGCCATCCAGCAAAGATACAAACCAACATACCACCAACCGCTAGGAAGATTTTGTCCGTTAGCAAGTCGAAGATATCAAAGGCACCGGTACCAAACAGCGTTGGTCCCATTCCACCTAACGATAGTGACGCAAAAATACATAATGCCGCCATAACTGCGCTTGCAGACAGAACTGCGTTAGAGCGCTTCATGCCTTTCTCGTCGATTAGGTAAGACACGACAACTTCCAATAGTGATACTGAAGAAGTTAATGCAGCCACCGTCAAACCGATGAAAAATAGCAACGCGAATAGCAACCCAATCACACCGCCCATTTCAGCAAATAGCTGAGGAACGACAACGAATACAAGACCAGGGCCTGCTGCAGGCTCCATGCCAAAGGCAAACATTGCTGGGAACATAGCAACACCAGCAAGAATCGCGACACCTGTATCCATCGCAGTAACCATACCGGTTGTTTGAACTAGGTTCTCTTTCTTCTTCAGGTAAGAACCGTACGTCATCATACAACCCATACCTAAGCTAAGTGAGAAGAACGCCTGCCCTAGTGCAGCAAGAACTACGTTGCTGTCGACTTTAGAAAAGTCCGGCATGAATAAGAACTCAAGGCCAGCCATTGCACCTGGCAGCATCAAGCCTTTAACAGAAACAACGATTAGGATTAAGAACAGAAGCGGCATCAGAACCTTACCGGCTTTCTCAATACCACCCGAAATCCCTTTCATCACGATCATGACATTAAGGAACAGGTAAACACCCATCCACATCAAAGGTTGAATCGGATCTGAGATGAAACCGCCAAAACTGTCGCCAATTGCTTCTGGCGCGCTGAGTAGACCACCGCCCACTTTAAAGATGTAGGCCAATGCCCAACCACCAACCACTGGGTAGAAGCCCATGATCAAAAGACCACTGAAGACTCCCATAACGCCAGTGAACGTCCAGCGTCGGTCAGTTGTCTTGAATGCACCTACGGCAGAAAGACCTGTCTTACGACCAATAGCGAACTCTGTCAGCATCACGCTAAAGCCGATAAAAATTACAAAGATAAGATAGATAGCAACGAATGCACCGCCGCCACTCTCACCTGCTGTGTAAGGGAATTTCCATATATTGCCTAAACCGACAGCGGAACCCGCTGCTGCCATTACGAAGCCTAGTTTAGACCCCCACGTATCACGTGGTGCTGCTGTATTAGTTGTAGCCACGCTTTTTCTCCAAAATTAGTTTGTTGTGTATGCATAGAGATAGGCGTCTAAAAAGTTTATGTAAAAATTATTGTACACTTATAAAATAAGCGTTCGACGCACTATGTCTAGAAAGTAAAGCAGCTCCCCTTTAAAATTGGAACCCCAAAAAAGTACATTTATCGCACAAGTGTCGAGTTACGCAGGTTAAATGCTGCTTTTTTGTTCAAAAGTTAAAGAATGACCTTATTTTTCACATTAAAATAACAGAATCAGCTGTTATGAAATTCGTTCCTCATATAAGGTCAATCCCACGTCTAAATGGGAAATCTATTCCCCCAACCCACTTTTATGCTTAATATCCTAGAAGGGCATATTACTCTGAGCGTATATGGACAAGTTTTATCACTTTCTTACTTTAGCTGGCATTGGGCTATATTGGTTACTGGTCGCAGGTGTGACCATTCGTGTCGTTTTAAAGCGCCGTGCAGTGAGCGTGTCTTTAGCTTGGCTAATGATCATTTATATCCTTCCCGTTCTGGGTGTCGCATGTTATTTCCTCTTCGGTGAACTGAACTTAGGCAGAAAACGAGCCGAACGTGCGAAAGAGATGTTTACACCATTCGAGAAGTGGTTCAGTCAACTTAACGACTGTAACGCGCACAACCCAGAAACGATGGGAAGGCACATCTACCGAATTGATGAACTTTGTAACAACCGCCTTGGTCTTCCCGCATTGAGCGGTAATACATTGTCGCTGCAACAGTCACCTAATGAGATTTTGCATTCCATTATTGAAGACATCGAAAACGCGCAGAGCAGTATTCGAATGGTATTCTACATTTGGCATCCGGGTGGTTTGGCTGACTCTGTCGCTTCTGCGCTTATTCAAGCGGCTAAACGCGGCGTAGATGTCAAACTATTGCTCGATTCAGCAGGTAGCCCGCGTTTTTTCAGAAGTCCTTGGTATCGAATGATGCAGGATGCTGGAATTGAAGTTATTCAAGCGCTAGAAGTGAAGATGTGGCGTATTTTCTTACGTCGTCTTGATCTTCGCCAACATCGCAAGATCATCGTAATTGATGATGAAATTGCTTATACCGGTTCAATGAACCTGGTTGACCCGGCTTACTTCAAGCAAAACAGTGGCGTCGGGCATTGGGTGGACATCATGGTTCGCATTACGGGACCAACGGTAAACGTATTGAGTGCCATCCACTGTTGGGATTGGGAAGTCGAAACTGGCGAACGTCATTTACCAAGACTACCTGAATGCAAGATCGATGAGAGTGAATTCCAACACCCTATTCAGGTTGTGCCTTCTGGCCCAGGTATGCCGGAATATCTGATCTATCAAGTATTAACATTGGCAATAAACCAAGCCAATCGCTCGGTACGAATCACAACACCATATTTCGTGCCCAATGCTGATTTACTCGAAACGTTAAAGATGACAGCACAACGAGGCATTGACGTTGAACTCATTATTCCACATAAAAATGACTCTATGATGGTGCAATGGGCGTCACGCGCTTTTTATAGTGAGCTCTTGAGTGCAGGGGTCAAGATTTATGAGTTTTATGGTGGTTTGCTGCATACAAAATCTGTCGTAATTGACGACCAATTCTGTTTAGTTGGCACCGTAAACATGGATATGCGCAGCTTGTGGCTGAACTTCGAAGTGACCCTCGCCGTTGATGACGAAGAGTTCACCAAGCAAATGTCTTGGTTACAAGATAGCTATATTAAGCAATCTCACACTGTTGTATTGGAAGAATGGGAGAAAAGGAGCCTATTTTCTCGGTTCTTAGAGCGAGTGTTCTATCTCTTCAACCCACTCCTCTAATACCTCAAATACACAGGCTAAAAAACCTCCAGCGCTACATGCATCCTGCTGGAGGTTTGTTCTTTTAGCTCCCTATCTACACGATACCTCTCGACAGCATTACCTGTTCATCTTGGCTGTTATTGGCTGATATTGGCTGATAGTTGACTTTTCCCTTGCATAACCTACGTCGTCCATGTTTTAAATATTCAAAACCGCAATATTTAAGACAGGGAACTTTTATGTCAGAGGGAAAAAAAACCAAACTCATTACCGCTGGCCGCGATAAAAAGTGGACAAATGGTGTTGTAAACCCACCCGTTCAACGCGCTTCAACCGTGGTATTCAATACCGTTGCAGAAAAGAACCAAGCCACCATTAATCGTGCAAACAAAACATTGTTTTATGGTCGCCGAGGCACCAACACGCACTTTGCTTTCCAAGACGCAATGGTTGAGATTGAAGGTGGAGCTGGTTGCGCGCTTTACCCTTGTGGAACGGCAGCAATTTCAAACGCCATCCTCTCTTTCGTTGAAACTGGCGATCACATTCTAATGGTGGACACTTGTTACGAACCAACTCGTGACTTTTGTAACACCATCATGAAGAAAATGGGCATCGAAACCACCTATTATGACCCAATGATCGGTGAAGGTATCCGAGACTTGATTCAGCCGAATACCAAAGTCCTTTTCTTGGAGTCTCCTGGTTCAATAACCATGGAAGTCCAAGATGTGCCTACATTAGCGCGCATTGCCCACGAGCAAGATATCATCGTGATGCTAGACAACACATGGGGAGCAGGCGTGAACTTCTCTCCTTTCGAGCATGGCGTAGACATTTCCATTCAAGCGGCAACTAAGTATATTGTTGGACATTCAGATGTCATGCTAGGTACTGCTGTGGCTTCTGAAAAGTATTGGGATCAGCTTCGTGAACAAAGCTACCTGATGGGTCAGTGCGTTTCTCCTGACGACGCATACCTAGGTCTTCGAGGTATTCGCACGTTGGATGTTCGCCTAAGACAGCACGCAGAAAGCAGTTTAAAAGTCGCTCAGTGGCTCGCTTCTCGCCCAGAAGTTGATCATGTCCGCCATCCAGCTTTAGAAACAAGCCCTGGCCATGAGTTTTTCAAACGAGACTTCACAGGTGGAAACGGCTTGTTTTCATTTGTTCTCAAAACGTCTTATCCAAAAGCGACGACGGCTCTGCTTGATGGTATGAAACACTTCAGTATGGGTTACTCTTGGGGCGGTTATGAAAGCCTCATTCTAGCTAACGAACCTAAGAGCTTTAACAGCCTGAGAACCGTAGCTCACCCACACTTTGAAGGTACTTTGGTTCGTATTCATATTGGCTTAGAAGACGTAAATGACTTGATCGCTGATTTAGAGGCTGGTTTTGCGCGTTATAATGCCTTAATGCTTGAAAAAGAAGCCTCCCTATAACAATGATTGAATCGCCCTGCATTGCGGGGCGTTTTTATAACCCTCTGACTTAATTAGAATTAACTAACATTCGCCCGAACCATTAATTAATGTTAATCATTTGTGTTGTTTTTCAATTGAGCAGTCACAGAATGAAATAATGTGCCATAAATAGGCTTTTCAAATTTAGAGTTTCTCTCCTACTTTTTATCATTCATAAGAGGTCATACCACAAGGAGATAGTTTTGAAACTCAAATTTATAGCGCTAATGCTTTTTACCTTAGTTACCGTTCCAATAACCTCCGTATACGCTGCGACAGGTTATACCCAAACCAAGTATCCGATTGTCTTGGTTCACGGTTTGTTTGGTTTTGATACCCTGGCAGGCGTTGATTACTTTTTCGGAATACCACATTCCTTAACAAAAGATGGTGCTAAAGTTTATGTTGCACAGGTATCCGCGACCAATAGCAGCGAAGTTCGAGGGGAGCAACTGCTTGCTCAAGTCGAAACCTTACTTGCAGCTACAGGCGCAGAGAAAGTCAATCTCATTGGTCACAGTCATGGTGGTCCAACAACGCGCTATGTTGCCTCTGTCCGTCCTGACCTAGTCGCATCAGTTACGAGTATAGGAGGCGTTAATAAAGGGTCTAAAGTAGCCGATTTAGTTCGTGGCACCGTATCTGAGGGTTCGGGGAGTGAGCAGCTCGCGGTAAAACTGGCGCAAGGTTTAACCACTCTTATTAATCTTCTATCAGGTGGTTCTGATCTCGACCAAGACCCTTTAGCCTCATTAGCAGCCTTGACCACGGAAGGATCATCGGCGTTTAACCAGCACTACCCAGAGGGAGTCCCTACCAGTGAATGTGGTAATGGCGACTTGCTAGCTTCAAATGGCGTTTATTACTACTCATGGACCGGATCATCCACTTTTACAAACGTTTTCGATCCGACTGACGCTGCCATGATGGTACTTGGCTTAGCCTTTGATGGGCCGAATGATGGCTTAGTTGGTGCGTGCAGCACACATTTAGGCAAAGTCATACGTGATGATTATCAAATGAACCATTTGGATGAAATTAACGGTCTACTCGGTATTCATCATCTTTTTGAAACCGATCCAGTCACGCTTTATCGCCAACATGCAAATCGTCTCAAACTTCAAGGTTTATAAGAGGTCATCACAATGAAGAAAGTCGCTCTCACCACTTTTATCCTGCTCTCGATATTTGGCGTGGGAGCGCTTTCTCTGTTGCAAAGCGACAAACAACAAGAGATAACCTCTAACCATTCGCCATCTCAGCAAGATATAGCCGCCGATGTCTCTTCCCCAAAAGATTTCTTCGAATATTCTCTTAGCCGGCTGGGCGAAGAAGATCTCGATACGATCAAAGCGGAAGTCAATGATGACACTTTAGCAAAGCAAACTCTGAATATTGATGCCAAACTTTTTCAAACCTACCTTTCCTACAAGCAAGCACTCTCTGCATTAGAGCCTTTTGAGCACAATCACCTAACGCTTGAACAGTTAACCATGCTGAATGAAGCAATACTGAACTTACAGCTTCAATACTTTAGCGAGGCGCAGATAACCCAATTGTTTGACGAAGAAAACCGACTTCGCCAACTTGCTTTAGAAAAGCTGACGATTAAAACACAGGCATCGGATATCGAGAGTCAAGAACACCTTCTCAATCAAGCGTTATCAGAACAACCGGATTACATACGAGAAAGTGAACGCAATAACGCATTAGCAAAGCAGCTCGAGCAAGCTTCTCAGCTTGATTCACAAGACAAGTACATCGCCCGTGTTGCTCTGGTAGGAGATGCCGGAGCGCAGAGGCTGCAAAAACTTGATGAGCAAAGAGAATCATTTGAGACTCAACTCGCCACTTACTTAAAGCAGCGTCAAAATATTCTGAATAGAGATTTTCTAGGGCAAGACGAAAAACAGGCAGAAATCATTGCTTTAAGAAAACAAAGCTTCGATGCCACTCAATGGCGTCGAATCGAAGCTTTGGAACGTATTCATGATAGCCAGAACTAACAACATTAGCTTAATAGCCAAACGTTACTTATTCTGCTTTTTAGGACATCCAACGATATGGTCATCCACCATGCCGACGGCTTGCATGAAAGCATAACAGATGGTTTCACCGACAAACTTGAAGCCTTTCTTTTTTAGGAATTTACTCATGGCTTTGGATTGCTCTGTCGAAACTGGCACGTCACTCATATGTTGCCATTGATTAATGATTGGTTCGCCGTCCACGAACTGCCACAACGCGTCTGATAAACTTCCGTATTCAGCAATTAACGCTTTGGCCGCTTTGGCATTACTGAAAACCGAGTTAATCTTTCCGCGATGCCTTACAACATCGAAGTTTTCCACGATGTATTCAGCGCGTTCTTCATTTCTTTGTTCCAACGCATCTAGATCGTAATTCTCGAACGCTTCTCTGTAACCTTCGCGCTTTTTAAGGATGGTGATCCAACTAAGACCAGCTTGCGCACCTTCCAAAGTAATAAATTCAAACAGGACTTGGTCGTCATATACTGGCACGCCCCATTCGGAATCATGATATTCGCGCTCTAATGGGTGATTCATCGCCCACGCACACGTTTTTTGTTCTGTCATTATTCTTCCTTAAAAAGCGCCTCTAACTGATGAGCTAGAGGCGCGATATTTTTCATCGTTATATCAGTAGCACTAAGCCTGTTTCGGTACTGCCACTTTATGGAACAAACGATACAACACTGGCACGACAATCAGTGTCAGGACTGTCGCAAAACCCAAACCAAACATAATCGTAACCGCCATTGGTTTGAAGAAAATATCTGGCAACAGTGGGATCATACCAAGGATCGTCGTGATAGCAGCCATACAAACGGGACGGACGCGACTTACCGCAGCATCAACGACCGCGTCATAAGCCTCTTTACCGGACTTCATTTCAATTTCAATTTGGTCCAGTAATACGATGCCATTTTTGAGCACCATTCCCGATAAACTTAAGAAGCCGAGCAATGCCATAAAACCAAACGGCGTGTTGAGTGCCAACAAACCGGTAGTGACACCAATTAACGCCAGTGGCACGGTAAGCCAAACAATGAGTGGCTCTTTGATAGAGTTAAATAGGAATACAGTGATCAAGAACATGAACAAGTACCCCATTGGCATAGTAGTAAACAGTGACTCTTGAGCATCACCTGAAGATTCGTATTCACCACCCCACTCTAGTGAATAGCCAGGAGGCATTTGAATCGCTTCGATTTGGGGCTGTAAACGTTTTTGCAACGTCGATGCGGTTTCTTCACCTAGAATATCAGGGTCTGCCATCACAGTGAGCATACGCTTACGGTTCTTACGTACGATGATAGGATCCTCCCAACGCATGTCGTAACCCATTGTGACTTGTTGAAGTGGAATAAACTCACTCTGTGCTGGACTCCATATTTTCATGCCTTCGATGTTACGAATATCAATGCGCTCATCTTCTGGTAAACGAGCCACGATAGGCATGAGCGTCGTGCCGTCTCGGTATAAGCCTATCGTCATTCCAGAGAATGACATGGACAAGAAATCATCGACGTCCGATTTGGTAATGCCATAGCGACGTGCCTGACTCTCGTTAAACTGAGGTTCAAGAACTTGGGTTCGTTCACGCCAATCATGCCTGATATTTGTTGCCTGAGGGTCGGCGTACATGATGTCCTTGACCTGAGCGGCTATCGTACGAAGGACGGTTGGATCTGAGCCAATAATACGCGCTTCAATTTTTGCACCACCACCAGGGCCTAACTCAATCTGTTTGAGCTTGTAATTGATTTCTGGATAGTTGGCTTTTAAATACTCTCGAAACTTCGCCATTAATGGTTTCAACGCTTCGTAATTTTCCATACGAGTGGTTATCTCACCATAAGCCGCATAACTTTTCTCTGGCGCGTACGTTAACATGAAGCGCTGTAAGCCTTTACCCGCGGTCGTCGTGATATGGTCAACATGCTCTTGCTTAGCTAACCAACTTTCTAACTCTTTAAGCGTTGTGTTGGTTGCTCGAATATCAGTTCCTTCTGGCATCCATACATCTAACTGAAAAATCGGCGTTGTCGAAGATGGGAAAAACGCTTGCTTCACAAAGGTGAACCCGTAAACACTTGCCGCTAATCCCGCAATCAGCACCACAACGGTAAACCAAGCACGACGCATACAAAACTGAAGAAACTTTTTATAAATAACGAAAATAACCCCGTTATATGGATCATTTTCTTCCCCTTCACCTTGTTTAATCTTCTGGCCTTTAAAGAAGATGTCAGCAAAGAATGGTGTCAACGAGATAGCGGTAAACCAGCTCAACATTAAAGAGATCAGCAGAACCGTAAATAAAGTGCCACAGTATTCGCCCGTCGAGTCTTCAGACAGTCCAATTGGCGCAAATGCAGTTACCGCAATCACAGTTGCCCCAAGTAATGGCCACTTTGTTTGGGTAACAATGTCGGTCGCTGCTTGGAGTCGAGTTCGCCCTTTTTGAGTACCAATCAAAATCCCCTCAACCACAACGATGGCATTGTCCACCAGCATACCTAACGCGATAACCAAGGCACCTAATGAAATCCGCTGTAAATCTATCGCGAGATACTTCATGAAAATGAACGTACCCAACACCGTCAGCAGCAAGATTAAACCGATAAGTAGCCCAGAACGTAGCCCCATAAAGAACAGAAGTACGATAATGACGATACCGACAGCTTGAGCCAAGCTCACAACAAAACCGCTAACCGATTTATCCACTTCTTTCGGCTGACTATAGATTTCCGAAATTTCGATACCGACAGGTTGTTGGTACTTTAGCTCTGCAAGGCGATGATCAAACGCTTTTCCGACTTCAACGACGTTGACGCCTTCAGCAAAAGAAACACCCACGTTTAGTGCGAGGCTGCCGTTAAAATTAATAATATTATTCGGGACTTCTACGTAACCACGTTTTATTTCCGCCACATCTTTCAAGAAGATGAGCCCCTGAGCACCCGACTCAGTAATCAACAAATCGCCTAGCTCATCCACACTCTGGAACTCGCCAGTCGGCTGAATTCTGATGTACTCGTCACCAATTCTGATCGCTCCTGCGTCAGAAACTACGTTTTGCGTCGAAAGAAGATTAAACACGGTATCCGGAGCAAGACCTATACTGCTCAATTTTTTCATCGATACTTCGATGAACACTTGCTCTTGCTGTTGCCCAGATACCGAAACTTTACTCACGCCATCAACCAGTTCGAGCTCTCGGCGTAAGTAATCGACGTAATCCAGTAGCTCTTTATAGCTATAACCGTCGCCAGTCACCGCTAACAAAATCCCGTAAACATCACCAAAATCATCGATCACTTGAGGTTCATTCACACCTGGAGGCAACGTCCCTTTAAGGTCGTTCACTTTACGGCGCAACTCATCCCAAATTTGTGGTAGATCATCAGGGCCATAATTGTTCTTCATCGTGACCGTGATTTGAGATAATCCCCGGCTAGAAATCGAATTTACTTCATCAACATAAGTAAGCTGCTGAATCGCTTTTTCGATTGGGTACGTCACTTCTTCTTCGACTTGTTGCGGTGTCGCACCAGGGTAAGAGGTCACTACCATCGCATCTTTAATAGTAAAAGCAGGGTCCTCAAGACGCCCTAAACCAAAGAATGCGGCGATACCACCAATCAAAAATATCAGTGCGACCATCCAACTGATGACGCGATTTCGGATGAAGTACGCAGCAATACCGGTCACATCATCATCACTTTGAGGCACTGATTTATTAAGATCGCTCATAGACCGACCTCCTGCGTAGCCATTTCCTGTATCACTTCCACTTTCATGCCATCCCTTAATCGAGAAACACCGGCAATCACGACTTTGTCTTTGAGCATGAGACCATCAAGGATTTGAATGGACGTTTTAGATGCCTTACCTGCTCGCACCTGTTTGCGCGATACCGTATTGTCGTCATTCAGTACCCAAACAAATTTGTTTTCGCGCCCCAGCTCGTCACCATCCGCATTAAAAATGGCTTCGATAGGAACATTAATTCCTAGGTTGAGATCAAGCCCAACATTCTCGTCTTTAGAAGTTACCTCAACAGCCATACCATCTAGGATGTACTCTTCTTCCGGCATAGGAAGCGACAGTGTGACAGTAAACGTACCTGTTGTTGGGTCGGGTTCGGTTGTAAATTCTTTTACCGTCGCGTTATATTCGTTACCACTGGGCACGCGCACTAATGCTTTGATCGCGGTAAGCCTTTCTTCCGTTGGCGGTTGGTTCACATAGAGGCGGTCAGGAAGCTGAATCAACACTTCGACTCGCTCCAAGCTGTGAATATTAACGATATGCTGTCCGACTTGAACATTTTCGAATTGGTCGATATTAACTCGCGAAATAATCCCATCCACGGGCGCTTTTAAGGCAGTAAATGATAGACGAAGTTTGGCTAACTGAAGCTCAGCTAAGGCGATTTGTCGTTGTGCTGCAATTTCATCAAACTGAGACTTAGCTAATAGGCCTTTATCAACCAAAGGGCGTGAGCGGCGATACTGACTGTCGACAACAGAAAAACGCGCACTCGCATTATCTACATCCAACTCATAGTCCGTGGGATCTAGCGTTGCAATAACATCACCCTTCGTGACTTTGTCGCCCTCTTTTACCATGATGCTGCTGACTTCTCCTGCCACTCTGAAGCTCAAATGAGAGCGATCCGCTGCATTCGCAACCGCAGGGAAGTACAAGTTGTCATCCACCTTGTTTCCCGCTAATGACGTAACTCTAACTCGTGGCGTTTCGAGCTCTTTTTCTGGCGCCTTATCCCCACAGCCAACGAGAAAAAGCGTTGAAAGTAAAGTCGCTAGAGAGATGACTCCTTTCATATTACAACCCTCTTTCCTTAATCCACGCTCTTACCTTAATTCCGGGTTCAATTACACTGACACCCGAGATAATGATTTGGTCGCCATCGTTAAGCCCGGCTAACACTTGATTTTTGTCATTCATCTCAATTGCGGCTTTGGATACAATGCCTTGCTCATCGACACGCCAAACGTATGTTTTGCCGTTTTCTTCTAGCAACGCGGAGTTAGGAATCTTTGTCGCTCCTGCACTTTTGGACAGGAGGTAAGCATTGCCAGACATTCCCGGCAAAAGGCCAATTTCTGCTGGTCGCTCCATGACCATCGTGACTTTGTAACTGCCCGTTTTAGGATCGGCTTCTGTATCGATTTCCTGAAAGGTTAAATCAAAGGCTCGCTCGGGGAACGCATCAAATATCATTCTGGCAGAGACATCGCTCCCCTGCGTGTAACGATTTAGAAGATAGTCTGGGATTTGGAATATCACTTTGAGGAGTTGGTTGGACTGAATATTCATCACCCCTTCTTTCGCGGCAACATATTCATGGTTTTCTGCTGGAATGTACGAAATAGTGCCATCATATGGCGCGACAAGTTTGGTATATCTTAAGTTTGCCTTTGCTTGATTCCATTGAGCTTTTGCTGAGTTGTGATTCGCTTTTGCCTCATCAAAATCTTGCTCAGATACTACTTGGTCTTTACGTAGCTTTTGGTATCGCTTGTATTGCACATCTGCGAGCAAAAAATTTGCCCGAGCTTGCTGTTCGAGCAGAGAATATTCATCTGGGTTTAATGACGCCAAAACATCACCTTTACTGACGACTTGACCTTCATTCACTTCTATCGTTTGAAGAAGCCCAGGAACTCGAAATGTCAGTACTGCTCTATCGCCAGCTTCCGTCGTGGCAGGAAAATGTCGCTCAAACTGGGCATTGCCAACAGATACTGTAAATAGCTTCGCAGGGCGCGATTCAGGTTCAGGAACAGGAGGAAGTTCTTTACCGCACCCCGACAAGACAGCCGAGATGGCAATAGGAATGAGCAATTTTCTCATTACATTCATCCATAAAAATTGGGGGATTATTTTTAAAGTAGATGAATTTTGAACGAACTTCCAGAGCAGAAAAGATTAATAGTGCTTTAAAATTAGTAATTTGTGATAAAAAAGCAGGCTTTATGCCTGCTTCAGTTAAATCTTCTTTGGATACAAAATGCCTAGAGCTTACTGAATTCTCTGTTCACCCTATATGTATCAGACGTAACATAAGCTTCCATGTTACGAATTTTGCCATCAAGACGGTCAAAATCCCTTTCCAACACACTGAGCAGTTGATCAGGGCTTTGCCCTTTCTGCCAAGGCTTACTTTTGAGCGTATGCTCTTGCTGAGCTCTGATATTTTCAGAATACGTTACTGGTTGCTTTTCTAACATAAACGCCATCGCGATGTACGCTAACAATACCAAAAACGTACCACCTAACAGCGCTGCAGAAATCACTACAATACGAATCAACCAAACTTCTGCACCAAAGTAGTTGGCAATTCCGGCGCAAACACCGGAGATTTTGCCATTTACTGGATCACGATACAGTTCTCGATTATTCATACTTTCGTCTCCATGTTGGTGACTCAGCATCCAAGATGCGCTCCAATGTATCAACTCGGGACTGCATCGCTTCCGCTTTTTCAGATAGTACCTGAAGGCGCTCTAAATCTTGGCTCGACAGTGCACTATCTGTTTTGCGTTTGCTGCGATAGTGTAAGAAGAGCCATAGTGGAGCGACAAAGATTAAAAAGACAATCACTGGTCCTGCTATAAAAAATGCCGACATAAATGGCTCCTTTCTTATTTATCTTTCGATGACATCTGTTCTTTCAGTTTTGCCAACTCTTTTTCAATTTCGTCTTGTGCCTGCAACTCTGCAAACTCTTGTTCTAGCGATTTAGCATTACCAGTTTGAGCATACAGGTCTGCTTCCGCTTCCATTTCATCCACTTTACGTGAGTACTGCTCAAATTTCGCCATCGCTTCATTAGTACGGCTAGTATGCAGGTGTTTTTGCACATCACGACGGTTAGATGCAGTTTGGTTACGAATTGCTAGAGCTTGCTGTTTGGCGCGCGTTTCAGCAATTTTGCTTTCCAACTTACCAATCTCGCCAGTAAGCTTATCGATCGTTTCTTCCACTAAGGTTTGCTCTGTGTGGAGGCCTTTAATCACTTGCTCTAGCTTTTGCTTTTCAATTAACGCTGCACGAGCTAGATCTTCGCGCTCTTTAACTAATGCTAAGCTCGCTTTTTGACCCCATTCGCCAATTTGCTCTTCTAACGTTTCAACCTTACGAGCCAACTCTTTCTTGTCTGCAATCGCTTTAGCCGAGTTAGTACGCACTTCAACAAGTGTGTCTTCCATTTCTTGAATGATAAGACGGATCATTTTTTCAGGATCTTCCGCCTTGTCCAGTAATGCACTGATGTTTGAGTTAACGATATCTGCAAATCGAGAAAAAATACCCATAACGGAACTCCTCTTTTTTCCTATTAAAACTCGACAAGGTGGTGATTAACCTTGTGTCTCCCTGAATATATAACAAGTAACGTGCCAACTTATAATTTTCTTTTAAATCAAAGTGTTATTCATTTTGTTGTCGTTACACACTATTGTGCTATGATGTTTTTCACCAACTGTTGGTGAAATTTACCAACTCTATCCCTGAATCATGGCTCGGCTGTTAAATAAGAAGGACTTTATGAAGCAAAACCTGATTGGTGAATCACCTGCTTTTCTCGCTGTACTAGATAAAGTATCACAACTTGCACCCATTGAGCGCCCTGTCCTCATCATTGGTGAACGAGGTACGGGTAAAGAACTCATCGCTCAGCGTTTGCATTATTTATCAAGACGTTGGGATAAACCACTACTATCACTCAACTGTGCGACATTAAGCGAAGGGCTAATAGATTCCGAATTGTTTGGACATGAATCCGGCTCCTTCACGGGCTCTAAAGGTAAGCATAAAGGGCGTTTCGAGCGCGCCGAGGGCGGTACTTTGTTTCTTGACGAACTGGCAACCGCACCACTTTTAGTTCAAGAAAAGCTATTACGTGTCATTGAATATGGTGAATATGAGCGAGTTGGCGGTCATACCGCTCTCAATGCGGATGTTCGACTTGTTTGTGCAACCAATGCCGACCTACCAAAATTGGCAGAGCAAGGTGATTTTCGTGCAGATCTGCTCGACAGGCTAGCCTTCGATGTCATTATGTTGCCGCCTCTTCGCGAGCGCAAAGAAGACATTCTCTCTTTAGCAGAGCACTACGCGATGAAAATGTGTCGTGAACTGCAACTGGAATACTTTGTCGGTTTTACCCCAAAAGCGCAGCAGTCGCTTATTGAATATGAATGGCCCGGTAACGTCCGCGAACTAAAAAACGTGATTGAACGTGCGATTTACCAACATGGTCTGAATGCTCACCCAATTGATGAACTGGTTTTCAATCCCTTTGAAACGGTTTGGCACAGCGCGCTTGGCCATAGTGCAAAACAAGCAGAACAACAAGAAGAGGAAGCATCAAGCAACACCATCCAATTCCCTCTAGACTATAAACAATGGCAAGAGGAACAAGATATCCATTTACTCAATCGTGCATTGGAAGAAGCCAAGTTTAATCAACGACAAGCAGCCGAGCTACTTGGCTTGAGCTATCACCAATTACGAGGGATGGTTAGAAAATATGGTTTGGTCGGACAAAGCTAACTTGACCGAGAGAACTCAATCAATACACGAGCTCGTGACTGCGCTCTAATTCGCATGCATTTATGGCATAACACCTTACAGTGTATGGATTTTATGTTTGGAGCGAGTTCACAAAGGTGATAAATTAGCGAGATCATTTTCGCTTGTTAGCTTTGAAAGAGTAAGATCAAACGAAACGAGCAAGATCCAATGAACATTTCATATTATGAATGCTTTTATAAGATTATCGCTGAGCCTTATTGGGATTAGCCTACTTACCGCTTGTGGCGATGAAATTGACCACAATGATATTCGCAAAGCTGGCTTTGTGTTTTGCGGACAGGGTAAGCCGACCACGTTTAACCCTCAGCTTATTGATAGCGGTATTACCGCAGAGGCTCTGAGCCCACAGCTGTACGATACGCTGCTCACGCTCGATCCTAAATCACATCAGCCCGTGGCAAGCATCGCCGAGAGTTGGTCAGTAAATGAATCAGGGACGGAATACACGTTTAAGCTTAAACGTGGTGTTCAATTCCAAACCACGCCTTGGTTCGCACCCACTCGCCCATTGAATGCAAAAGACGTGGTATTTAGCTTCAAGCGAATCATCGATGTAGACCATCCTTTTCACCAAGTAGGTGGTGGTTTTTATCCATGGTTTGCAGGGTTAGATTTTCAAAACCTACTCCAAGACGTGGTTGCAATAGATGAGCATACGGTAAGGTTTACGTTATCTCAGCCAAACTTTTCTTTCTTGGCCAATATTGCCACCAGCCATGCGGTTATCTTGTCTGCGGAGTACGGACAGCAATTGGCAGCAAAAGATCATAAAGAAGAAATCGACCAACTTCCTATCGGTACCGGCCCTTATCAATTAAAAGAGTACCAAGTGAACGATTTGATTCGATTAGAGCGTCATTCTAATTACTGGAAGTCACCAGCAAAAATGGAACAAGTGGTGTTCGATATCTCTCACAGAGGCACGGGTACATTAGCTAAACTTTTAAGAAACGAGTGTGACGTACTCTCTTCACCTATTTCGAGCCAAATACCTGTCATTCAAGAAAATGACAACCTTGAGCTGGCGGCTACACCAGCTAACAACGTTTCCTTTATTGCGATAAACACAGAAACCACCGCGCTGAGTGATGCTCGAGTTCGCCAAGCTCTTAACTTAGCGATCAACCGTCAAAATATTTTAGATTCGGTTTACTACGGAACTGGCTCCCAAGCTTATACCTTGCTACCACCTAATTCATGGGCTTATCAAAAAGACAGTGTAAAAATTCGTTATGACCGGAATTATGCATTGGCACTACTTCGAGATGCAGGCTACGAAGACGGCCTAGAATTGACCATGTGGGTACCACTTGAACCACGTGCTTTTAACCCAAGCCCTCGCAAGACCGCGGAGCTAATCCAAGCGAATTTTGCCGATATTGGGGTTAAATTAACGCTACTTACCGATGATAGGTTTGAACGTGTGGATTTGGAGAACATCAACGATATCGATTTACTTTTAACAGGTTGGATTGGTGATACCGGGGATCCTGACAACTTTTTCCGCCCTTTATTATCTTGCGAGTCTGACCGCGTTGGCCTTAACGTGTCCATGTGGTGTAACGATGACTTCGATTTCTTGCTCGATTTGGCGTTAGAAACTCAAGAACCGCGTTACCGTTTGAACCTATATCGCCAAGCACAGAACATTTTGAATCAAGAGTTCCCGGTTATTCCTCTGGCGCATGGCGTGCAGTTCCGTGTGCACGACAAATCGCTGACAGGCTTCAAATCAAGCCCTTTCAATGCCCAACCGTTTGATAGAGTTGAGAGAATTCACTGATGTTTTGGTATACCGTTCGACGCTTTAACCTATTTATCATCACTTTGATGATCCTTACATTAGTGGGTTTTTCTCTGCTTCGCCTTGACCCTCTCTCGCACTGGGCAAACGTTGATTTTTGGTCTGGTTGGCAAACTTACTTAATCAACCTTTCTCAACTCGATTTTGGCATAAGTAAAAACGGCAATGCGATTTACGACGAGCTCGCCGTTGTATTCCCTGCCACTTTGGAATTGTGTTTCTTTGCCTTTTTGGTGTCCCTTTTGATCGGTATTCCACTTGGAACCGTGGCTGGGATGAAGCAAGGTAAATGGCTCGATACCAGCATTTCATTCATGTCAATGTCTGGTTATTCCGCCCCAATCTTTTGGGTAGCTCTGTTACTTATCATGGTCTTTTCATTGGAGTACCAACTCTTCCCCGTTGCGGGACGGTATGATTTACTTTACGAAATTGATCATGTAACCGGGTTTGCCATTATCGACGCATTCATGGCGAAAGGCGAATACCGCGCTCATGCACTGCAAAGCGTTATTGAACATATGGTGCTGCCATGTTTGGTGCTCGCTTTGGCTCCAACCACCCAGGTTGTCGGACTAATGCGTTCCTCGGTAGCGGAAGTGATGAGCCAAAACTACATCCGTGCAGCGAGAATCAAAGGTCTTTCTAACCGCGAAATCGTAACTCAACATGTATTGCGGAATGCGATACCGCCTATCATTCCCAAAGTTGGTGTTCAACTTTCGAGTATGATTACCTTAGCTATCATCACGGAGTCTATTTTTAACTGGCCAGGTATTGGTCGTTGGCTTTTAGATGCGCTAGCAAGCCAAGACTATGCATCTATCCAAGCTGGCGTGATGGTACTTGCGACTTTGGTTCTTACCGCTAACATTCTCTCGGATTTGATTGGCGCGATGATTAACCCTTTAGTTCGAAAGGAATGGTATGCTAACAAATAACGTTTATCAGGAAGAACGCATTCCAACTCAGTTTGAGCGATTTTGGCGAAGCTACCGTGCCAACGGACTAGCCATGTTTGGCTTGTGGTGCTTGGTGTTTATCGTCCTTATTACCATTTTTGCCCCCCTACTTGCACCATTTGACGCCCAAGCACAGTCAGGTGAGTTGCTTGTGCCGCCATCATGGGCCCCAGCAGGAACGGTTGATTACTTTTTGGGGACCGATGACTTAGGTAGAGATATTCTTTCGCGCCTGATTATGGGCTCTCAGCTAACATTTGGCGCTGCTGTCGCCATCACCGCAATTGCTGCCGTTGTAGGCTGTTTAATTGGCGTATTGGCAGGTATGACGAAAGGCTTACTGTCGAGTACTCTCAACCACTTGCTCGATACCGTCATGTCGATCCCGTCGCTCTTATTAGCAATCATTTTTGTGGCATTTCTCGGCTTTGGTGGGTTCAATATTTTACTCGCAATCTGCTTGGCTTTGATTCCGCGTTTTATTCGCTCCGTTTATATCGCAGTCCACACCGAAGTTGAAAAAGACTACATAATGGCAGCACGCCTTGATGGCGCTAATGATTTCTACTTACTGTGGAGTTCAATTCTTCCTAACATTCTGACGGTCATTGCCGCTGAAATCACACTCGCGCTCTCTGCTGCGATTTTAGATATTACGGCACTGGGTTTTCTTGGCCTAGGCGCACAGGCCCCAAGCACCGAGTGGGGAGCAATATTAGGTGACTCTGTCGAGCTTATTTATATTGCACCTTGGACAGTGACCCTACCCGGCCTGACCATCATGTTTACTGTTATTACCCTAAACTTAGTAGGTGAAGGTGTACGTCAAGCGCTTAATGCGGGGATCGAATAATGCCGTTGTTAGATATTCGACATTTGACCATTGAGATCGAAACACCTCAAGGGTTGGTCAAAGCCGTTGACCGAATGAGCCTAACTTTGAACGAAGGCGAAATTCGTGGTCTTGTAGGTGAGTCTGGTTCAGGGAAAAGCTTAGTTGCAAAAGCGATTGTCGGGGTAAGTAAAGATAACTGGCGCATCACCGCAGACCGTATGCGCCTTGGCAATATTGACTTGCTTCAGCTTACACCAAAAGAGCGTCGGCGCGTCATTGCTCGTGATATTGCGATGATTTTCCAAGAACCTTCAACTTGTCTTGACCCTTCAGAGGAAGTCGGGCGTCAATTGATTGAATCCATTCCATCTCGCGCATTTGAAGGGAAATGGTGGGAGCGATTTAAATGGCGTAAAAAACAGGCCATCGCGCTTTTGCATAAAGTGGGTATTAAAGATCACAAGCGTTTAATGGGTAGCTACCCTTATGAACTGACTGATGGTGAGTGTCAAAAAGTCATGATTGCCATGGCGATAGCGACCAAACCAAAGTTGCTGATCGCAGATGAGCCAACCAACGACTTAGACCCGATTACCCAATCGCAAATTTTGCGTCTGTTGAGCCGCATGAACCAACTTAATAACACAACCATTCTGCTTATCGGCCACGACTTAGCGACCATAACACAGTGGGCAGGACGTATTACGGTAATGTATTGTGGTCAGTCGGTAGAGTCTGCCGATACCAGTAAAATCATTGCGGCACCCAAGCACCCGTATACAGATGCCTTGCTTAAAGCAATGCCAGACTTTAATGATTGGGTACCACACAAGCAAAAACTCCAATCCCTACCGGGCTCGATTCCGCCATTGCAGCATCTGCCTATCGGTTGTCGCCTCGGACCACGTTGCCCGTATGCACAGAAACAATGTGTAGAAATTCCACACACCAGACGAATTAAGAATCATAAATTTAACTGTCACTTTCCATTGAACACGGAGAAAAAGTCATGAGTGCGTTACTTGAAGTCGATAATTTATCGAAGCAATTTGTTACGCGCTCCCGTCTGTTCAAACGTCAGGTTAATGAGGCAGTTAAACCGGTAAGCTTTACTTTAGAGCCAGGACAAACTATTGGTTTTATTGGTCAAAACGGGTCAGGAAAATCCACACTAGCTCGTATGCTTGCTGGCGTTGTTGAACCAAGCTCCGGAGAGATCCGTGTGAATGGCGAACGATTGGAGCACAAAGATTACGCGACACGCTGCAAGCTCATCCGCATGATTTTCCAAGATCCAAACACATCGTTAAACCCACGAATCCAGATTGGTCGTATTTTAGAAGGTCCGCTAAAGCGAAATACCAACATGCCGCCAGATGCACGCATGCAGCGTGTAAAGAACACCCTGCTCCGCGTAGGATTGCTGCCTGAGCACGCCTATTTTTATCCACAAATGCTAGCTGCCGGTCAAAAACAGCGCGTGTGTTTGGCTCGTGCACTTATTCTTCAACCTTCCATCATTGTCGCTGATGAGGCGTTAAACGGTTTGGATATGGCAATGCGCTCGCAGATCATTAACTTATTCCTCGAGTTGCAAGAAGAGATGGGATTGTCATTTGTGTACGTGTCTCAGCACATTGGCATTGTTAAGCATATTACTGATAAAGTGATGGTGATGCATGAAGGTGAAGTGGTCGAGTTTGGCGAGACCAACCAAGTACTGACTCATCCCGAGCATCCTATTACTCAAAGACTAGTCGAAAGCCACTTTTATAAAGCGCCAAGCCATCAAACAAAATAGCTTATCAAAAATGTAATCGTGCAAATGTAAAGAAGCCTGCTTTAACGCAGGCTTCTTTATTGCATGGGGACTAATCAAAAAACTAACGGCGGCTCGCTTGTTTGCGTAGTTCAAAATCAAACTCGTCAGGAAACAATACGACCCCTTCTTCATTTTGATTTGGGAATACAACAATCGATAGCTCGTCATCCTCTAGACCAGAGGTCCAACGGCTGTGCCACTTGTTTAAAGAGATCGCTTCTGGCTCGCAATCTTCCCAATCACCATTCGCCCATTGCAAAGCAAACTCTTCGTTTGGCCATACTGGTACACAATCATCATCTTCTGTATTTAACATGACACAGCCATGTTCGTCTTTCAGAATCCAAACCTTACGATTCGCCACAATCTCTTTTACGCAGTACTTTAAACGTTGCTCTTCGTTGTAGCGATTAATGGTATCCATCTGCTCTTGGGTCAGTTGATCAGACATATTCGTCTCCTATTTCCCATAGAAAAATGCCCGCAGCTAAGCGGGCATTTAAAGTATATGCTAGAAAATTAAGCTAGTTCAGTTTGAAGCCAAGGCCAACCTTGCTTCTTACGGCTTAGCGTGTTTTCCATCATTAGCATGCCGTCTTTTTCGTGCTTAACAAGCTTCTCAGCCCACTCACCTTTGTATAGAAGACGAGTTTGAGCAGTCGTGATGTCTGTTAGCATTACAGCAGCGAACGCTAGGTTATCTTTCTCACAACGAGATTCTAGGTCTGCTTCTAGTGCTTCGATCATACCGTCAACTTGCTCAAGAGTTGCAAGTTCAACCTGACCAACCACTACGTCACGACCGTTGAATGGGTAACCTTTAAGGTCTTTCTCAACAAGCTCAGCCGCTGATAGACCTTCGATGTTTGTTTTAGCAATTAGAAGATCTTTAGTGAACGCGTCCACATCTTGTACGTCTGCGATTGCCGCTAGCTCAGCAACGGCATCTTTGTCTTTTTGTGTACAAGTTGGAGAAGCAAAACCTACTGTGTCAGATAGAATTGCTGACATCATTAGCTTAGCAATTTGTGGAGTAATCGCGTGGCCTTCAATCTTGAACATGTTGAATAGAACAGTGTTGGTACAACCAACAGGCCAGATCCATGCTTCCATTGGGTTTACTGTCATCACGTCACCTAGACGGTGGTGGTCAACAATACCCGCAATTTCAGCTTCTGCGATATCGTCTGGTGCTTGTGCTAGATCTGAGTAATCTACTAGCCAAACGGTCTCACCCGCAACTGATGTGCGAAGCTCAGGAACTTCAGCGCCAGCAACTTCTAGGATGTGCTGAGTTTCACGGTTGATTTCGCCTTGGCGAATTGGCATAGCTTCAACGCCACGCGCTTTTAGAAGTTCAGTTGCAACGAGTGCACTACAAATACTGTCACTGTCTGGGTTCTTATGACCTACAACTAGAATCATGTTTCTTCCTATTCAAGTCAATTTTATACGCCGCCTAATACAGTTAATTAGGGCGTGTTTGCTCACAAAGGCCGATACTTTACCTGATTTCAAAGAGTTTGACACGAAGAAAAGTTCACAATGCTATTGCGAATAAATCTCATTTGCATATAATGATAATTATTCCTATTTGCATTTGAGTAAACGATGAACGCGACCCAATTATTACACTCTGCACAACAGTTGTTTCAGCCTACTCAGTTTCGTTTAGCTTATAAGCGATTGCTGATCCCTATCGTCATGCTCATTTTGCTAGGCAATGAAAATACACGTGACGTAGCCGTACAGACGCTATCCGACTCATTCTGGGCAGTGTCATGCTATGTTGCTGCCACATTGGCTATTTATCATTATCTTTCAAACTTTATGTCGAAAACCAATCGAATTACCGAGCTATATCATCGCTCGCGTAATCATCAGGTTTTCTTTGCTTCTTTGTTGGGTGCTTTGCCTGGCTGTGGTGGCGCTATTGTTGTGACAACGCAATTTATTAGTGGCCGAGTGGGATTTGGTGCGATTGTCGCGGTACTTACTTCAACAATGGGTGACGCTGCCTTTTTACTTCTTGCCGCCAAGCCAAGTGTTGGATTAGGCGTGGTTGGATTAGGCATTATCGTGGGTACTCTTTCAGGGTTAGTCGTTAATGCTTTTCATGCTGATAACTTTCTGCGACCAGAACCAAAAGAAGCACCTCAGACACATGCTTGTTGCCAACACCAGACAGACCGACACACACCCCTTGAACAACGTGCAATCAATCTACAAGGCGCATTTTGGAAATGGCTTATTGTGCCTGCTAGTGTCGTTGCTGTGTTAATGTCTTTCCAAATAGATATTAATCAGTTGCTATCTTTGAAAGCCAACACCATTGAATGGCTGGGCGCTACCTTCGCGGTGATCACAATGTCGTTGTGGGCTATGACAAAAGAGCTCGGCGATTATCAGTCAACGGTCTCTGAAGATGAAAAAATTGTGGACTCGCATCCAATTCAAAAAGCGGCTCAAGACACAAACTTCGTCAGTGCTTGGGTGATCGTCGCTTTTCTGGCGTTTGAACTGACGACCTATTTTTCTGGAATCGACCTCGTAGAAACCTTTTCTCATTGGGGGATATGGATGCCATTAGCTGGCTTAGCCATTGGTATGCTACCTGGTTGTGGTCCGCAAATTTTAGTCACTAGCCTGTACATCTCTGGTGCAGCGCCACTTTCGGCGCAATTGGCAAATGCGATTTCCAATGATGGTGACGCCCTATTCCCCGCCATTGCTATGGCACCGAAAGCTGCTTTGGTCGCGACAATTTATTCGTCCATTCCTGCGTTTATTGTTGGATACGGGTATTACTTTTTATTCGAGTTCTAACGCCCAGAGCATCAAAACGAGAAAGGAGCCGCAATAGGCTCCTTTCTTGATCTCGGTATTGGGCGATTTACTTCACGTTATGCTGTAACGATCGCTTTCGCATTGAGCCCTTTATCAACGCTCACCATTAACAACTGGCAAGGTTCTTGGTTTAGCTTTTCGCCTGTCCAGTAATCATACCAGTCCACCGGTTGATCAGACGTCAGCGTAAATTCCATCGCTCCGTAACTCGCATAATTAAACAAACAATGGAGGTCATTCTTCGTCGTTAGTTTTAAAAACGCGTGATTTAAACTCAAAGCGGTAAACTTTGCAGATTGCTGGTTACGTTGTTGACGTAACATGAGCTTAGACAATGTCGTCTTAGCAAACGGCGTAATCTCAGGGAGTGGGTCGCCAGACAGCAGCAAACCACCACTCGCTAATAACACCGTGCGATGAAATTCATACTCTTCTCTGGATGCAGATTGATTAGCTAATGAAGTGAATGTCGCGCAATCCGGGTCAATTTGCCACAGTTTTCGGTGCTGCCAACTACGGTAAAAGGTTTCTCTGGCTATCTGCTCGAATCGACGACTATGACGCTCTACATCGTCAGAAACACGCATTGCATCCACAAGTCCCAGAGATGGCCACATTGGCGCGTTACAGCCTAACAGCCATGCATCCCCTGCCCCTTTAGCGATCGCTTCCATACCCATGCGGTAGGCTTCTACACCGGTGACACCCGATTGGCTTCGTTTACCTTTTAACGTGCCCCAGTAGTTTGCGTCTAATTTGAATAGCTCAACGCCCCACTCTTGACGCATAACAGAGACCACATGAGTTAGGTGATCTTGCACTTCAGGGTTTGAAGTATCGAGAATGTACCAAGGCGTGCATCGCCAACCACCGTATGTGACATCTTCTGCTTTAAGTAAGCCACCATCCTTGTGGCGAACAAACCAATCTGGATGCTGTTTGAAGATCTCCGACTCAGGTTGAGCAATAAAGGGCGCCATCCAAATCGCCGGCTTTTTACCTTTTGCACGGATACCATGAATGAGCTCTTTCACACCACCAGAAAACTTATCTGATGGGGTTAACCAATCGCCCATAAAGGCTTGATAGCCATCATCCAGAAGTACCCACTCTAGGTCTTCGAGCTTAGCTTGCATACAATCTACGTTCTGCATGATGTTTTGCTCTGTCACGTCTGCGTAGTACGCGTACCACGAACACCAACCAACAGGCGCATCTTGTGTCACACCTTGGCGAACAGGATGATGCTTTGCAATCATCTCGCCATAGGTTTGATAAAGCTCGGACAGCGATTGACCACAGAGTACCGCCACGGATTCAAGTTGATTACTTTCCCAATCCGCCACTTGAGTCAACTCACCATCAATTGCGGCTGATAAAACCCAATGCCCATCACGCAGCACAACATCAAAATAGCCTGCAAAGCGATGACATGATGTGAAGCCAAATAATGTGTAGCCCGCTGAACCTTCCACCACTAAATAGTTGTAATAACGCTTAGGTGCATTTTTAGGGTAGATTCGATAAGAAGGATTATTGTCTGGGCAGCGACCAATATCAACGGGGTGATTGATCGTTCCCGCCGTTTGCGCCAACATTTGAAAACCATCCCCAATTACGTTGGCCTCGTGCTCGTACAAAAACGGCATTTCGAATAACACTTCACGGTCAGTAAAGGTTTTATTGTGAAGGCCAGCAAAAGAAAAATGTAATTGATTACCCTCGACTTCAACTTGGAAGTCATTGTTATTCACAGTGATCTCAGTGTGATTTGCTAATTGAATGCTCTGAGCCATAATGGGTCTACTCACTTAATTACTATTGTTTAGCTTGGCGCATTATCTCCTGCTTGTCTCACCCAATTCGTTACCATCATCACGAATACCAGTCTCGTTTAACGTTATGAAGTTACTATTGAGACAACGCTCACTGAAATTTTGATAAAAAAATACCAGCCCTGAGGCTGGTATTTCTATTTATGCAAACTGCACTAATTAAGCAACTTCGATCGGACCACCAAATGAAGTGACTGGCGGCACTTTACCTGTGAACTTCTCGAAGTCTACGATACATGTGTTCGCAGAAGTCGCCTGTGCAAGCTCAGAAGAACCGATGTCTTGCGTTAGCGTGTTAGGATCTCCGTAGGTACAGATTGCGCCTTCTTTCTCGTTTAGAGGACCGTACCATGCACCTTCTTCGATACGAATAACGCCACGTGGGTAGCTGTCAGTCAAAACAGCACCAGCTAATAGCTGACCACGACCGTTGAATACACGTACCAAATCACCATCTTTGATGCCTTTTGCTTTGGCATCCGCTGGGTTGATGTAAACCGGCTCACGACCTTGTACCGCGTAAGTCGCGCGGAACTCTTCAGACTCACACATTTGAGAGTGAAGACGCTTATCTGGGTGGCAAGACTGCAACCAGAATGGATATTTATCTGAACCAGGACCACCGTGTGAACGCTCTGATTTTTCGAACCACATTGGGTGCTCTTGACAGTGTTCGTAACCGTAACGGCCGATCTTGCGTGATGTAATCTCGATGAAGCCAGACGGTGTACCTAGTGGATTCAGCTCAGGGTCTTTACGGAAGTCCGCATGACGAACCCAAGGTTTACCTTCACCGAAGTCTAGTACGCTCTTCTCCCAGAACTCGTTGAATTCTGGCATTTCGAACTTACCTTCGTTCGCTTTTTTACAATCGTTGTAAAGGCTTTCGATCCATTCCATCTCGCTCATACCACGAGTGTATTCTTCGCGGCGACCAAAACGCTGAGTTAGTTCACTCATGATTTGGAAGTCAGGCTTAGATTGGAACAATGGATCAACTAGGCGATGCATCGCAATCAGACCTTTGTTCGAGTATGAACCGTATACGTCGATGTCGTTACGTTCCCATTGCGTACACGCAGGTAGAACGATATCTGAGAAACGACATGTCGCAGTCCAAGCAAACTCGATCGTTACAACCGTTTGAAGCTTGCGGAACGCTTTCTTCATGCGGTTACGATCTTGATGGTGGTGCCATGGGTTACAACCCGAGATAACCATCATCTTGAAGTCTGGCAGTTTCACTTTACCGCCGTTGTAGTTGATCTCTTTGCCAGGTTCTAGCAGACAGTCGATCCAACGTGCAACAGGGATAGTACGACTGTAACCGTTAAAGTCGTTGTTGTCCCACTTAGGTTTCATACCTTGGTCAAGGTTACGAGGGAAACCACCAGGACCCGCGAAACCAGTAGAAGGCACACCGATACTTGAGTAGTGGTGACCGTAAGAGATACCACCGCCAGGTAGACCGATTTGACCAACCATTGCAGCAACCACAGCCGCTGCCCAGTATGGCTGCTCACCGTGCTCTTGACGCTGGATACACCAACCCATCAGGATCTGTGTACGACCGCTGACTAGCATGCGTGCGAATTCACGGATCTTGTCCGCTTTCACGCCACAAATTGCTGCTGCCCACTCAGGCGTCTTCTCTACTTTGTCTTTTGTCTTACCTTGAACGTATTGAATGAACTCTTCAAAGCCTAGACAGTAAGTATCAATGAACTTCTTATCGTACAGGTTTTCGTTGTACAACACGTGTGCCACAGCGAGCATGAACGCTACGTCTGTCAGCGGGTTGATGTACAAGTGATCGTTCTCTAAGTAGCGCTGAGTTTTGTTCTTCACTGGGTCTACAGATAGAACGTTGATCTCACCTTTCGCCACTTTTTCTTTTAGTTGTGCAAGGTACTTAAACGACTCATGCGTTTCACAGTTCCAACCTACTTGAAGGTTTTTCACTGGGTCGTTAGCCCAAAGAACGATGTTGTCAGAGTTTTCTAGGATCTCAGACCAAGACGTACCTTGTGCGTAAACTTCGGTTGAACCTAGCACGTACGGCATAATGGTTTGGCCTGCACCCGTCGAGTAGTCACCTACTTTAGTGATGAAGTTGCCGTGCATACCTACTGCACGTTGCATGTGCGCTGTACAGTTGTTAAATGAACCCGTTTGGTTCCAACCTGTTTGACCTGCATGCAGCGCCCATGGGCCGTAGTCTTTTTGAATACGTTCTAGCTCACGGTAGAACAAGTCTAGCGCTTCATCCCAAGTTACTCGGATGAAACGGTTGTTACCGCGAGTATCTGCGCTGTATTTATGTTTCTTCAACCAATCTAGACGAACCATTGGGTAACGAACACGTGAAGGGCTGTAGATAATACCCTTAATGCCGTTCAACATTTCTGTTGGGTTTTTGTCTAGCTCTAGCGGCTTGATCTCTTGAACTTTACCCGCGTAGATGTGGGCGCGGAACGCGCCCCAGTGAGAACCGGTTACTTTCCAAGTACCTGTCGTCTCAACGGCATTTGCAGAGGCGGACGCCAATAAGCTAGGACCAATTACTGACGCTGCACTTGTGGTTGCTACACCTTTAAGAAAACTTCTTCGTGTAATAGCCATTTAAAATTACTCCAATCCGACGCTTATTAGTGGTGACCTTCAGCATAATCTGAAGAGTGTTTCTGTAGATACTTCAAGATCAGTGCTTCACTGTCTGTATCTAGGTTAACGAACGCCAACATACCGTCGAACATACCTGGCCAGGTGTTCGCGTCGAAGTGCGCTTCCGCAGGTTGAGTGTGACATACAGAACAATTGGTCTTGTAGGCTTCACGAGATTTTTCCCAAACAGGATTGATGTCGTTCAGCATAGACTCTTTCTTAATCCATACTTTCGCCGCTACTTTTTCCCAAGGAAGGCCTGTTAACTCATCCACTTTTTTCTCACCAGTCGTCACAATGTTGCTGTCTGTTGCAGCTTCTTTCATCAGAGACGCAGTCGCAATGTTCTTACCGAAGTCTTCTTGAATTACACGACCAAAACCTTTTGCTTTGCGCCAACCGTCAATTTCGATCTCAACAAACTCGCCTTTGTCTTCAAGAACTTTAACGGTCGATGCAGGATTAAGAAGACCAGCTTCTTTACTGCCTTGCGCATCAAAGTAAATTGGTAGGTGACGAACGCTCACGAGTTGCTGACCAACGCCGTAATCCGTGTTAGAAGTCATACCCTCTAGATCACCCACGATACCGCCAATGCTGTCCATGCCTGCTGGTAGGTTGTGCGCAATACCCTTGTGACAGTCAACACAGCTTTGATCTTTCTCAGCGGCTTGCTTCATTTGGATACGAGCGGTTGGAGACATTTGCTCGAAATCCATCGATTCGTAGTTGTGACAGTTTTTACACTCCAGAGATTTGTTTGCCGAGAAACGATCCCATTCGTGTTTAGCAAGTTCGATACGACGCTCTTCGAACACACCCGGTTCGTCGTAGTTGCCAAATACTTGTGCAAATACTTCTTTAGAAGCTTGCATCTTACGAGCGATCTTATCTGTCCAGTTATGTGGAACGTGACAATCAGGGCAGGTAGCACGAACACCAGAGTGGTTTTTCCAGTGCACCGTTTCTTGTAGCTCAACGTACACGTTGTCACGCATTGTGTGACAACTAATACAGAATTCTTCTGTGTTGGTTGCTTCTAGAGCGGTGTTAAAGCCACCCCAAAAGATAACACCAGCAATAAAGCCGCCCATAGTCAGCACACCTAGGCTGATATGTACAGCTGGGCGCGTCATGGTACGCCACAGTTTAATGATTAATGATTTCATTATTTGCTCTCTTAAAATCTTTTCAAAAGTGTGGTTATGAGCTCACTGGCTTACATGCCGTGCGCGCCTGGGGGCCCAAAGAAGAAGACTTGCAACATCCAAACGATGAACCCGTAACCGCCAACAAAGGCCACACTCAGAATTGGGAAGAGAACAACTGCAATGAAGAGGAACGACTTCCACTCCAGGGAGCGTTTTTCACCACTCTCAATTTTATTAACATCACTCATACATTTGCCTATTTTGTATCTAGTGTTATTGAAAAGCCCGCGTAACCAAGCTTAAGTTTTTTACAATCTCTAATGGAAAATGTTAGACCATACTAATAGTAGGGTTCAATCAAATAAGCGACCTCAGACCTTGTAATTCAACACTTTTTTGAGCTCATCCAGAGATATGATGGATTGATGTTATTTATTAAAAAACATGAACAGATGTGACAAAATAAGTCTTTTAAGGAGTTGTTAAATAACCAACATTTAAGAAACATCGATCACATTTAAATCGTAATTACCATGCCATAAATCGACTTAAAAACTCCGGAAAAGATAACCACTTGTAAACAAAATGCTGCGTATTAATGTCTAAAATAGCACTCAAGATTTACTTTAAGAACAGCAAAAAGTGCACGTAGTGGTTCATATAAAGGAGAGGCTTAGATACAATTATTCGCGTATTTCAAGGAGCGATTATGGATAACGTGGTGGATATAAGCTGGGTCAAACTGGCACTGTTTGGTTTGATTTTATTGGTCCCCTTCTTTATCAATGCCCGCTACAAATTAGGGATAGCAAAAGACACCATAATCAGTGTTATCCGAATGACACTTCAGCTCATATTGATTGGCGTGTATTTAGAATATCTTTTTCAATTAAACAGCTTACTTGTCAATATACTTTGGCTTGCCATCATGCTACTGATTGGTGCCAGCTCAATTGCGGGAAAAGCTCACTTACCTAAAAAGCCACTTATGCTTCCGCTACTAACGGGCCTTACCTGTGGTCTAATACCACTTCTGATAGCAATTACAGCAGGCTTAGTGCAACCATCCCCTATTTACAATGCGCAGTACATGATCCCACTTGCCGGTATGTTATTGGGTAACAGCTTGAGTAGTAATATCATAGCTCTTCAGAATTTGTTTACGGCTTTTGAGCAGAGACAAGCAGAATATGAGGCTGCAATCTCACTTGGAGCATCTCCTCGCTACGCATCCTTCCCCTTCATTCAGGAGGCTCTTAGAAAGTCCCTCGCCCCGACTTTAGCTTCTATGGCCACTACAGGGCTGGTTACCTTACCGGGTATGATGACCGGTCAAATTCTAGGTGGCGCGAGCCCGATGGTTGCGATTAAATACCAGTTAGTAATTATGCTGGCGATTTTCGTTATGTTGAGTGCCTCCGTACCCATAACGTTAGAAATGACATTGCGCTGGGTACAAACCAAAGAAGGCCGAATCAAGATAAAAATCGAGCAACCCGAATCGACCAAAACTCATGGTTAGCTGGCGCTTGTAGGTAAAGACCGTTAAACAACTTATATTGCCAAGTCGAACGTACTTATAACTGAATAACTCAACTATTCTTCGAGCACTCATCAAGACGCTTTCAGATGAAAAGTCAGGCAGAATTCTTTTTGATATAAGCCTCTAATTTTATGAAATTTTCTTTGCAAGTTTAGATACGCACGACCTTTGATACAGGTTATCCACAGAAAATGTGGATAAGCCCCCAAAACCCATACGCAACCAGAAACATAGCAACATAAGTGATCAATCGAATCGTCATGCATTGATCACGTGACTGACATGTTCTAATTTTAAAGTAAAGGCAGTGATCACAAACTTGGAGAGACGTACATGGATGTCTTAATGATCAAAGAAAATTACGATGAACTCCTGTCCGATGCACCTCTGGATTGGCTCGTTCAAGAACCAAAGGAAGTAACTTCTCATTGGCTCCCAACCGATTTTGGCATCAACGAAGAGTTGATTTAGCATGACTCGACTTGTTTGACATTTGCAGAGACAAATAAAAAGAAAGGCGAACCATCTAGTTCGCCTTTCTTGTGATCTTCTAAACTTATCGCAAATGGTTATCTTCATCGCGTAGATAAATCATCCAATACCACATGCCAACAAATACGCCACCACCAATAATGTTTCCTATCGTAACAGGAATTAGGTTGTTTACGATGAACCCCATCATGTTTAAGTCCGCGTAGTTTGCAATATCTGCCCCTGTCATTTGCCAAAACGCTTCTGGCGCAAAGTACTTAATACCAATCGCCATAGGTACTTGGAACATGTTCGCAATACAGTGCTCAAAACCTGCCGACACGAACATAGCCACAGGCAAAATCATGACCGCTATTTTATCTGTCAATGTTCGCCCACTAAACGTCATCCAAACTGCAATACAAACTAATACGTTACACATGATGCCAAGCGCAACAGCGGCAAAGAAACCATGATGTAATTTGTGTTGGGAGATCGCCATCGCGTTAAGACCAACTTGGCCATGATCAAACATATATTGCTTGGTAACTAGCATACAGGCCACGAGCAAAATGGCCCCAACCATATTGCCAAAGTAAACCACCAACCAGTTTTTGATAAGTGCTTGCCAAGAGATTTTTCCACTCGCACGCGCAACTAGTGTTAGCACAGAGCTAGTGAAAAGCTCGCCGCCAGTAACCACCACCAAAATCAAACCAAGGCTAAATGCCAGACCACCAATGAGTCGTGTAATGCCCCAAGGCAGCTCGCCTGCGCCTGTCGTTACTGTGGTATAGAAGATGAAAGCAATACCAATATGAAGCCCCGCAGAAATGGCGAGCAGAAAAGATTTGATTGGAGCTTTCGTTGCTTTGCCTACCCCCACTTCAGCCGCGCGTTCCGCAGCTTGTGGCGGTAATAGTGAGTCAAACTGATTAAAGTTCATTCTGGTGTAACATTTAGAAACATTTAAAGAGGCGCGGATAATCGCTCTATTTCCCTATTTTTTCAAGTGCTATTTGGCGTGTTTACTAAAATCGTTGTTATTGGGAGATCAAGCAATAAATAGCGCCTATCATTCGCTACCGTAAGCATCATTGATACTTAACAAGTATTCGGCCTTTCGAACAAAGATCCTGCGTTATATCAGCCTGATAGCGCCATACTTAACACTTCTTGTCGTTGAATGTTGCCCAACGCTACTTTTCAGACTAGCTTGGTAAAAAAAGCGCAAAGGAATCATTTATGAAATATTCAGCTGAACATATCGCCGAATTGAATCTACTTCTTCAGTTCGACCTAAGTAGTGCTGCAACTGGTATTAAAGTTCATACAGACGCGTCAGAAGAAATGCAGGCAGCCGTTGCTCGTCTATATAAGAAGCAACTTTGTACACAGCCTGACGGTGGTTATCTAACAGACGAAGGCATTGAAGTTGCAGAACATGCAGATAAGATTTTAAGAGTTCTGTCTGTGTAATTTGAACAAAAAACGCCACCGAACTCGGTGGCGTTTTTTAGTCCTATATTTTTCCTGTCGATGCCTGTGGCAATAATCGCTTTTTCATTTTGCTAAATGGTTGAACCTTGTCATACAACCAGTTAAAACCAGTGGCATAAAATAGGAAGAAAACGAGGAAGCCGGCTTCCAGCATCAGAGCTTGAAGAAGCGTAATTTCTAAGAACCAGGCAATCACAAGTAGAGAGATAAAGATTAATCCTCCCTCGAAACCAACAGTGTGTCCAAGCCGCATCGCTAAACTTCGCTCAGCTCGATTGCCACCAAACCACTTATCAAAGTACAAGTTGTAGATGTAGTTCCATATCACGGTATACATACTCAACCCGACCCCAACTAACGCGAGATCACTAGAGCCCTTTCCAGTGATCAATGAAGCCGCTGGTACAATAATCGCGAGTGCGATTAACTCAAAAAGTACTGCATGAAAAATTCGTTCGTTACGAGTCATATTTCTCTGTCCAAATAGTTCTACTCAATGCTTAGAATTTTATCTACTATTTAGATAACCAAAAGTTAGATACCATCGGTTTAAGCGATATGTTTACCATCGAACAACTGCAAGCTTTCATTGCTACATCAGAAGCAGGATCATTTTCAGGAGCAGCTAGAAAACTGGGGCGAGCTCAATCTGTAGTGAGCCAGCACATCATGAATATGGAGATCGACTGTGGTGTTGAGCTTTTCGATCGATCAGGCAGGTACCCTAAATTAACTGAGAATGGCCTCGCGCTCGTACCTTATGCACAAGCAACAATCAGCCAACTCGACCGCCTAAACAATAGGGCATCGCAGCTCTTTTCCACGCCAACGAACAAATTAGTCTTAGCTATTGATGAAGGGATTCCTCTGACTCGCTTGCCGGATGTGCTAAAGAAGTTAGAGCAACGCTTTCCACACTTACAAGTTGAATGCTTAACGGCATCAAGCCCTGATATCATTGAATTGGTTAAGTCGGAACGCGCCACGACTGGGATTATTTTGAGTGATTTACAAATACCAAGGCACATCGATTTCACCAATCTTGGCAATATTGCATTTGATGTCTATGTCTCTTCAACACATCCTTTAGCAAAGCAGCAAATCACTCACATTGATCAATTAAAACAACATCGTCAATTGGTCATACGATCCAAAAGTGCAGAGCCATGTGGTCTCAATCAAGCATTTAGCCCAGATATCTGGTACGCTGATAACTACTATATTTTGTTGGAATTGGCGAATAAAGGGTTTGGTTGGTGCTTTCTACCACAGCATTTAGTCGCGTATTCACCTAATACATTAAAAAAAGTTGGGGATGATTTCACAAAACTGGCTTGGCAAGTCAATGTTGACCTTATTCAGCACCAGAAATGGCATTCAGATCCCCTCCATCAACAAGCCAAAGCAGAACTGCTCAACCTATTCGGGCAGACATAAGTAAGTAGGAAGACCCAAATGGCAAATACATTGATCGTAGGTGCAGGCTGGCTCGGAACTCCGCTAGCAGAAACATTGATGAAAGATGGACACTATGTTGTCGTCACTCGTCGTAGCCAAACTCGATTAAAAGAGTTACCCACCTCATTAACTCACTCCGCATTGTTCGATTTCAATCAATTGAACGCCACAGCACGGCTAGATGAACTGCTCAAACAGCATCAAATTACGCACGTTATCGGCGCTTTTCCTCCAGGATTTCGTAAAGGACGCGGTCAAGAATATGCCCAGCAATGGCAAATACTTGCCAACGCAGCTAAGCAAAACAACGTTGAAAAACTTCTCATGATCAGCTCTACCACGGTTTACCCTAACCTTGCTTCCGATATGGAAGAAGCTGACGCGTCACTCTCTTTAGCAGCCAAAAGCCCTTATTTCTCTGACAATGCACGTATTATGCTTCAAGCAGAGCAGCATGTTATCGACTCGAATATTAGCTTTGTTATTCTGCGTTGTAGCGGATTAATCGGGCCAGATAGACACCCATCTCGCTTTGCAGCAAGGCTTCAACAAGTTAGTCGTAAAGCACCAGCTAATATGCTTCATCAAGATGATGCTGTCTCGGCTGCGAAATTTGCCTTAGGCAATTTAAGCAACCAAGTCATTAACGTTACGACACCTCATACTGTCAGCAAGGCTGAGTTCTACCAAGCTGCCATAAACAAAATCGGAAGTGAGATACCTCTTCCACCCGTCACAGAGCAAGCTGACAAGCGTATTCTTGCTGACAAACTACTCTCACTTGGTTATCGATTTCACTTCAATTCAACTTTGGATGCGCTATGAGACTCTATAGACATATAGAAACGCTTTGGGATTACATGCAACTTAAACATGAACTGAAGCCTGCGGACTGTTTGTTTGTGATGTGCAGTAATGATGTGCGTGTAGCGGAGCACGCTGCCAAGCTCTACCACCAAAAGTTGGCACCTTTGATTGTATTTTCAGGGGGTGAAGGTCGCTTCACAGATGGACTGTTTGAAAAAAGCGAGGCAGAAACCTTTGCCGAGATTGCAAAGTTGTCGGGCGTTCCAAGCGAAGCAATTTTGCTCGAGACTAAATCCACAAACAGCGGAGAAAACGTCCGCTTTACTGAGCAACGATTAAAAGAGGAAGGAAAACAATGTTCCTCGTTTATTCTGGTACAAAAACCGTTTATGGAGCGTAGAGCAATCGCGACATTTGAAAAACAGTGGCAGTCACCCTACACTCAGCTCCAAGTAAGCTCTGCGGCTCTTCCATTTTTTGAATACATTAATGAAGACATGCCATTAATGATGGTGCTAGAAGCACTAATGGAAGATTTCTCTCGCGTAAAAAGCTATCCAGAGAAAGGATTTCAAACCGAGCAGAACATCCCTCAGCAAGTCGAATCTTCTTACCAGGTTTTACTCGAGCGGTTTGGTTTTGACTTAGTCTAACTTTTTCTAACCGACAACAAAAAGCCACCAAGTTCGGTGGCTTTTCTGTATCAATACGGCTTATTTACCGAGCGCTTCTTTGTAATGTTGGCGGCATACGGAGACATACTTATCGTTACCGCCGATCGCAACTTGATCGCCTTCTTTAATTGCCACGCCGTGTTCATCGGTACGAATAACCATATTCGCTTTGCGGCCGCAATGGCAGATTGTTTTGAGCTCAACCAGCTTGTCTGCCCAAGATAATAGATACTTACTGCCTTCAAAAAGTTCGCCTAGAAAATCGGTGCGAAGGCCGTAACACAATACTGGAATATGCAACTTATCAACGACTTCAGTAAGTTGATAAACTTGTTCTTTCGACAAGAACTGACACTCATCAACAAGAATACAGTGACGTTTTTCAACCTCATTCAGAGCTGCGATCTCCTGATACAAATTGGTATCCTGACGAAATAAATGTGCGTCAGATTGAAGACCAATACGAGAGCTCACTTTACCGACACCAAAACGATCATCTAGCGCAGCCGTAAAAATAACTGGCGTCATGCCGCGTTCTTGATAGTTGAAAGAGGATTGAAGAAGCGTTGTTGATTTACCCGCATTCATTGCTGAGTAATAGAAATACATCTGAGCCACAGAGCATTACCTAAAGTTAAAGTTTTAATTTATGGAAATGGAAAATAAAAGGGCTGAATTATCAGCCCTTTAAAAATGAAAATTCAATTACTTACGACGCCACGTTGTGCCTTCTGGACCATCTTCCAGAACAATGCCCATTTCGGTCAGCTTGTCACGAGCCATATCTGCATTCGCCCAATCTTTCGCAGCACGAGAGTCGTTACGCAGCTTGATCAGAGCTTCGATTTCAGCCACTTCATCATCGTTACCTGCATCACCTTTTAGGAAGGCTTCTGGATCTTGGTGAAGAATACCGATCACATCTGCTAGTTCACGCATTAGCGCACCTAGCTCGCTCGCTTTCTCTAGGTTTTCTGTCTTCAGACGGTTAACTTCGCGCGCCATGTCGAACAGAACTGAGTACGCTTCTGGTGTATTGAAGTCATCGTTCATCGCTGCTGTAAAGCGAGATACGTACTCTTCACCACCAGCAGGCGCAGCGTTTAGGTCTAAACCACGTAGAGATGTGTACAGGCGCTCAAGCGAAGCACGTGCTTGGTTTAGGTTATCTTCGCTGTAGTTTAACTGGCTACGGTAGTGACCAGACATTAGGAAGTAACGCACTGTTTCAGCATCGTAGTGACCAAGAACGTCACGGATAGTAAAGAAGTTACCTAGAGATTTAGACATCTTCTCACGGTCTACCATTACCATGCCGCTATGCATCCATGTGTTCACGTATTGTGTATCGTGTGCACAGCATGATTGCGCGATTTCATTTTCATGGTGTGGGAACTGAAGGTCAGAACCGCCGCCGTGAATGTCGAAGTGGTTACCTAGGATTGAAGAGTTCATTGCTGAACACTCAATGTGCCAACCTGGACGACCAGGCCCCCATGGTGACTCCCACGTTGGTTCACCCGGCTTAGACATCTTCCAAAGTACAAAGTCTAGAGGGCTGCGTTTTGCTGTTTCGATATCAACGCGCGCGCCAGCTTGAAGCTGATCAAGGTCTTGCTTAGAAAGCTTGCCGTATTCGTTGAACTTACCCACTTCAAACATTACGTCACCGTTATCTGCAACGTATGCAAAACCGCGCTCGATTAGCTTCTCAACCAATTCGATGATTTCAGCAATAAACTGTGTCGCACGAGGTTCAACGTCCGGGCGTTTCATGTTCAGCGCATCAAAATCAGCGTGCATTTCACCAATTAAACGCTCAGTCAATGAATCGCAAGACTCACCATTTTCTGCGGCACGTTTGATGATCTTATCGTCGATATCTGTGATGTTACGTACAAACGTCAGATCGTAGCCCAAGTAGCGAAGGTAACGTGATACAACGTCAAAAGAGACGAAAGTACGACCGTGACCAATGTGACAGAGATCGTAGATGGTAACTCCACAGACATACATACCGACTTTGCCAGCTGTAATTGGTTTGAATTCCTCTTTCTGTCTTGTGAGTGTGTTATATATCTTTAACATGATCTCTATCTATGATTGTGAATGAATAAAAGAAGATGAGTATATCAACTCCAACCTAGTTAGGTAATAGCAATTAACCGATAAAACGATAATCGGCTAAACTTCAAGCACAAAACGAAGAATTTCCTCTTCCTGAGTTTTTAAAGCACTAGAACTTAGGCTAGAATCTCGGGCTCAACACAACACAGTAAAGGAAAGTAGCATGATCACCCTTCACACTAATTTTGGTGACATCAAGATTCAACTAAACGAAGAGAAAGCGCCAGAGACAAGCGCAAACTTCCTTCAGTACTGCCGCGACGGTTTCTACGACAACACGCTTTTCCACCGTGTTATTGACGGCTTCATGATCCAAGGTGGTGGTATGGAGTCTGGTCTACGTGAAAAAGCGACTCGTGCACCTATCAAGAACGAAGCAAACAACGGCCTAAGCAACAAAGTGGGTACACTTGCTATGGCACGTACTATGGAGCCGCATTCAGCAAGCTCTCAGTTCTTCATCAACGTAAACAACAACACATTCCTAGACTTCCGTAGCGAAAGCCTAGATGGTTGGGGTTACTGTGTGTTCGGTGAAGTAATCGAAGGCATGGACATCGTAAATAAGATCAAAGGCGTTAGCACTGGTTCTTACGGCATGCACCAAGACGTACCTCTAGAAGACGTAGTAATCACTGGTACAACAATTGAAGAGTAATTCTTAGGAATTATTTTTAAAAGATAAGTTAATGGGGAGGCGTAGCTTCCCCTTATTTCTATGACGACATTATTTATTTCCGATCTTCACCTTACCCCATCACGTCCTGATATCACGGAATGTTTTGTGACGTTCATGCGAACAGAAGCAACAAAAGCTGATGCACTTTATGTACTCGGCGATCTGTTTGAATTCTGGATTGGTGACGATGACAACACCCCTTTTGCAGACCAAATCCGTGCAGAATTTAAAGCACTGACGGATGCGGGTGTGCCAACTTTTTTCATCCAAGGCAATCGAGATTTTTTACTCGGCAAACGCTTTTGCAAAGAAACCGGTATGACATTACTCGACGATGTCTGCACGATTGATCTTTATGGTCAAAAAGCCGTAATCCTACATGGCGATACGCTCTGCATTGACGATGTGAAATACCAAGAGTTTAGAAAAACCGTTCACAAGCCATGGCTACAATGGTTGTTTAACCGTATTCCTTGGTTCATTAAGAAGAAAATTGTCTCAAAAGTTCAATCCGATATTCGTGATGATAAAATGAGCAAGTCATTAGATATCATGGACGTCAACCAAAATGAGGTCGAGAAAGTGATGTCTCAGAACTGCGTCAACTTAATGATTCATGGTCACACGCATCGCCCGAACACACATTTTTTTGACGTCGATGGCGTTAAAAAGACCCGAATTGTTTTAGGGGATTGGTATACGCAAGGCTCAGTTTTAAAAGTAAATTCTGATAGTTTTGACCTACAAACGAGACCGTTCATACAGAATTTGCGTTAAGCATGTAGAGCGTGTAGAAGATTCACGCTCAAGTCGTAGATATTTTGTAAAAAATCGCTATTATCATAATACTAAGTTAAACAGAACGAAGTACCTAATTGAAGTATTCTTACGTAGCTCGCCAACCGATTCTGGATAGAGAAAAACGAACCATAGGTTACGAACTCCTCTTTCGAGACGGCCCTAAAAATACCTTCCCTGAAGTAGAACCAGAGCTGGCTACTAGTCGACTGCTATCCGATCATTTTTTGTCGACGCATTACAACACATTAGGAAACAAACTTGGCTTTGTTAACTTTCCGCATCAAAGCTTGGTGAACTTGGTCCCAACTTTGTTCCCTAAAGAATCTCTCGTCATTGAAGTCCTTGAAGACTGCGAACCGACAGAAGAACTGTTAGAAGCCATCAAGCACCTTCATGAGTGCGGATACAAAATTGCTCTGGATGATTTTGTTCCGACGAAAGCTTGGAAGCGTTTTCTTCCATACGTTTCCATGATCAAGTTTGATATTAGACTTGTGCCGATTAAGAAAGCTGCCATTTTTATTCAGGCGTTGAGCCCATTTAAAATCGACTTTCTTGCGGAAAAGGTAGAGACCTATGAAGAGTTTGAGCAAGCTCTAGAAGCCGGTTTTAACTATTTTCAAGGGTATTTTTTTAGCAAACCTGAGATGATCCAGAAAAAACGGTTGAACCCCGCGTTTCTTACCGTCATCCAACTTTGTAAAGAGATTGCTGATAAGCCCATCGACTTCAATGAGGTTGAACGTCTGTTTTCGATTGATGTGACGCTGTCATACAAGCTGCTTACTTACGTTAATTCAGGCTATACATTAACGACCAAGATTAAGTCGTTCAGACAAGCGCTTATTTATCTGGGTGAAGAGCGACTACGACGCTTTATTTCCTTAGTTGCAATTGCGTCCGTTCAAGAAGATAAACCTGACTCTCTTTACTCTTTAGCGATTCAGCGTGCACGAATGTGTGAACTGCTACTTAGTCAAATGAACACTAGGTATGACCCTGGGCAGGCTTTTTTGACAGGCATGTTTTCTTTACTCGGATCTTTGCTCGATCAACCGCTCTCGGATGTCATTGAAGATATCCCCGTTGACGAAGATATAAAACTCGCATTAACCAGTCGAAAAGGCGTACTTGGTCACTTACTTTCGATGACGATCGCCTATGAACAAGCGGACTGGGAGTTAGCCGAGCGATATTGCACCGTTCTTAAATTAACCGAACCTCAATTAGCGGACGCTTTTAATCAATCGACGGAATGGGCTCAAGAACTGCTGTCTCAAACGCCCTAAATCGCTATAATGCCTCACCCCCAGCCTCGCAATTGTGAGGTTGTTTGTTTTTACCGCTTAATTAATCGAGATTTCATTTTATGGCTTCTTCTTGCCCTTGCGGATCTAACCGCACCTACCAACAGTGTTGTGAAATGGCCCACAACAACCATGCTGACGTCACCACTCCAGAGCAGTTAATGCGCTCTCGTTACAGTGCGCATGTGTTAGGTCTAGTCGATTACGTGGTGAACACGTACCACCCAAGCTGTAATGCAGAAGAGCAACGTGAAGGCATTGCCCAATCTATCGACAGCGATTGGTGCAAACTTGAAGTTGTAAAAACAGAAGCTGGCAGTAATGACAATGAAGGCTTTGTAGAGTTTAGCGCTTATTTTGATGAAGACGGCAAGCGCTACTGTATGACAGAGCGTTCTCGCTTTGTAAAAGAAAATGGGCTTTGGTACTACATTGACGGCACATTTCCTGAAGAAGAGCCACAAGAAGAACCAGAACAAGATCCACGCTTAAACCAGCCAGTAAGTAGCCTAAAAGTAGGTCGCAACGACCCGTGTATCTGTAGAAGCGGTAAAAAGTTTAAAAAGTGTTGTGGGTAGGCATCCCATCCACTCCTGGCTTATTGAGCTCTCTTTAATGAGATTCCTGATCTCGCCTAGGCTTGTTGGAGTGACGTGAATATATGTACCTGTTTGACGTAAATAACTCTACTGCAAGCACCATTAGAAAATATCCCGTCATTCTGAACAGCGAGAGACGAGCGTGATTCTGAATCTAATCGCCACTAGCACTGCTGCCGGGTTTTCCCCCGAATCAAGAACACTAAAGTAAAAAAGCCCCTAGGCTCGAGAGCATAGGGGCTTTCATTTATCTATAGCAGGTTTATTTATGACGCTCTTTCAGTTTATTCACTACGTCATTCATCGATAAGCCTTGGTCTTGAAGCAATACCAACAAGTGGTAAATCAAGTCCGCTGATTCACACACTAGCTCCGCCTTATCGCCCGACGTCGCCGCAAGCGCGACTTCAACGCCTTCTTCGCCCACTTTTTGCGAAATACGCTTGGTGCCACGGGCATAAAGACTGGCAGTATAAGAGGAATCTGGGTCGGCACTCTTGCGGGCAGCCAATAGCTGCTCAAGTTGATGAAGCCACACCATTTGTGACTCCTCTTGAGGGTCCACATCCCAGCAAGTTGTGTTACCCAGGTGACACGTAGGGCCAATGGGATTCACTTTCACCAGTAGCGTATCGTTGTCGCAATCGAGCTGCATGTTCACCAATTGCAATACGTTGCCAGAAGTCTCACCTTTCGTCCAAAGACGTTGCTTGGTTCGAGAGAAAAACGTCACTTGACCAGTTTCGCCCGTTTTTGCCAACGCATCTTGGTTCATGTAACCCATCATCAACACTTGGCTTGATTGGAAATCTTGTACGATGGCAGGTACCAGACCATCCACCTTTTCCCAGTTGATTCGCTCAGCTAGCGAACTTACTTCGGCGGCTTTCACACTCATAGTCGTACCTCAATGCCTTGTTGTTTCAAATACTGCTTTAGTTCACCAATATTGATGACTTGCTTGTGGAATACCGATGCGGCAAGCGCGCCATCCACATTTGCTTTTTGGTAGGCTTCTGCGAAGTGCTCCATGGCACCTGCACCACCCGATGCAATCAATGGCACGTTACACACTTCACGCACCATATTAAGTTGTTCAATATCGTAGCCGTTACGCACGCCGTCTTGGTTCATCATGTTCAGAACGATTTCACCAGCGCCGCGTTTTTGTACTTCTTGCACCCAATCACGCGTTTCCCATTGGGTTGCTTTGGTGCGTTCTTCATCACCAGTAAACTGGTAAACCTGATACTTGCCGGTCTCTTTGTCGTAGTATGAATCGATACCAACGACGATACATTGCACACCAAACTTATCAGCAAGGTCAGTAATCAGTTGCGGGTTCGCCAATGCAGGTGAGTTGATAGACACTTTGTCTGCACCAAACTCAAGAATGCGCGCTGCATCTTCCGCTGATTTAATACCGCCAGCCACACAGAAAGGAATATCAATCACTTCAGCAACGCGAGCGACCCAACTTTTATCGACGACACGGCCATCACTTGAAGCGGTAATATCGTAGAACACAAGCTCGTCTGCGCCCTCTTCCGCATAACGCTGTGCCAGAGGAACGATGTCGCCAATGATTTCGTGGTTACGGAACTGAACGCCCTTCACCACTTGTCCATCACGAACATCAAGACATGGAATTATTCGCTTTGCCAGCATGCAAACGCCTCCTCTGCTGTGAATTTACCATCTAACAGCGCACGACCAACAATCACACCAGCCACACCGCTGCCTTTTAGCGCTTCGATATCTGCTAATGAGCCAATGCCACCTGAAGATTGAAACTGCACTTGTGGGTACTGTTTGCATAGGTCAACGTAAAGCTCTACATTTGAGCCCTCTAGCGTACCGTCACGAGAAATGTCCGTACAAAGCACGTGCTGTAAACCTACCGTTAAATAATCGTTGATCAGAGCTTCGATGGTCACGCCTGAGTCTTCTTGCCAACCAGAGATCGCTACTTTACGCGTGCCGTCTTGGCCGATGTTGATGTCTAGCGCGAGAACGATTTTCTCTGCGCCGTATTTTTCCATCCAACCTTTCACAAGCTCTGGCTGTTTTACTGCTGTAGAACCAACAACAACACGCTGAGCACCAGCTTCTAGCAGATCGATCACGTCTTGCTCTGTACGCACTCCGCCACCGATTTGGATGTTCGCTGGCGTGCTTGCTAGTAGCTTTGCAATTAAATCAAGTTGACGTGCTGTCGTGTCTTTCGCGCCAGTTAAATCCACCAAGTGCAACCAGTTAGCACCCGCTTGGTGGTACAAGTTGAACTGCTCTGCTGGATCGACTTTGTACTCGGTTATTTGGCCGTAATCACCTTGATAAAGGCGAACCACCTGTCCTTCAATTAAATCAAGAGCTGGAATAATCACACTAAATCCCTTTTATAATTCTAAGAAGTTTTGAATAAGCTTCGCGCCCGCTTTTGAAGAACGCTCAGGGTGGAATTGCACGCCGTAGTAGTTACCGCTTTGTACTGCTGCTGTGAACGGGTTACCGTACTCACATTCCGCAATCGTGTAATCCCCAACAGGCATTGCAAAGCTGTGCACGAAGTAGAAATACTCTCCTTCTTCAATGCCTTTGAAAAGTGGATTACCTGCTTTTGCGGAAACTGTATTCCACCCCATATGCGGCAGTGGCAAATCGCCAGTTTGTAGCAACTTCACTTCGCCATCACAAAGTCCAAGACACTCAACTAACTCGTCGGCTTTCTGGCCTTTCTCTTGAGACACTTTGCCCAACAATTGCATGCCTAGACAGATACCTAGTAATGGCTTTTCTACCTGTTTTACCAAGCTGATAAGATCGCGCTCTTCTAGGTTCTTCATCGCTTCGCTGGCGGTTCCCACACCCGGTAGGAATAGCTTGTCTGCCGATAATACGACTTGCGGATCTTTTGAAATCGTTACGTCATAGCCTAGGCGTTCAATGGCAAACTTCACCGAAGAAACGTTGGCACAGCCAGTATCGATAATGACAACTTTCTGTTCTGTCACTGTTTTTCTCCTTGCTAACGTTAGCCTTAAAGCACGCCTTTACTACTTGGTAGCTCAGTGCCTTCTACTTTGATTGCTTGGCGCAAAGTACGGCCAAACGCTTTAAATAGGCTTTCAATGATGTGGTGATCATTGTTGCCCGCAGAAGAAAGGTGCAACGTACACGCTAATGTGTCAGTCAGAGAGCGGAAGAAGTGAACCACCATCTCTGTTGAAAGATCACCCACTTGCTCACGACTAAACTGCGCGTCGAACTTAAGGTAAGGACGACCTGATAGGTCTAGTGCGCATTGCGCCAAACACTCATCCATTGGCAAGCTAAAGCCAAAGCGACCAATACCACGCTTGTCACCCAGTGCTTCTTTCAACGCTTGACCTAACGCAAGAGCGGTATCTTCCACTGTGTGGTGATCATCAATGTGCAGGTCACCTTCCACTTTGCACACCATTTGGAATCCACCGTGCGTCGCAATTTGATCCAGCATGTGGTCAAAAAAGCCAAGACCTGTGGAGATGTCATTACCGCCTTGCTCATCAAGATTAACGAATACTTTGATGTCTGTTTCTTTTGTGGTTCGAACGACTTCAGCAACACGCGCCTTCACTGTGAGATCTTTTAGGATCTGTTTCCAGCCCATGGTTTCTGGGTTGTATTGAATACCACGAATTGCCATATTTTCTGCAAGTTGAAGATCGGTTTGACGATCGCCAATCACAACAGAGTTTTGGAAATCCACTTTGCCACCTTGAAGGTACTCTTTTACCAAGCCCAATTTAGGCTTACGGCAAGAGCAGTTGTCTTCATCAAAGTGAGGACAAATCAGTACGTCATCGAACTTCACACCTTGAGACTCAAAGATCTCCATCATCATGTTGTGCGGTGCATCAAAATCAGCTTGTGGGTAGCTGTCTGTACCCAAACCATCTTGGTTCGTGACCATCACTAGGCGGTATCCTGCATCCTGCAACGACAACAGGCTTGGGATAACAAATGGTTCCAGTTTTAGTTTATCTAAACGGTCTACTTGAAAATCAATCGGCGGCTCAACAATTAAGGTGCCATCACGGTCGATAAAAAGGATTTTTTGTTGTTTGCTCACTCGAACTTCCTTATTGCTATTCTTTTGGCGCTCCCGCTATTGAGCGAGAGCGATAAATTCTGTCTCTATTTATGCGTAGTAGTTTCTGATAAATCCAAGCGTTTTTTCGCACTCGTCACGGTTACCCACACTGATACGCACACAGTTTTCAATTGGCGAGTTACGCAAAATAATGCCCGTATCCCAAGCCGCTTTGAAAAGGTCATCGCCATCTGGGAATTTCACCAATAGGTAGTTTCCCCACCCTTCAAACACTTCCAAGCCCGGAATCATTGAAAGGCCAACTTGCAAGTAAGCACGGTTTGCATTCAAATCGAGAACTTGAAACTTCGCTCGCGCTAAACCAGCTTCCGAAAGTGCCTGAGTCGCAATTTCTGCCACTGGTACTGGGACTGGGTAAGGTGCGATAACTTTAAGAAGTACATTAATCAGCTCTTCGTTCGCAAGCGTAAATCCACAACGCAGACCTGCAAGCGCAAAAGCTTTCGACAGAGTACGCAGAATCGCAAGATTCGGGTATTGCGCCAGTAAATCTACCGTTGACGCTTCTGGACAAAAATCGATGTATGCTTCATCCATCACCACGATTGCACGGTCTTTTGTCATCTCAAGCAGAGAGACAATGTCTTCACGCTTAACTAAGTTACCTGTTGGGTTGTTTGGCGAACATACAAAAACCAGCTTCACGTTATCCAGATTAGCTTCGATGCCAGCAAGGTCTAGTTGCCAATCTGAGGTTAGCGGCACGGTTTTGCGCTCAACGCCAATGGTTTCAGCGCTGATGGCGTACATACCGTAAGTTGGAGGGCAGTAAAGAATCGCATCTTCACCCGGCTCACAGAATGCACGAATTAATAACTCAATACCTTCGTCGGCGCCGCGAGAAGTCAGTGTTTGTTCTGGTTTCACACCCGCATACGCTGCGTAAGCGGAAATCAGTTCTTTCGGTTGGCATTCGCTGTAACGATTAAGACGAGCAAAGTCTGTTTTGTATTCATTATTAAATGGTGATTCATTGGCATTTAGCCATACGTCACCCGTACCACCGATTCGGCGAGCCGACATATAAGGGGTAAGCTGTTGGACTTGTTTACGCGCTAGCTTTTCCATCTCATTACTCTCTTATTCTTTCTTACTTACTTGCTAATTTTTCTACGCGGATAGTAACAGCACGTTTGTGAGCGTCCAGACCTTCTGCTTCAGCCATCGTGACTACCGTTGGTGCAAGGTTCTTTAAACCATCAGCAGAAAGCTCCTGAACCGTCATTCGTTTAGAGAAATCCGCCAAACCTAAGCTTGAATAAGTACGTGTGTAACCGTAAGTAGGAAGGACGTGGTTAGTCCCCGATGCGTAATCTCCCGCAGATTCAGGCGACCAATCCCCAAGGAAGATAGAACCTGCGTTATCTAATAGAGGTAGAAGCTCACGAGGGTTCTTAGTCTGAACAATCAAGTGCTCAGGACCGTAGTAATTGGAAATAGAAACTGACTGCGTCATCGACTCGGAAATAATGATCAAGCTTGATGCCAGAGCCTTTTCTGCGATGTCTGCACGAGATAGCTCCTTAAGCTGACGTTGAACCGCATCCGTCACTTGATCAGCAATCACAGGAGAAGGAGTCACCAATACCACTTGAGAATCAGGACCGTGTTCCGCTTGGCTCAAAAGATCCGCAGCGATAAAGTCTGCATCTGCGGTTTCATCTGCAATCACTAGCACTTCTGATGGCCCTGCTGGCATATCAATCGCAGCACCGCGGAAATCATTGCTAACCTGTCGTTTTGCTTCGGTCACGTAAGCGTTGCCCGGACCAAAGATCTTATCTACTTTCGATACAGTCTCGGTGCCATAAGCCATTGCAGCAACTGCTTGGCCACCACCGACGTTGTACACTTCATCAATGCCACACAGTTTCGCGACATAAAGGATCTCATCAGCGATTGGCGGTGGAGAACAAAGAACGACTTTACGACAACCTGCAATTTTTGCAGGAACGCCGAGCATCAATACCGTTGATGGCAGCGGTGCACTCCCTCCTGGGATATATAATCCGACTTTTTGAATTGGGCGAGTGACTTGCTCACATACGACACCCGGCTGCGTTTCCACCTTGATCGGTTGCGGCTTTTGCGCTTTGTGGAACTTAGAAATATTGGCGTAAGCTTGCTCTAGTGCGCTCTTCATTGACTCTGACAAACGCTCTGACGCTGCCTTAATTTCCTGAGAAGAAACACGAATGGATTCAGGCTTAACACGGTCAAACTTTTCTGTCAGCTCAATAAGAGCAGAGTCACCTTCTTCTCGAACTTTAGCAATAACTTCGGCCACAGCAGTGGTGATATTGGCACCTTCTGCAATAGCAGGGCGCTCCAAAATAGAGTCTTGCTGATTCTCACTTAATGATTGCCAAACGACTGTTCTCATGATGCTTACTCCATCATTTTTTCAATTGGTAGAACAAGAATTGAACTTGCGCCCAACTCTTTCAGCTGTTCCATTGTTTCCCAGAACAGGTTTTCAGAACTCACCAAGTGAACAGCCATTTTCTGCTTATCTGCAGAAAGAGGAAGAACAGTTGGATCTTCAGCACCTGGCAGTAGTGCTTTAATTTGATCTAACTTCTCTGCTGGGGCGTGAAGCATAATGTACTTAGATTCTTTTGCTTGTTGTACGCCTTGCATGCGAGTTAACAGCTTTTCGATTAGCGCCACTTTGTCTGCGTCGAACTCACCTGTGCGTTGAATCAATGTCGCTTTTGATTTGAAGATAATTTCAGCTTCTTTAAGGCCGTTCGCTTCCAGTGTTGCACCTGTAGAAACCAAATCAGCGATAGCATCAGCGAGACCCGCACGAGGCGCAACTTCTACAGAGCCTGTCAGCATACATGTAGAGAATGGAACGCCGGCTTCATCCATGTACGCTTTTAGAAGTTGAGGATACGTTGTAGCAATACGCTTGCCAGCTAAGTCTTGTGGACCGTTGTACTCTTCGTCCTTGTCGATTGCGATAGATAAACGACAGCCACCAAAATCAAGTCGACGAAGCTGAACAAACTCGCAGGGTTCACCTAATGCTTTGCGGTCAAGGCGAACTTCTTCTAGTTCATTTTCGCCAATAAAGCCAAGGTCAACCACGCCATCCATAATTAAACCTGGGATGTCGTCGTCACGAACCAAGAGTAAATCAATTGGCATATTTTCAGAATGGACAACTAAACGCTCGCCCATTACGTTGAACTTTACGCCGCACTGTTTTAGTAGAGCTTGACTCTCTTTGCTAAGACGACCTTTTTTCTGAATTGCGATTCTTAAACGTTGTGTTTGCATTGCTTTGTCCCTATGCAAGATTTTGATATCTAAGTATTTTTCAAACTAATAAAACTAAAAAACCCTCGGGAGATTGAAGTCTCCCGAGGGTTTAAAATCTGCTTTTACTTTGATTTTACCTCCGGGAGTTTCCTGCCTCCCGGGTATGCGTACATCGCCCGAAAGACTAGATTGGGTGATGATGGTGATGAATGTTCATTACAAAATTACGCATACTTATTTAAGGCTCTTTTTGAGTTGCTTTGTTAGTAACCACACTAACTAAGGATTCTATATTTTTCAATACTCAATTGAATATTTTCTAAATATTTTTCACAAGATATTGATTTAAATGAAATTAAATTCTTTTCCATATTGAATACTCTGGTAGAAAGAACACCTCCAATCAGCTCTACTCTGACGAAGAAAACGAAGAATAGTATGAATATCCACCAAATCAACTATTTAGACCGTACCCAACCCATTAATTGACACTTTTCTCAATAAAGAGACAGCAACTCACGTTTGAGACAATTCATTCAAAACTATTATTAGAGCGGGGCAAAAAATAGTGATTAACAATGAAACTGCGTAACGGTAGTAATAAACAAGCTGTAGATTTCGACGATACGGCACTATACCCGTTGATCGGCAATAGTGCCTGTATCCAAGAACTTCGTACTGCAATACAAAAGTACGCTCAATGTGATGCTGAAGTCCTCATTCAGGGTGAAACTGGTGTTGGGAAAGGTCTTTGCGCTCGCCTTATTCATCAATTGTCGAACAGACACTCAGCACCTTTTGTGGAAGTCAACTGTGGAGCCATTCCAAGTGGTCTTATTGCATCCGAGCTTTTCGGCCATGAAAAAGGAGCATTTACAGGCGCAATCTCAGAGCGTATAGGTTTTATTCAAAAGGCACATAAAGGCACCCTATTTCTTGATGAAATTGGTGACATGCCACCAGACCTACAAATCCACCTCCTTCACTTTTTGGAGAGTAAACAAATCCATAAAGTCGGAGCGGATAAATTCATTGACGTGGACTGTAGGGTCATTGCAGCAAGCCACGTGGATCTGAAAAATGAAGTCGTACAAGGAGGATTTCGTGAAGATCTATTCTATCGGCTTAATATATTGCCATTAACTATCCCTCCACTGAGAAAGCGTGGAAAAGACATTATTATTTTATCTGAACACTTCCTAGCAGACCTGTCTCATGGTCAGGTACAAAAAATGTCTGATAAGGTAAAAGCCAAGCTCCTCAAACATCGTTGGCCAGGCAACGTAAGAGAACTGCGGAATGTCATCCAACGAGCAATTGTGATGTGTGAAGATCACACGCTTCTCGTCGCTGACTTGGGCCTTGATAACAATGAGAGGCAATTGCTCCCTTCTGTGGACCAAATTGATCTCGACTACCTACTGCAAGCTATCGAAGAAAATAAACACAATATGAGTGCGGCTGCACGTCACCTCGGCATTTCAAGAACAACGCTTTATCGATTAATAAAGAAATACAACTTAAATGTTTAAATACTGTATAGGTGTAACGTAACACTGTGTAACAGGTAACTCTTTAGATATCATTTAGTTAACTCTGCATCGCAACCATGCGGATTTTGCTGTATTAAAAATCAAAAGCTTAAAATGGGCATAGTCTTTGCTTAGAACTAAGAAGAAGATGGATTGCTTTTCCATTACAGCCCATCAAGGAGAGCTCGGTACACAAACAATTCGCTCTTAACACGAGACTTTTATCCCCAAAAACGCGATTGCCCCCCTCACCTAAGTCGCGTTAAAAAAAAGCTCCGCTAAATTAGCGGAGCTTCCCTCTGTAACGAATCTATTCAAAACAACTTACGCACTCTGGCAAGACGCTATTTTAGACTTTGAAAGCCATGACAAAATAGCGCAAACGATAACGAATGTTATCGACGCTGCAATGAACGAGAACGCAATTGAAGCAGTCATACCAAGGGCAATAAAGCCGACGCATGAAACAAGCGCGACTGATAATGCATAAGGTAACTGTGTTGATACGTGGTCAATGTGGTTACAACGTGCACCCGTCGATGACAGGATAGTCGTATCTGAGATTGGTGAACAATGGTCACCGAATACCGCACCAGCTAAAACCGCACTCAGCATCGGTAGCATTAGCGCTACGTCTGTTGCGCCAGCCATGTCTCCAGCGATTGGAAGCATGATGCCGAACGTACCCCATGAAGTACCTGTTGAGAACGCCATCAGGCCAGACAACAAGAATAGGATAACTGGGAGCCAATGAGGGTTGATATTGCCCTGCGCCATTGTCGAAAGGTAAGTACCTGTCTTCATATCACCGATAACAGAACCAATGGTCCAGGCAAATACTAAGATTAGAATCGCACCAAACATAGACTTAGCACCAATCCAAAGTGTACGTGCGATCTCAGCCATTGGTAGACCTTGCTTCACAACAGTAAACAGTGCAACTGCTAAGCCAAGCAAGCTACCGTAGATTAGTGATGTACCTACATCTGTATTTTCAAAAGCACCAAGAAGCGCAAACTCCTTACCATCAGCAGCCAATGCTTGGCCACCCGTGTAAAGCATTGAAGCGATAGTCGCGATAATCAGCGTCACGATAGGAAGTATCAAATCTGACACTTTACCCTTTTCACTTTCACGGATATCTAGCTCTTCGTTTAGGTCATGCGCTTCTTGCGAGTCATTTTCTTTGTCTTTATCAAAGCCACGACCTTGCGATGCAGAGATCTCATGCTCACGCATTTTACCAATATCAAGACCAAACCAAGCAACAGCGAACACCATTAGCAGCGCAAAAACGGCGTAGAAGTTCATTGGGATAAGACGAACATATGCGCCAAGAGCCGAATACTCTGTGATCCCATGTGAGACTAAGATCCCGCCAATAATAGTAATAATGTAAGCACCCCAGCTAGAAGCAGGCATAATTACACACATTGGAGCAGCGGTTGAGTCTAGAATGTACGCAAGCTTAGCGCGAGACACATAAAAGCGATCGGTTACTGGGCGAGAGATCGCACCAACAGCAAGGCTATTAAAGTAATCATCGACAAAAATGAATACGCCTAAAAAGGCGGCAAGAAGTTTGGAGCCGCGTTTACTCTTCACTCGAGATTGTGCCCATTCAGCAAAAGCACGAGTACCGCCAGATAGCGTTAATAAAGCTGTTGTCATACCTAATAAGATTAGGAAACCAACAATGCTCATGTTCCAAGTGTTAATTCCGCCATCTTCAATAAAGACAGAAGAAACTTGAGAACTGACGTAACCTGCGGTGTCGCTGATAGACCAGCTATTAAGTAGCACCGCACCTAGCACGATACCTACACCCAAGGAAACTAATACACGTCGAGTCAAAATCGCCAAAGTCAAAGCGACAATAGGTGGCAATAATGAAACAGGAGAACTAGAAAAATCTATTAAATTCATGATCTTCAAAAACCAAAGTTTGGCTAGAGATCTACTGCAGACAAGTCACGTAGCATACGATACGTGCTCATGTTGAACTTAGCGACAGGGAAGCGAACACTCCACCCAACCCTACAGTAGCGCTCCATAGTTTAATGTGAATATATACTATGGCAGTGTTGTTCCTTTCAGATACAACCCCAGCAAGTAACTTTGATGAGTTACTTACTTCGGCAATCTTCGCCTTCCACTATTATTCATTGGCATCACCCCAATAATAGCTACTCTTCGAGACCGCGCCTCTACGGCAACAACAAACAATTAACCACTAACTGTACAAATTAACAACAAATTGTCTGCAATATTGCATCAGGTGGCAGCCATTGTACTTATGATGAGAGTCAATGCAACACATCAAACTAAATTAAACAAATAAATAATGACTGAGATAATTTATAAACCTTGCCTACTTCCATAAGTTTTGTGCAACTGAAATCACATCAATCATGTTATTTATGAAACATTATTACTACCTTAGAAATATCATGGTTTATCTTATATCAATAAATTAAGGATATATGACACACCATTAAAGATGGATGCTTCATATTTTTAAGTAATAACTCAAATTTTTTTATAAAAAACCAAGCTGTCACTCTCTCTATACAATAATGATTGTTGATTTTAGTTCTCATCTAATAATGATTTATTTCGAGTGTAATAATATTAATTGCTTTAAAAAATAGTCAAATTTAAACAAAATCTTGATTTAGCATTTGCACATAAGGAAAAGATAAAGTTAAATATAAGGACTCTTTGTTTATTTATAGATTGGCATTATTTAATCGTAACGATAAAAAGTGCCCAACACATTAACCTTTTAATAGGAATCGTTATGTCAGAGCTGACTAAAACCCTTCTAAATATCCGTAGCCTTCGTGCATTTTCTCGTGAGCTGACTCTAGAACAATTGGAAGAAGCTCTAGATAAACTCACTACTGTCGTAGATGAGCGTCGTGAAGCAGAAGAAGCAGAACGCGCAGCACAAGCAGAGCAAGAAGCTAAGCTTGCAGAGATTGCTGAGAAAATCGCTCAAGACGGTATTGACGTAGAAGCACTTATTACTGCGCTATCTGGCGAAACTAAGACGAAAGGCAAAGCGAAGCGCGCACCTCGCCCTGCTAAATACAAATACACAGATTCAAACGGTAATGAGAAAACTTGGACTGGCCAAGGTCGTACACCTTCGGCGATTCAAGAGCAACTTGATGCAGGTAAATCTCTGGATGAGTTCCTAATCTAGATCCATGCTATTTTTAAAAGGCTCCCATAGGGAGCCTTTTTTATTTAAACCATTACAAAAAAAAAGGCACATTTCTTAATGTGCCTTTTACTTTAGTTACAGAATAGTTAATTAAACCGCTTCGTATTAACGTTCCCAGTATGCTTCTTCTAGGCTATCTTCTCGCTCAGGAAGTCCGCGCGACAATCGTGGTGAATGTTGCACGAGAACTTCGTAGCTAGCACGGTTTGCGTATTTGCAGACTTGAGAAAAAGAAGAGTAAGTTAAATACTCGTTACTGTGCTTGCTTGAATTAGGCACATTTTCTTTATGGTATTTATTTGCTGCCATATCATGAAGAACAGCAGATAACGCAGCATCACCTGCGCCATTTGTATTCTTAATTTTTTCTGGGCCACCCATATATGGCGAGATATGCGAGTACACTTTTATTGGCGTCTCGCATGAGTCTTTTTTCGCCGGACGACTGAATTCATAACGATTAAATTCAGCAATTGACCCTGGAAGTAATGGCAAAGAAGTTTCGCGCTTCGCGCTATCTTCCGTATACCCAGCCATAAATAGACCTACAGGACCAGCCGTGCACAATACTAGATCAGCCCACTCCAATGTTTTATCAGACGCAGCAAGTGGATCAGATTCCCCCGTCAGAGCTTCTGCTTCATCTTCATTCATCGCAACGACTGAAACGTTATCTCGAATGAATTCTTGCCAATATTTAGGGTCATCTTGAATAACAAACTTTGTGCCTAAAGTCAGAACAACAGGCACATCATTCTTTTTCGCGTACTCAATCGCTTTCATTGTTGCTTCCGGCATTGGGTCGCCGTCTTTGCAACGTACTAGATATGACGTCAGTACAAGTGCTGATGCATTTTTAAAGATTTTCTCTGGAATGCTATCAGGATGGAGTTGGTTCATTTGCCCTTCGCTGATAGCAAAAGTACGTTCACCGTCTTCTGTGATAAGAGCAAAACAACGGCCAATTGCACCATCTACACCTTGTAGGTAGTTCAAGTCCATGCGGCTTGATGTATTACAAAGATAACGGTAACCATAGCTGCCAATCTTAATATCCTGGCTCATCACTCCAAGTAGTGTGGAGCGGTCATCCGCTAGCACGGAGTAGTTATGTAGCGTGTTACCAATTGTACCGCCCGCATACTCATTGGTAATCAAGTTCTCTTCTTTCAGTTGCTGGTATAACTCTTCTGCTCTTTCGTCATCGATAACCAGAGAGTGACCTTTACTCAGACCGTACTTTTCAATCACATCCGTTGTAACTTTTGCTTCAATATCAACCAAGGTTTGGTCAATACCAATGATGTGAGTGCGCGTCATCTTCTTGCTTTCTTGTGCTTGGCTCACCAGCGGGTCACGAGCATGAACAGGAAAATAGTGCTTCGATTTGCGTTGTCCAGGAAATTTCATATTGTCAGTCTGAGTAAGGGGATGAAAAGGAGAGCGGATTCTATACCGCTAATAATAAAGCAGCAATAAAAGCGATTATAGCAAACGTTTGCTGACTACTTTTTTCTTTTAGGTGGCTTATTCACCTTCCATAAAGCTGAGATCTGGTAGTTGCTCAAGGTGCTCGCTATAACGCTTTAGGTTGAACTCACCTTCATTCTTCATTACATCAAAAATCTCAATTGACATCGCACATGCCATCATCGCAACCGCATCTTCACGTGGTGTGCCAGTCATCATTAAACGCATAAGGGTTTCTTTTACTTTAAGCGGGTTGCCATCTTCGAGCTGATTTTCAACAATTTCAATCAACTCACTTTCTTGCATAAATTGGTTTTCTTCTGTCATTTGATGTTTCCTCTTGGATTTTGGCCAACTATGCCATATATACCTCTTCTATACTTGCGAAATTACTCGTTCGAATCTTTGTTGAAGAAAAATTCAGCGAAATGAATTGTGATTTCGATCTCGGATCTGTCACCGGTCTGTGGATTCTGATAGAATCTGCATCCCGTTTATTTAAGTGGTGTTTAGTAATGTCTGATAACAGCCAAAAGAAAGTCATCGTCGGTATGTCCGGCGGCGTTGATTCATCTGTTTCCGCGTATCTTCTAAAACAGCAAGGCTACCAAGTAGAAGGCCTTTTCATGAAGAACTGGGAAGAAGATGACAACGAAGAATATTGTACAGCGGCAGAAGATCTTGCTGACGCTCAGGCAGTATGTGACAAGCTAGGCATCCACCTACACACTATCAACTTTGCTGCCGAATACTGGGATAACGTATTTGAGTACTTCCTTGCTGAATACAAAGCGGGCCGTACTCCGAACCCTGACATTCTTTGTAACAAAGAAATCAAGTTCAAAGCATTCCTAGAATTCGCTGATGAAGTACTTGATGCTGATTACATTGCAATGGGCCACTATGTGCGTCGCTCTTTCCCAGAAAACGGTGAAAAACCACAGATGCTACGTGGTCTAGATGGCAACAAAGATCAAAGCTACTTCCTGTACACATTAAGCAACGAGCAAATCGCACGTAGCCTATTCCCTGTTGGTGACCTAGAGAAGCCAGAAGTACGCCGCATTGCGGAAGAGCAAGATCTAATCACGGCGAAGAAGAAAGACTCAACTGGTATTTGTTTCATCGGTGAACGTAAGTTTACGGAATTCCTGGGTCGCTACCTTCCAGCTCAGCCTGGTAATATCGAGACTCCAGAAGGCGAAGTGATTGGTCAACACCAAGGCCTGATGTACCACACACTTGGTCAGCGTAAAGGTCTACACATTGGTGGCCGTAAAGGCGGCGGTGGTAACGAGGACCCATGGTTCGTTGGTGAGAAAGATCTAGAACGTAACGTTTTGATTGCTGTTCAAGGTAAAGACCATCCAATGTTGAAATCAGAAGGTCTACTTGCATCACAACTTCATTGGGTAGATCGTGAGCCAATTCGCGATGTTATGAAGTGCACAGTGAAAACTCGTTACCGTCAGGAAGATATTCCTTGTACAATCATCCCTATCGATGATGAAAACATTAAAGTTATCTTTGACGAGCCACAAATTGCTGTAACTCCAGGTCAATCAGCAGTGTTCTACAAAGGTGACGTGTGCCTAGGTGGCGGCATCATCGAGCAACGCATTAAATATTCTCAAGCTTAGGAGTCGTTACGTGGCGAATACACTTTATGACCGTACTATCGCTTTCGCTGGGATTTGCCAAGCTGTTGCTTTAGTTCAACAGGTAGCGAGAAACGGACATTGTGATCAAGATGCTTTTGAAACATCAATCAACGCTATTTTGAGCACGAACCCTGCTAACACAGTTGGCGTATTCGGTCGCGAAGCCGATCTAAAGCTCGGCCTAGAATGCTTGGTTAAAGGGATTGATAGCACACCATCAGGCAGTGAAATTACTCGTTACATTATTAGTTTAATGGCGTTAGAACGTAAGTTAAGCTCTCGTAACGATGCTATGTCTCAGCTTGGTGATCGTATTCAAATGGCCAAGCGTCAGTCAGAGCACTTTGAGCTACTAGACGATCAAATGATCAGCAATTTAGCGAGCATCTATCTGGATGTCGTTAGCCCTATTGGCCCACGCATTCAAGTAACGGGCACGCCATCTGTACTGCAGCAGACGGCAAGCCAACACAAAGTTCGTGCGCTGTTGTTATCTGGCATTCGTAGTGCAGTTCTTTGGCGTCAAGTTGGTGGTAAGCGTCGCCACCTAATCTTCGGGCGCAAGAAGATGGTAGAGCAAGCACAAATCCTTCTTGCTCGTCTGTAGTAAAATATCAAATAAGCAGCTCGCGTTTATCGCGAGCTCATTTTTTTCGACTAAAACAAATCTCGCGCAAACGTTTGCGCAATATTCGTGACAATTGCCACAGTTATTGGTATAAAGCTCACGAAATTTAGAAACCCAATTCAGGAGAACATCATGGAACTGTCAGCATTGACTGCTGTTTCACCAGTAGACGGCCGTTACGGAAGCAAGACAATTGCGTTACGCGAAATTTTCAGTGAATACGGTCTACTAAAGTACCGTACTATCGTTGAAATCCGCTGGCTACAAAAGCTTGCTGCTACTGCTGAAATTGCAGAAGTGCCAGCGTTTAGCGCAGAAGCAAACCAATTCCTAGACGACCTTGCTGCAAACTTCTCTGAAGAAGATGCACGCCGTATCAAAGAGATCGAGCGTACAACTAACCACGACGTAAAAGCGGTTGAGTACTTCCTAAAAGAGAAAGTAGCAGACGTTCCTGAACTGCACGCAGTAAACGAGTTCTTCCACTTCGCATGTACTTCTGAAGACATCAACAACACATCACACGCTCTAATGCTTAAAGAAGCGCGTGAGAACGTGATTCTTCCAGAAATCCGTAACCTAATCGACGCTATCAAAGCACTAGCAGTGGAATACCGCGACATTCCTCTTCTATCTCGTACACACGGTCAGCCTGCTTCTCCATCTACTATGGGTAAAGAAATGGCAAACGTGGCGTACCGTATGGAGCGTCAATTCAAGCAAATCGAAAACGTTGAGATCCTAGCGAAAATCAACGGTGCAGTAGGTAACTACAACGCACACCTTTCTGCTTACCCAGAACTAGATTGGCACAAGTTCTCTGAAGAGTTCATCACAGAGTCTCTAGGCGTAACTTGGAACCCTTACACAACTCAAATCGAACCGCACGATTACATCGCTGAGCTGTTCGACGCTATCGCTCGTTTCAACACTATCCTGATTGACTTCGACCGTGACGTTTGGGGTTACATTGCACTAGGCCACTTCAAGCAAAAAACTATTGCTGGTGAGATTGGTTCTTCAACAATGCCTCACAAAGTTAACCCAATCGACTTTGAAAACTCAGAAGGCAACCTAGGTCTTGCGAACGCTGTATTCGGCCACCTAGCACAGAAACTGCCTATCTCTCGTTGGCAACGTGACCTAACTGACTCAACGGTTCTACGTAACCTTGGTGTTGGTGTTGGCTACGCTATCATCGCTTACACTTCTACGCTTAAAGGCATCAGCAAGCTAGAAGTAAACCGTGAAGCGCTTCTTGCTGAACTAGACAAGAACTGGGAAGTACTAGCTGAGCCAGTACAAACAGTTATGCGTCGTTACGGCATCGAGAAGCCATACGAGAAGCTGAAAGAGCTAACTCGTGGTAAGCGTGTAGACGGCGAAGCAATGCGTAACTTCATCGACGGTCTTGAGCTTCCTGAGCACGAGAAAGCACGTCTGAAAGAGATGACACCAGCGAACTATATCGGTCAAGCAATCGAGCTGACAGATAAGCTGTAATACTCCTGTAACGACCAGATACTTAAAAGGTTGACGCGAAAGCGTCAACCTTTTTTAGTTAGGAGAGTTAGGTCGGGAGAAAATAATTTTAGTTATATGGAATGGATTATTAATTGAAGATCAGCCCCATTTGTTATGGCTGCTTTTGGAAGAACAAGGTTATTGTTCCTACTTCCACACCAAACTTTTTTATTTTCGTTAGATTGAAAACGTTTCTGTCATCCTGACGATAAAGCCAATCATCAAAAGCAACTGTCACTGATGAATCCTCCATTTGTAGCTCAAAGTCATATTGCCACTGTAGCGCATTGCCCTGCTCTTCCCCTGTTGCTACATCTATAATATCGTCTGCCTTACCTTCATAACGACCGTCTTCTAATCTAGTGATAACCCAAATTCGCTGGTCCACCTCTCCGTCATCAAACACGAAGTCTTCCACCAGCGTCAGCGTATCACCCGCTACAGTACCCACTATATCGACCTCAAAGCGACGCGTTTGCTGTCCGGTATAATCTTGCACCATCCCCCACGCCTTTATGTCGCCTTCGAAATAACCGAATACGTCAAAAGTCGGTGTAGAAGAGCGGTAATTATCAATGTCTGCGGAACATGCCGAAAGAAAAACAGCTGCCACTAAAGTCGCTGCTTTAAAAATTCGTTTAAACACTATCTAACCTGCCCTATCAATTGTTTTCGGAGTTTCGGAAATTCTGTGTTGGGTGATAACCATATAGCCAAAAATGCATCGTTCATTCGTTCGTCTTCAATGATGCCAACGTTCTTTACTTGCACGTCCCCAACCTGCTTATAAAAAAGCTGACCAGATTTTCCATCTGTTAGATAAGTAAGCTCGTCACCTTTTTGAATATCAGGAAACATACGATCGAGCTCGCTGATCCAAGCTTTTCGATATGAGTCCGTAAAACCCAATTTCGCCCACTGCTCATCCGTCACATCAAGCAGCTGTTGCTTACTGATGTCTCTCTTGTAATTAATTTCCAACGCAAGGGGATGTGGCGATACGTCATCGCTTACGATGAACTTTCCATCAGGCGCTTTTAATCTTGAGTGATAAATATCGAAGATGAACCAAGTAAGATGGGCTTCACCAACAGTTTTCCATCCCTTCCAATTCGCAATGTTGCTAGCAGCTTCGCTGTTTCCAACAGGTTGAGCTTGCAGAGCAAAAGAGCCAGTTACTATTACCAACGCAAGCAGCCTAGTCAGTCTCTGAGTTAAGTCTCTCTTCAAGCTTTTCATTTCCGTACACCTTGAGTATCAAGAGCATCATGACGCACCATTCGACAAACAACATTGCCAGTGTAGCGCCAGTGCTAAATCCAAATTCAACGGCTTGGAGCTTATAGCCAGCAAAGTAGCTCGCTGTTCCTCCGAGTCCGCCTACTATTGATACGTAGGTTTTTGGGAAACGGTACAAAATTGACTTGAGTTGATAGGCATACCAGGCGAACAGAATCCAAAGGCACAAAAGCCAAAGGGGTAACCATTGAGTGGCAAACATGAAAATTGAAAATTGCTGATTTAATGTATCAAGCACGAGACCAATCGTGGCGATAACACCAATACTTTTGAGCGAAGATGCGTCAGTTTTCAAACAATATAGTAGGGTTGCCAAAGTAAGGAATAACGTCACCCATTGCCATTGATAGGTTCCAAGCACCGCTGCAAACCAGCAGAGTTGGAACCATGTCGAAGCAAGAAACACCTTCATAACGAACTACGGGCGTTGAAACGTCATGTGAACGGCACTGATCGTGCGAGCCAAAAAGCCACCTTCACAGTAGCTCAAATAGTAGCGCCACATACGCACAAAGCGGTCGTCGTAGCCAAACGAGCGCACTTCATTCTCTGCTCGATTAAAACGTAAGTGCCATTCGTTCAGCGTCTTGGCGTAGTCCAAACCAATATCGAACAAGTCTCGCGTCACTAAGTCACTGTACTTTGTTGTTGCTTGGGTTAGTGAGGTTACCGACGGTAAAAAACCACCCGGGAAAATGTACTTTTGGATAAAGTCGACGTTGTTACTGTAGTAATCGTAACGCTGATCGGCAATCGTAATCGCTTGAATCGCCATCAAGCCACCAGTCTTCAATAAAGACTCACAGACCTTAATGTACGAAGGCAGGAATTGTTTGCCCACAGCTTCAATCATTTCAATAGAAACGAGCTTGTCATAAGTGCCGGTTAAGTTACGGTAATCTTCTTTGAGTAGTGTGATTTTATCTTCTAAGCCACGCTCTTTGATTTTTTGCTCCGCGTACGCGTGTTGCTCTTCAGATATCGTTGTTGTGGTGACCTGACAGCCGTATTGTTCGGCCATGTAAATCGCCATAGCGCCCCACCCAGTGCCAATTTCAACAACATGATCAGTGGGCTTCAGCTCAAGTTGCTGACATAGACGATCCATTTTGTTGATTTGAGCCTGCTCTAGAGAGTCGTCCGCATGATTGTAAAGCGCCGACGAGTACAGCATATTGGTGTCAAGGAACGCTTCGTATAGGTTGTTACCCAAGTCGTAATGCGCATGGATATTTTTACGTGAGTTCTCTTCAGAGTTTCTGTTTGACCAATGACTGAACTTGTACAGTATTTTAGTCAACCAACTGCCTTGCTCTTCGAGTTTATCTAGAGCACGCATGTTAAGGGCCATCAGTTTCATTAATGAGGTTAAATCGGGGCTATCCCACCACCCATCCATATAAGCCTCACCAGCAGCAATACTGCCGCCCTGCAAGATCCGTGAATAAAAGCCTGGATGTTTTACCTCTATAGTAGCGACAACAGGTTGACCACTGTACTCCCCATTTGGCGCACTAAAACGCTCGCTTCGCTCTGTCGTTTCCGTCTTAAAACTTTCAATAACTGTTAAGCAGCCGATTTCCATTTTTTGCAGACATTGAAAAATAACTCCGCGAGCCGCTTTTTGCGTTGTCGTCAATTTACGCGGCAATGTCATAGAACTAGTATTTAACATGCAGAATTCTCCTTGTGCTTTTTATTTTTTTTGTCTGTTTTTTCAATATCGGCTTCTATTTCTTCATGCGTTGAATATTTAGGATGAGAATAAAAAGGTGCGCCTTTCACCCAAAGTTTTAATGCGTGCCAATAAATACCAACCATTACTTTTACCGTTTGTATTGGTGTAACGATCAAACACCTCAATAAGGTTTTGCTTGAAAGTGGCTTAGCTTTCATAACCATGGTGGCATCAAAGTGTTTCTCTCCTTTGTGACATTCAAGATGAATATTCAACTTGTCTGTCAAAGGCTTAATTCTCCAGCGGTAGAGTTGGTCAATCGGGTTGAATGGTGAAACATGGAATGCTTTATCTTGTTCCCAACCAAACTTTTCTTCTTTATCTGCTGACACCACGTAGTAATGTCGTTCATTCCAAGGAGTGTTACTCACCTCTGCGAGGAGATACTTCCATTCTCCTTCCGTGTTATAAACGTAGTAGAAATTAACGGGACTGAAATAAAGTCCTAGATAACGCAAGTGACAGACTGCGATTACCTTGCCGGTACAGCGAACACCTGTCAGTTCTTCAATTTTGCTGTGCACTGCCGCCTTGACGCTACCTTCACCAATGTAATCACTGCGCTTGAAGCGAGCCCAATGCCACCAACGCGAACCAAAACCCCATACTTTTTTCTCTAAAGCATCGAGCTCGTCTACATCGATGGCGGGCATAAATAAAGAGTAGTTCAACTCATGATTCACAGGCGTGAATCGACGGTGACGAACGTTGCCTATAAACAATCGGCTGTTCATTTGGCTATCCATATCACGCTGCGCCTTTTTCGAAAGGAACCACATTTTGTTCGCGGTACTTTTCTTCTAGTTCTTTCACAACATCAAGCGCGCTACGCACGCCATCTTCATGAAAACCGTTGTACCAATAAGCGCCGCAGAACCAGGTACTTTGTTTGCCCTGTATCTCATCTTTGCGCTGCTGCGCTGCAATAGACTCAGTGGTGAATACTGGATGATGATAAGTGAACGAACGCAAGACTTTATTTGAGTTAATTTGCTCAGTACTGTTCAACGTTACACAAAACGTGTGTTCTGATTGAATATGCTGAAGAATGTTCATGTTATAAGTGAGCGAAGGGAGGCGTTGCTGTTCCTCTTCACTGCCTTCCAATAGGTAGTTCCATGATGCCCATGCTGCCTTACGTTTTGGTAATACGGCAGAGTCGGTATGAAGAACAACTTCATTTGCTTGGTATGTCATATCCCCCAAGATTTCCTGCTCAATTGGGCTGATATCCTCTAGCATTCTCATTGCTTGATCACTGTGACAAGCAAAGATAACGTCATCAAACCAATGCGTTTCTCCGCGAACTTGAACGCCAACCCCTTTTTCGTTGCGAACCACTTTTTCGACAGGACTATTAAGACGAATATTCTCGGCAAAGCCTTTGGTCAATGGTGGAATGTATGAACGTGAACCACCTTTAATCACATACCATTGCGGTCGGTTAGTCACATCTAGCAGACCGTGGTTGAGGAAGAAACGTAAGAAGAACATAAGAGGGAATGCGCGCATGTCAGCTAAAGTCGACGACCAAATCGCAGCACCCATCGGTAAAATGTAGTTATCGGTAAAGAAAGCACTGAATTTGTGTTCGTCAAGGAACTCACCTAACGTCTGAGAGTGCGAGGATTGCTCGCTAGCGAAGCGCTTGGCAAGTTTATTGAAACGAAGTATCTCGAAGATAAATCGATAAAATTTGGGGTTTGCCCAGTTGCGTTTTTGAGCAAACAATGTCGACACTGTGTGGCCGTTGTACTCTAGTCCGTTCCCATCGTTTCTGACACTGAAGCTCATTTGAGTAGGCAGACCTTCAACGCCAATCTCGCTCATCATTTTAATGAAATTAGGGTACGTACGGTCGTTATAGACGATGAACCCAGTATCTATCGCGTATTCTTTACCATCAAGGCTCACATCAACGGTTGCAGTATGGCCACCGATGTAATCGTTCGCTTCAAACAGCGTTACATCATGTTCTTTATGCAAGTAATAACCACAAGTAAGGCCAGAGATTCCCGTTCCCACAATCGCTATCTTCTTTCTTCCTGCTGTTTTCATTTTTATTCCTTCTTATGATACGAGTTTAGCAGTTAGGCGAGCTTGCCAACTGTATGGAAGTAACGAGATAAAACGTAAAATACTGGTAAATCTCGCCGGGAAATAGATATAGGTCTTGTTGGCGGCTAACTGCTTCCTGATAGAGTCCGACGCTTGCTGAGTAGAAATGATCATTGGCATTTCGAAGTCGTTTTTGTCAGTCAACGGCGTTTCAACAAAACCAGGAAACACCGTTACCACTTTGATCCCTTTCTTTTTCAAGTCGACGGCGAGCGTGCGTGCAAAATAACTGACTGCCGCTTTGGATGCGCCGTAAGCTTCTGCACGAGGCAGTGCCACTTCTGATGCGATAGAGCCAACAATAACAATGCGGTGCCCTCTCTCTAAATGCACTTGGCAGCCTTCAACGCAGTTGGCAACACCGACAACATTTACGTTCATCACACGCGCCATGAGTTTCGCGTCGACCACTCCCTCATCCATGTACTCACAATCGCCTGCGTTAAAAACCCATGTATTTGGCGTAAAGGGCAAATTAGAGAGCGCCTGCTGAGTTTCCTCATAATTTGTCACATCAAACTGCAATGTATGAATTTTGGAGGAAACTGCCTCCAGTTCTGCAAGAACATCTTGATTCCGACCACAAGCAATCACATTCCATTCTGAGTTCGCGTAATCTAGGGCAAGCTGTCTTCCTATTCCGGAGGTGGCGCCTGTGATTAAGATGGTGTTGTTCATTGTCCTAACCTCTGCTTGATGGTTTTAACGACTGAACCAAGTAACGGTAAATGCTCATAGAGCATCTCTCCGAGATCAAAATAGTCTCGGTGATAAATGACCTGACCTTCGCTAAATTTGAGGTGCGAAACACCATTGACGAGAATAGGCGCACCCTTCTGAAGTTTGGGATGCTGAAGGTCCATTGTCCAAGTTAGGAAGCCTGTATCTCCGACTTGTTGATGCTCATGGATTACAAAATCACAACTGATGACGTTGGCATATAATGAGGTGAAATAATCCGAAAGTGCTGGCCATCCTTCTAAACGATGCGCTGCGTCCTCAAATACTACATCTTGGTGATATATATCCTTAAGTAGATGTAAGTTCGCTTTGTTGAGCTTTTGATAGATATTGCCAACAGACTGTATGTCCATTTTTTTACTCCTACACGCCCATTAAGTTGTACAAAATTATTATATGTACAAGATAGTTCATTCCACCAAAGTTGTACAAAAATAATTTTGTATAACTTTATTTCTGTAAGTAGTACGTGATGAAGTTCGCACGCGATCAATCGGCGAAAAAAAAGGCTTGGTCAAAACCAAGCCTTTTCAGCAAATTAACAATTATTTAAGTAGACACAGTTAGTATTGCTGGCCTCGCAACGCTGCAATACGTTTATCTAGCGGAGGGTGGCTCATTAGTAGCTCAGTCAGCGACTGCTTGCCATTGATACCAAACGCCATCATGGTGCCATCCAGTTGAGATTCATGACTCACCTTCAAACGCTCTAGAGCCGCAATCATTTTTTCTTTGCCAACGAGGCGCGCAGCACCTGCGTCCGCGTGGAATTCGCGATGACGGCTGTACCACATAGTCAAGAAGCTAGCTAGGAAACCAAATACCAGTTCAAGCACCATGGATACGCCAAAGTAAACCATCATGTTTGTACCTTGGCCTTCTTCATCATCGTTCGATGCCACGATATTGGCAATAAAGCGTGATAGGAAGATAACAAACGTGTTCACGACACCTTGCATCAACGTCATCGTGACCATATCACCATTTGCAATATGGCTCACTTCGTGTGCAAGTACTGCCTCTGCCTCATCACGAGTCATATTGTGTAAAAGACCGGTAGAAACTGCGACAAGAGAGTCATCTCGTTTTGCACCTGTCGCAAATGCATTGATGTCTGGTGAATCATAAATAGCCACCGTTGGCATACCAATACCCACTTGTTGAGCTTGACGACCCACAGTTTCGACTAACCAATGCTCCGTTTCGTTGCGCGGGCTTTCAATGACCATACCACCAACCGAGCGTAGCGCCATACCCTTTGACATCATCAACGAAATAAATGCGCCACCAAAACCAAATACAGCAGCCATTACAAGTAAACCTGACAGACTGCCTGGTTGCATTCCAGTTACAGCGTAAACAATATTCAGAACAACACTAAGCACTAGCACGACAGCTAGGTTAGTTGCTAGGAATAACATAATTCGCTTCATTACTTTTCTCCGAGGAAGCTTATCGTTTTTTTAAAACGGATTGTTATAAGGAACAAATGGTAATCGCTATAAAAGCCAATTCCGTTGATTTTCATGTTCCGTGCGTTATAGATATAGTCTATCCGCGATAAAAACAAGGTTAAGCAATAAATTGCAACATTTGTTTTCGGGACTGAAATATTTGATTCAAGCGATTTCAAAACATGCTTTGGTAGGAGCTGGAACCTCCGCTCATATACATTTATCAAAATGATGAAATAAGCTCTGAGCTACCCATCATGTATTGATAGATGATCTTGGTGTTAAATCTATCACCTCTTAGCAACTTAGCTAGAAATTTTTTAATAGACCAAAAACAGTACGTTAGCTCTGCTATAGACTTTGGTCTTATTGTGCGGCCACATGGACATGCTAAATTCGAATGAGATGAACAAAACAGAGTCACTCTAAGTACATTGCAAAAAGTGCATTGGGTGAGCTCAAAAACTCCATGTATTGAGGGAAAAACCATGGTAGAAACTAACGACTATCAAATGGCTATTGATTTACTACGTTGTCACCTAGGCATCTCAGAGGACGAGGCAAAGCAACAACTTGGTATTTCAACCGATCATCATATGTCTCAGCGTGTTGCAGAAACACAACAAGCATTGATGGGGCTCAGCCAAGATAAGTAATCTGACTTTTTAGGTTACACCAACAAGAAAGGGCTGCATTGCGCAGCCCTTTGGGTTTTTTAGTCTTTTATCCTAAACACCATTAGTCAGTGTTTAGCAACGGCTCTACATTAATGTACTTGCCTAGCTCTTTGCGTTTAGCACTTGGAATATATGGAATTTCCCCAAGCTTAGGTGCATCGATACGTGCTTCTAGCATCTCGATAATGTCAGCGTAGTGCTCTGTGCCTGGGTTGACGCGGTTTGCCACCCAGCCAACAAGATTCAAACCATCCGCTTTAATACTCTCCGCTGTGAGTAAAGCGTGGCTCAAACAGCCTAATTTAATGCCAACCACCAGTACAACAGGTAACTGCTCTTCTTTTACCCATGTAGATAAACAGTCCGTATCGGATACTGGCACACGCCAGCCTCCAGCACCTTCAACGAGAACAACATCGGCTTGCTGCTTATGTTGAGCCAGTTTTTGACTCAGAACATCGTAACTTATTTCGACATGTTCATGCTTCGCTGCAATGTGGGGAGAAGCAGGCAACTCTAAAGCGTATGGGTTCACATCATCATAGGCCACATCGAGTGTTGCGGCGTCTTGTAAGTGTAAAGCATCAGAGTTACGCCATCCCGCTTCAGTCTTGTCACTCCCTGCTGCCACTGGCTTATAACCAATAGTGTTTAGTCCTTTTGCTGCGATCGCTTGCAAAATGGCTTTAGACGCTACCGTCTTTCCAACATCAGTATCCGTACCAGCAATAAAAAAAGCATCAATCATAGATGTATTACTCCAAAACAAACCTGATAACTTGCAGGTAGAAGACCTTGATCGTTTTTAAACGCTTGGTACGCATGCTCAACTTTTAACAAAGTCTCGCGACTAGTTAAACCGTGTGAGCGCCCGCTTACGTGATTTGCACCTATACCTTTGAGGTCACGCATAACTGAAAATGCAGAGTCGTACCAAACTGTGATGGTGGTCAAGTCTAGTTGATGGCTGTCACATCGAGATTGCGCTAACGCAATTTTTACCTGATTGAGCGTTAGAAAGTTATTGACGTGTTGATATGCATCAATTTTTTCCCATGATGCACGCAGCTCATACAGTGATCCATCAACCAGTGTAGAGAACCACGCTTTCCCACCATTTTTTAGCACGCGGCGCACTTCTTTTAGTGGGTAACTTAAATCTGTACACCATTGCAGCGCTAAACTTGAAAACACGTAATCGAAGCTATCATCGTCAAATGGTAAGTTTTCAGCATCAGCAACTTGGTAGTGCATTCGTACTGCACCACAACGCTGCTCTGATTTATCTAACATGGCTTGAGAGATATCGCCGCAGACTACTTCCGCACCGCGTTGTTGAAGTAGTTGGGAGAAATAACCCGTGCCACAACCTAAATCCAATACACGTTTTCCCGTCAAGTTTTCAGGAAGTTTATCAAGCAGCTGATGCCCGACATCACGTTGAAAAGCCGCATGTTTATCGTATGTTTCTGCTGCTTTACCAAACGAAGAGGCAATCGCGTCTTTATCTTGATGGAAACTCTCTAACGCGAGCGTTTGCGCTAATGCGGTAGTTGCATTATCCATTACAGCGCTCCTAATGCTTGCTTCAATGCGATTGAAAGCGTTTTAACTTGTTCATTAGTGTGATTGGCAGTGAGTGTGATTCGAAGACGAGACGTTCCTTTAGGCACCGTCGGAGGGCGAATAGCAGTCACCCAAATACCGTTTTGGCGACAAGCACCTGCTACTCGCAAAGCCAATTCAGATTCACCAATCACAAACGGCTTAATCGAAGTCTGAGTCTCAACAAAGCCCTCCAGATCGCTGAGGCAGTCTCGATACACTTCACTAAGCTCTGAAAGCTTTTCACGTCGCCAAGACTGTTCTTGAACCATAGAAACCGCATGCGTCAGCGCATAGGCTTGTGCCGGAGGCATCGCTGTGGAATACACATGGTGACGAGCAAACTGAGTCAAAAAATCTCCCGTTGCGTGGTCACATAAAATAGCCGCGCCAGACATACCAAACGCTTTGCCGAAAGTAACGATCAGTATCTCAGGTTTAACCTTTGCCAACTCGCAAGAACCACCACCGGATTGACCGAGAACACCAATTCCATGAGCGTCATCGACAGCAAACCATGCATTGTGGCTATCAACGACAGCAGCGATATCAGCGAGTGGTGCACAGTCACCGTCCATGCTGAATACCCCTTCAGTCACAACTAGATGGTTGCCTTCGCTATTAATCAGCGACTTCAGGTGCTCGATGTCATTGTGCTTGAAACGCTTCATCTTAGCTGGTGACAACATCCCCGCTTCCATCAGTGAAGCATGATTCAAACGATCTTGGATCAATACGTCTGTTTTTTCTAACAAGGTGAACAACAAGGCTTGATTAGCACTGAATCCAGAACCAAACAGAATTGCTCTGTCGTAGCTCAACCATTCAGTTAGTGCGGCTTCTAAATTGCTGTGTGCTGCACTAAAGCCAGTCACCATTGGTGATGCCCCACTGCCACTGCCGTATACGCTTAAACCTTGCTGCCAAGCCCGAACAAGCGCTTGGTCATTGGCCAAGCCCAAATAATCATTACTTGAGAAATTAATGTAGCGTCTGCCTTCGTGTTCCAAAACGGACTGGTTACCGGCAAACACCACATTCATAGAACGATTCAACCCTTGCGTTTTACGCTCAGCAAGGGCGGACTCGATACGAGATTTAAACGCTGGCATCGTAGAAAAGGTCGTCTTTTGTTGGACGAGCAGCAACGCGCTCTACGACGCGATCGAGTAACTCGTTTTCTTCGATTTCATCAGGTTTTTGAGACACCTCTTGGCTGTTAATACCGAGCTTGTTGAACAGCATCATGTCTTTGTCTTCAGAAGGGTTTGGCGTGGTCAGAAGTTTGCAGCCATAGAAAACGGAGTTTGCACCCGCCATAAAACACAGCGCTTGCATTTGTTCGTTCATGTTTTCACGGCCGGCGGATAAACGAACGGCTGATTGAGGCATCATGATTCGTGCAATCGCAATCAGGCGAATGAAATCGAAAGGCTCAACATCATCCACTTCTTCCAGTGGTGTCCCCTTTACCTTCACGAGCATGTTGATTGGAACGCTTTCAGGGTGTACCGGCAAGTTAGCCAATTCAACCAACAAACCTGCTCGGTCGTTAGCACTTTCACCCATGCCGATGATGCCACCGGAACAGATCTTCATGCCAGCATCACGTACGTGAGATAAAGTATCTAAACGGTCTTGGTAAGTACGTGTGGTAATAATGTTGCCGTAGAACTCAGGTGAGGTATCTAGGTTGTGGTTGTAGTAATCCAGACCTGCGGTTGCCAATTGCTTTGCTTGATCTGGTGTCAACATACCTAATGTCATACACGTTTCTAAACCCATGTCCTTCACGCCTTTGATCATGTCGGTCAAATGCGGCATGTCACGCTCTTTTGGATTTTTCCATGCTGCGCCCATACAGAATCGAGTAGAACCAGCATTTTTGGCTTTTTGCGCAGCATCGAGTACGCGTTCTACTTCCATCAGACGCTCTTTCTCGATGTCTGTGGTGTAACGAGCACTCTGAGGACAGTACTTACAATCTTCTGGACAAGCACCTGTCTTAATCGACAGAAGCGTGCTTACTTGAACATGGTTGGTTTGTTGATATTGACGATGTACAAGCTGCGCTTCGAATAGGAGATCCATGAATGGTTTTTCCATGAGGTCGCGCACTTCAGCATGCGTCCAGTTATGACGAACTTCCACGTGTATTCCTTTAGTCACTTTTGTTGTTGTGTTGACAGTCTACTGAGTCTCGATAAACTGTCAACACAACACAAAAGAACAAAGTTTACACCTGTTTATTTTTTAATCTAAATTATTATTGGAATCGCACATGGATCTCGCCTTCGACCGCCAGCATATCTGGCATCCTTACACTTCGACATTGACACCTCTGACCTGCTACCCAGTGGCATCGGCAAATGGTGTTCACATTAAACTGGAAGATGATACTGAGCTTGTAGATGGCATGTCTTCTTGGTGGTCGACGATCCACGGCTACAACCATCCGCACTTAAATCAAGCCGCGCACAAGCAAATCGATAAGGTCTCTCACGTGATGTTTGGCGGGATCACCCACCAGCCAGCAATCAGTTTGTGTAAGAAGTTGCTATCCCTAGTCCCAAGTAATCTTGAACATGTATTCCTTGCCGATTCAGGCTCCGTTGCCGTAGAAGTCAGCTTAAAAATGGCGCTGCAATATTGGCATGCAAAAGGCGAACGCCGACCGAAGTTTCTTACTTTGCGACACGGTTATCACGGCGATACGTTTGCGGCGATGTCGGTTACCGATCCTGACAACTCAATGCACTCTCTTTACAAAGGCTTTTTACCTGAGCATATCTTTGCGGAGTCACCAACTTGTGGTTATTGGGATGAATGGAAGCCAGAAGACCTTACCGACTTCGAGCACAAGATCGAGACGCACCATCAAGAACTTGCTGCGGTGATCCTTGAGCCTATCGTTCAAGGCGCAGGTGGCATGCGTATCTACCATCCAGAATTTCTCAAAGGCGTGCGTAGACTTTGCGACAAATATGGCTTGTTATTGATTGCTGATGAGATCGCTACTGGTTTTGGACGCACAGGCAAATTGTTTGCCTGCGAACATGCAGATATTCAACCAGACATTCTGTGCGTTGGGAAAGCACTCACTGGCGGCTACATGACCCTCTCTGCGACCCTCGCGAGCAAACACGTAGCAGACACTGTTTGTGGTGGTGATGCTGGTTGTTTTATGCACGGTCCAACCTTTATGGGGAATCCACTCGCTTGTGCTGTAGCTACTGCAAGTTTGGAATTGATCGAGCAAGGTGATTGGAAGCAACAAACCCAACAAATTGAAACGCTGTTTTCTGAGTTACTACCAAAACTTGAAGAATACGAGTTGGTGAAGAACACCCGTTGGTTAGGTGCCATTGGCGTAGTGGAGACGCATCGCCCTGTGAATATGGAAACCATCCAAGCCTTGTTTGTTGAACACGGAGTGTGGATTCGTCCATTTGGCAAACTGATTTATATGATGCCGCCGTTCATCAGCAAGCCGGAAGATATTGAGAAGCTAGTTAACGCGATTGATGCGGCGTTGCAACGTAGAGACTGCTTCGCTTCATAGTTCAATTCAATACGAAAACGGTTTGAGTATGAGACTCAAACCGTCTCGTTATTTATTAGAGCAGTAAAGCTATCGAAGTTGACTGTCTTTACTCGCTCGTCGATTGAACAATGCTTGGCGTTGAGATACCAATTCGATTGTTGACTGACATTCGATACACAGACGAACGCCTTTCATAGCAAGACGACGAGCTTCCGGAATCTCATCACCACACTCAGCGCAGTAATGGACGCTCTCACCCTTTGTGATACTGCCACGAACACGAGAAATCTCGTCGTCTATTGTGTTTTGAATTTGTTGGCTGACACTATCGTCGTTTGCCCACCCTACGGCCATAAGCCCTCCTCGTTACTTGAATGAGAAAATCTACTTACCGTGGTAAGGTGGACGATTATATCGATTACAAATAACAAGATAATTAGGGTAAATTCGAAAACACTATTACGCTTTGGTAATAATTACTCTGCAATCGATTATTCAACACTCTCATGGAAAAGCAATGCAAGGTTACTCATACTCCCTTCCTCACATTCAAAGTACTGCGTTTGCTCAGGCTCTCTCAAAGTAACACTGAGTATCTTCTCTACCTCACCAAACTCCTCGCTAAAGTACTCACTGACTAATATGACGCGCTCACCAATACTAAATTCCAGTGACTTCTCATCTACCAACGCTCGATGATACTGGTCTAATTTAAAGTCCTTTATAACTAAGGTTCTTTCAATACTGCTCCCCCCTAAATTAAGCTCCGACAGTAGAACCTGACTGTTTATATTTTCTATTGATATTTCTAGACGGTTAGGATGTGAAACATCACACTTAAATAGCGCAGTATTAGTGTGGCTGGAAGCACAAGCAGATGAACTAAAAATAAGTCCAAGCAAAGAAATGTTACGCAGCATTTTTAATCGAAGCATATTTTTTGTAAGCCTTTTCTAATTTGACGTCGTATTGATTTTTCTGATACTCAGAACCATTGTAACCACGAGCAAAGGCAGCCCAATTTTTATCTCTTATATGTTCACCTAAGCCAGACTTTTGGATAAACGTAACAAAAGCCTCAAGTTGTTTCTTCTCCGACTCGAATACAGCTTTAACAAAGGATTCAGCGGTAACATGACCAGCTAACTTGAAATTAAAGCCCATAATTTGGAAACGTCCCCAAGATGCGGAGCGGATTGCTGCATTTGAATTCAGTTCAATCGCTTTATTTAAACGTACGTATTCTGAGACACCACCAACGTACAGACTTCGATTCCAATGCCGACTTGAAATACTCGGATGACTGTTATCGTAGGCTCTTGAAGTGAGTCTCGAAAATATATGAGCCTCAAACAAAATCTTTGGCTTACCATTGCTAAAGTAGGCTTCTCCTCGGCTCTCAACTTCAGCTACAGCTTTAATAGCAGCGACTTCGCATCCAAGAGTTTCAGCTACTTTGCTATAATCCAAGTCCGTCAACGCATCTCTTGAGCCAACCAAGGGTAACGTATATGCCACCGCAGTCTCAGGTGTTCGTTTTAAATACTCATTTAGCTTACGATGGCTTTTTCCATTCACATCTATCCTTCCATCTGGACGAGCCATCCCAACAAGGTTTTTCTGAAAAGCTTTAATTGCGGCGACAGTCTTGGAGTTTTCCGGTCTAGAGCCTAGTTTCCCATCCACTTTAAGCTCCTTTACTCCCTTTAAAGAACCAAGCAATTGGTTAATAGACCTTTGTACCGTACGAATATCAACATCCACATTTTTACCACCCAAGCCAACAGAGCCGCTTATTCTTATTGAAGCCATGAAAGTACCTCCTTTTTAAATTTTGGAGGAGATTGTCATGCCCAATAAAGCTTAGAAAAATATCATTAAGAATTGTTTTCAATAATTTAGGTCAACTATGCAATACCTCATCCAATATTTACATAACAACGTATTTTCACTCGACGCAGATAGTAAATTACCACCTTCTAAAGAAGGTGGCTTTGTGTGAGCCCCCTAAAAGGGGGCCTTTGTTTAGTCCAGCGC
>NZ_JAWORD010000021.1:0-90089 GCF_033337665.1 Vibrio sp. Vb2960 | reverse complement strand
CATTGAGAATGGATACTTTTTTAACAACATTTCTATATTTTGTATGTAATAACATAATTTCCTCTAAAACATAACGCTTTCTATACGGCGACTTACCGTCTTTCTGGCAGGCTACCGCCCTCTTTCTGATCAAAAGCGCTATAAATCGTAGCACCTATATACATGAAACAAATAGAAAAACAGTATGAATATGTGTGGTCGCGCGCGCAATTAGACGGCGCAATGCACGCTAATTACAAAAGAGCTGATAGACTGAAGGGGCTGTATAAATAAACAGGTCAATTTTATCATGAAAAGTCAGTTTTTACTTAGTGTAAAAGAGCACATGCTTACTCGTCATTATGCGAATAAAACCATCGAAAGTTATCTATTTTGGATAAAACGCTTTATCACTTTTCACCAGCTTGCTCACCCATCAACACTAGCAGAAGATGATGTCATTCAATTTCTGAGTTACTTAGCGGTAGAAGAAAAAGTTGCGGTAAAAACGCAAGCTTTGGCGCTGAACTCAATATCATTTTTATATCGTGATTATTTCAAAACCCCACTATCACTTGATATGAGATTTCAGAAATCCTTGACCGAAAAGAAACTTCCCGTTGTATTAACCAGGGAGGAGATCCGAAGATTCGTTCAGCATATCGACCCGAGGTATAGACTCCATATTCAGCTGCTTTACGGCTCAGGGCTTCGAGTTATGGAATGTTTACGCTTAAGAGTTCAAGACATCGATTATGATTATGGTGCAGTTCGCGTTTGGCAAGGAAAAGGAGGTAAAAATCGTACAGTCACATTAGCCAAAGAACTGCATGAACCACTCAAAGCTCAAGTTAATTTAGCAAGAAACTATTACTTTAAAGATAGGCACATGCCTGGTTATGCGGGCGTATACATCTCTGAAGGTTTACGACGTAAATACCCAAAAGCGGAGCTAGATTTTAACTGGCACTTTTTGTTTCCATCAACAAAGTTAAGCGCAGATCGAGACACTGGTGAATTGAGAAGGCATCATATCAATGAAAGCGCAATACAAAGAGCAGTAAAGCGCGCGGCAAGCGACGCAAGCATTGAGAAAACTGTAACTTGCCACACACTAAGACACAGTTTTGCCACGCACTTATTGGAATCTGGCGCAGACATTAGAACTGTTCAGGAACAATTAGGGCATACTGATGTAAAAACCACGCAAATCTATACTCACGTTATCGAGCGCGGGGCTGGCGGCGTGTTGAGTCCATTATCCAGCCTTTAGAAAAACAAAGCCACCTCGAAAGGTGGCTTTGCTTTATAACTCGTTATTGACGAACACCGAGTTTCACATTGCCTTTTGAATCAAACCAAAGTGCTTGCGAACGGCGACGTCCTATTAGTATCGGACCATCGTCATAAAAGAGAAAGTTCTTCCAGTGCTTTTTAAAAATAGACCATTTCGTTTCGATGACATTGTACTTCTCGTAGCAAAAGTAAACGGTTACATCGTCTTGCCAATCGATATGTGCCTCAGCTTCCGCTGGCATGTCAGGATCATCCGACTCCCACGCAGCCATCCAATCCACAGTTTCAGACCAATTCGCCTCATTCATTGGCCAGTCTTGGGAACTAAGTCTATCCATATCAGGGCTTTGAGCACTGATATTTTCTTTCCAAAATTGTGCTGAGCGGGCTTGGCTCATCGGCTTAATAAAAGCCAAATCTTCTTCTGGCACAGGCATCGACTGATGCGTAAAAATCCATTTTCTTTGGTATTCGTCCAAAGGCAAATAAGACATTCAGTCTCCTTTATTACGATTTCAGCCAACCTTTTTCTGTGGCTTCTTCAATCAACTCTTTCGCTTTGTCCCATAAGGTAACAGAGCCAAATTCAATTCGTTTATTAATGGTAAGTGCTTGTTCGCGTGAGACACCATGTTCCTTCCAACTCTGACCATTATTATGGTAGTTCAAGAGCATTGGAATTAACCGATCGAGTGCTTTTGCATACTTAGCATCATCGGTCTGCGCGGCTTCAAATTCATGCCAAAGCGCCAATAGCTCTTGCTCCTGATCGCTGGGTAACATACCAAACAAGCGCTCTGCGGCTCTAATTTCTTTTTTTGCTTGCTCTTGAGACGCAGCAGTATCATAAACAAAGGTATCGCCCGCGTCGATCTCTACTACGTCATGTATCAATAACATTTTCATCACTCGGCAAATATCAACAGGTGCATTCGCATGCTCTTCCATCAATATTGCCATCAGTGCGACATGCCAACTATGCTCACCACTATTTTCGAGGCGCCCTTCAGCACTTTTAACTCGAGTTCGGCGGAAAATGCTTTTGAGTTTATCGAGCTCGATTACCAGTGCTAACTGCTTTTCCAATCGTTCCATACTATCGTCCTTCTGGCTGCCAATTCGGATTAATAAGCGACGTTAGAACGTGGTCTTGCCACTCACCATTAATCAAAAGGTAATCTTTTGCATACCCTTCTCGGTTGAAACCTACATGCTCTAGCACAGCTTCACTGCGTTTATTGTGAGGCATGTAGCCAGCTTGAATACGATGCAGTTTCTGAACGTTAAACATGTAGTCGCAAGCCATGGTTAATCCACGACGCATATAACCATGCCCTTGCGCTTTTTCAGCGAGAGAATATCCGACGTTACAAGAATAAAAAGGAAAACGACTCAAACTACTAAAGGATATCGTACCTAGCATTTCACCCGAAGAGGCTCTGACTAAAAGGCAATAATACCCCAATCCCATTCGATGCAGCTCATTGAGCTTGATAAGCTTTTGCAACCAACCGTTCACTGAGAAAAAAGCCTCTTCACGTTTCGGTTCAAACGGTTTCAGGTATTCTCGGTTCGCTTGAAAATATTCGGCAATCATATCTGCGTCACCGATTTCAGCGGTACGAAGAAGCAAGTCACCGTCCAACCTATGTACGGCGATAGATGAGCTGTTATCTTCCATTACAAATGATTAATTCCGTCTTTTCGTTCAATTCGATTAATTCTTACGGATACCGTAATCACGCAGTTTATTAGCGATTGAGGTATGCGATACATTTAAGCGCTTAGCAAGCTTGCGGCTTGATGGGAATGACTGATACAAACGTTCCAGAACTTGAGATTCATAATCACGCATGATCTCATCCAAAGAACCGTCGATGTTAAGCGTTGCACTACCAGCGCCGACTGACTGAGGCTGAGGTAAATTGAAGTGATCCGCGTTTAGTATACCACCATCCATTTCCGTGAGCGCTCGAAGAACCATGTTATCCAGCTGGCGCATGTTTCCTGGCCACTGATAATTTGCAAGGGCATCAACTAGACCATCATCAAACTCTGGCTTATCAATCCCAAGCTGTTGAGCATGTTTCGCCACGAACAACTCAAGCAATGGTGCAACGTCGTTTGAGCGCTTACGTAACGGAGGAATGCTGAGCGTAAGTACGTTGAGACGATAATACAAATCTTCACGGAACATTCCTGCTTCAGAAAGCTCGGCAAGGTTATGTTTTGTTGAAGCGATGATACGAACATCGACATGCATCTCATCTTCTGCACCGACACGACGGAAATTACCATCTTGTAGAAAACGTAACAGCTTGATTTGAAGATGCGAGCTCATTTCACCGATTTCATCAAGAAATACCGTCCCGCCATTTGCTTGCTCAAAGATGCCTTTGTGGCCTTGTTCATGATTGAATGAACCCGGCGCATGACCAAAAAGTTCAGTTTCTGCTACATCGTCAGGCATCGAAGCACAACTCAAAACTAGGAATGGCTTGCTCGCGCGGCTAGAACGGCTATGGCAAGCTTTAGCAAGCATTTCTTTACCAGTCCCCGTTTCGCCCTCAATCAACAATGGTTGGTCAAGCACAGACAGCTTCTTAGCTTGGTTCATTAGTGCTTTATGACGGTTCGATATACCAACAAAGTGCTCAAAACCCAGAGGATTATGCAGCGGTAGTGCTTCTTCAATTCTGGCAACTTGCTGACTAGAGCGAATCGTCATTAGAGTACTCGCTAGAGTCGAGTTTTGCGCTTCGTCTCGGATATAAACGGGCATCAACTCTAGAACATAGTCCAAGCCATCAATCACAAGGTTTTCCCGCGTTCGACCATTAACACCTTCAGACCAACGAGAGAAACGAACACTTGGTAACAAAGCACCGATTTGAGTACCAATCACTTCTTGCTTGTGAAGGCCAAGCAATGAAAGTGCAGACATGTTCGCCATGTCTACGGCACCTTTAAGATCAATGGCAAAAACCGGATCGGGCAAGTTATCAACTAACGAGAGCAGCTCCGTATTGTGGCGCTCCATCGGCATAAACTGGATTTTACGTACGTCTTTCACCCCCGGAATACGGCGGATTTCAGCCATCAGCTCACTAAACGTATCAAAATCAATATCCGGGCAATTCAAATAGATAATACCGCTAATATCGATTTCGATACCACGTAAGTCGATGCTTTTAGACGCTAAAATATCGAGCAGTTCTCGGGTCAAGCCGAGTCGATCTTCACATAAGACTTCAAGACGCACTTAAAATATCCCAATTCACAACTGTCAGGAAAAGTTGACAGTAGTTTCTATCATGCTTGGAATGGCGTCAAGCAATCCTATCCATCAAAGTTGATATTCGTTACGGTTTCATCGTAATTGATGCAACTTTCGCCGCCACTGCCTTGCGTATGGTGCCCAACTTAACCTGACGGTCAGGATACCAGGGTAGTGGACGCAATAAGGTCATCGCTTTCAAGCCCAAACGTGCCGTTAGAATACCAACACCTAGTCCCTGCCCCGCACGAGAAGAAACTTTGCCAGCAAGATCCATCGACATCAAATCCATACTGGCATCAATAGCGAGCTCACTGGCACCAGCCGCCGCCATATTGACAAATACCGCTCTTAGTAACTTGATGCGAGATGCATAACCTAGCTCTACCCCATATACCTTGGAGAGGTTGTCGATCATTTTGAAATTTCGCCACGCCACCAGCAACATATCAGCGGCAGCCAGAGGGCTCACGGCGACTAGGGCCGCACACTCGGTTGCGTGCTGTGATACGATTTTCGTTGCCAACTTGTCTTGTTGGCTCACCACCATCGAGTCATACATATCAAGAATTTCAGCGTCACTATGAGCAGGGTTAATACTGTTCTGCCAACGATCAAAGCCCGGATTCTCTGCCATCACACCACTTTGTTCTGCTACGGTTTCGCAAAAGGCTTTCCCTTTCCCAACGCTCTCACTATTAACAAGTGCTTCTGCTTCTTCTTGAACACTAAAATGATTTCGTAGTTTTCGCAGTTTCCAAAGCTCTTTACCCATAGCTCCTAAACCAAGCGAAGCGATCGCAGCAATAAACCCCGTCCAGCTTAAGGCTAGCCAATCAGAAGCCTGAATTGCGGTTATAACCGAGTCCACCGCTTGCCAGCCAACCAAACCAGCAAAAGTTGCAAATGCGCCAGTCGCGAGCCATTTTCTGCCCGATTTTGGACGAATGACATGCTCGAGTTGCAATTCCTGTTCGGTCTCCTGGTGCGCTTCTTTAACTTCAACAGGTACAAATGTTTCTTTTTCGCCGAATGTTTGCTGCGCCGTCAACTCCGGTTGATTCGATTGCTGCTCTTTTTCCATTACCTTTTCAGAGAAAACTTGTTTTTGCTTCAACTCACTCATTTCAATTTATCTCCAATCAGGTAATCCAGTGCTTTGTCTAAGCGTATGTGCTTCACTGGCTCATCATTCGGTGAGGGCATCGGACGAAACGACGTAAAATCAAACCCGTTGTTTTGCCAATAAGCTGCATTTGGTAGCTTTTTCGGCACCTCTCCGGGAAACATAGTCATCGGCTCACCACCCAATGTTGTTCCTTGTAACGCCGGGATGGTCTTATCTCCAGAGGAAATAAACCCCGTCGTGGTTGCTTGGATGGAAGCGATACTCATGCAGCTCATCTCAATATTCTCGTAGGCTGCCGTTTGCCATGCTGGATGCACCATTTGTTGGAGCAGAGACACCAAATTTGGGTGCTGATCGGGCGTGATATGATCCGCTTTTGTAGCAGCAAACAACACTTTGTCGATTTTTGGTGAGAACAAACGACGCAAAAAGCTACTACGACCATAGCGGAAGCTATGCATGATCTGTTCTAGCGCTTGGCGCATGTCGTAAAACGCTTCATCACCGGCATTGAGAGGCTGCAAACAATCCACCAGTACAATCTGGCGATCGAAGGTCGCAAAATGATGCTTATAAAACGCTTTCACGACTTTCTGTTGGTATTCCTGAAAACGGGCTTCTAACATCGCTAAGTTACTGCCCTTGGACGCTTTGCTTTCCGAATCAACACGACACGGAAAAAACTGTAGCACCGGCGCGCCTGCTAGCTCACCAGGTAACACAAAGCGGCCAGGCTGAACCCAATGAAGGCCAGCGTCTTTACAGGCATGAAGGTACTCGGTGTATGTGTGTGCAACTTTCTCAAGTAGTTTCTCATTCACTTCTGCATAGAGGTCCACTTTCTCTAGTTCAGAAAGCCAAGCTTTGGCTAAATCGCCACGCTGGCCTTTAAGTGCATCAAACTGAGTTTGCGACCACGTTGCAAAGTCCATGTCCAATAAAGGCAGGTCGAGCAACCACTCTCCTGGATAGTCGATAATATCAACATTTAAAATTGCGGTTTTACTCAACAGCTTTTTCGTGGTTTTATTTGGTTTGTACTTGAGCGCTAAGCGAATCTCACTTACATCACGTGTCGGTACTGGCCACTGAGGTGGAGTAGCATGAATTTGGCTCATCGCATCATCGTAAGCAAAGCGTGGCACCATCATATTCGATTGAGGCTCACGTTTCGCTCCAATAAGGCGCTTATCTCTAGCCGCAGTCAAAAGAGGCAAATTGTCATGGGTTGCAGTATGAAGAAGCTGATTCACTAATGACGTGATGAATGCCGTCTTACCGGCACGAGAAAGTCCGGTGACAGCAATTCGAACATTAGAGTCCATACCTCTGTTGATAAAGTCATTAACTTCTTTCTTTATTCTCTTCATTACGCTTCTTTATCTTACTCCACTTTAAAACAACGTTGTCAGCGACTTCGAATTTCGAGCTATGAATACTGTTCTATCCCGAATTCTATGAGTTTAACTTTATATACCTTAATAAAAGATGAACAAAACATCCGGCTTAATGCTGTATCAAAAAAAGAAAAGCCCCTGAGTGGTTCAGAGGCTTACTTAATCTACAGCATTAGTTACTCTATATGCGCTGATTACTATGTTAAACAGGAACCCGCTTTCTTTAAGCCTAGTCGTCTTCGATCAACTTATAGATAACAAATAGAGCGATTTCTAAAATCAGCCACAACACACATGTGATGGTCACGTACTTTTCATCAAAGATGCTGATACCGTGAAGAATCAAGTCATAGCCAACAAAGCCACCTATCACTACAGCAAGAATAATTTGTAGAATCTGAATAAAACGAGGCATGCCGTCTCCTAATTATTGTTCGCATAACGTTTGATTGCTATGCCTAAAGGTTTATATCCTTAATTATATAGACAAAAAGTGCAGGTTTCGCTGCACTTTTGTCAATTGTTTGCTAGGTAAATCAGCACCTTGTCACATTCTCTCTACTGAGACGCAGCAAGATTGCCCTTTGCCTTATGCTTCCATCTCTTGAATTTTCACTTTCCAAGTGTCTGGACCAATTTGGTGCGCGTTAACACCATTTGAGTCGACAGCCACTGTTACTGGCATATCTTCAACTTCAAATTCGTAAATCGCTTCCATACCTAAATCTTCAAATGCGACAACGCGAGCTTTCTTGATCGCTTTCGCCACCAAGTACGCAGCGCCACCGACAGCCATTAGGTAAACCGCTTTGTGATTCTTGATAGATTCAACCGTTGCAGGGCCACGCTCAGCTTTACCGATCATGCCCATGATGCCTGTTTTTTCTAGCATCATATCGGTGAATTTATCCATACGCGTTGATGTTGTTGGGCCAGCAGGACCAACGACTTCATCACCAACTGCATCGACAGGGCCTACGTAGTAAATGAACTTACCGTTTAGATCTACGCCTTCAGGCAGACCTTCGCCATTATCTAGCATGCCTTGAATACGTTTATGCGCAGCATCACGACCAGTCAGAATTTTACCTGATAGAAGAACCGTTTCGCCTGTCTTCCACTCTTGTACTTCTTCTTTAGTAATTGTATCTAAGTTTACGCGACGCGTATTTTCGCCCGCTTCCCAAGTGATGTCTGGCCAATCTTCTAGTTTAGGTGGTGTTAGCTCTGCTGGGCCGCTACCATCAAGCGTGAAGTGCACGTGACGAGTCGCCGCACAGTTCGGGATCAAACAAACAGGCTTAGAAGCCGCGTGCGTTGGCGCAGTTTTGATTTTAACGTCGACAACAGTCGTCAAACCGCCAAGACCTTGCGCACCGATACCAAGTTTGTTCACGCGATTGAAGATATCCAAACGAAGCTCTTCTTCTGCGTTTTGTGGGCCACGGTCAATAAGCTCTTGAATATCGATGTGTTCCATTAGAGATTCTTTTGCCAATACCGCTGCTTTTTCAGCCGTACCGCCGATACCAATGCCAAGCATGCCAGGAGGACACCAGCCCGCCCCCATTGTTGGTAGCGTTTTTTCTACCCACTCAGCAATATCGTCAGATGGGTTTAGCATCACCATCTTAGTTTTGTTTTCGCTACCGCCGCCCTTCGCAGCGATCTGAATTTCAACTTTATCGCCCGGAACCATGTTGATATGTACGACGGCAGGCGTGTTGTCTTTGGTATTAATACGTTTACCAGCAGGGTCCATAAGTACTGACGCACGCAACGGGTTATCAGGGTTCGTGTACGCTTGTCGAACACCTTCATCTACCATCTGCTGAACCGTCATGTCGGTCGAATCCCATTGCACGCCCATACCGATGTTGACGAAACACGTCACAATACCAGTATCCTGACAAATTGGACGGTGACCTTCTGCGGACATTCGGGAGTTAATTAAGATCTGAGCAATCGCGTCTTTAGCGGCTTGGCTCTCTTCGCGGTGATAGGCTTTTTCAAGAGCTTGAACAAAGTCTAGCGGGTGGTAGTAAGAAATATACTGTAGCGCATCAGCGACACTGCTGATCACATCCTGCTTGCGTATTACCGTCATTACATGCCTCGTTATAGTTATGCTTCCATTATTGGCTTGGCTTCAATCGTGTTTGTTGAGCTTATTGCTCTTTTGAGCTTCGTTTTTTATAAACAATTGTCGAACGGCTGATATCGACACACGAAATGCTGAAGTTGCCTACTTGTAAACCATCTCAAAACCCTATGAATAGAGGGAGTTTGGCTATACAGAGGAATATGATACTCTTGCTGCCCATGACATGCCATGCAGTGAACGATCTCTTTGTCACAAATTACACAAATGAACAACATGGACAATCAATTCATTGATTTTAAAGCGCTGGAATACGCACCAGAGTTTACTCTTCACCTTTTTTCTCGCATTCAACACCTACCTTGGGCGATGTTGCTGCGTTCTGCATCAAAAACGCATATCGATAGCCGCTTCGATGTATTGGTTGCCAACCCAATTGCAACGTTAGAAACCACTGCCGACAACACACAAGTTGAAACGCCATCGAATGCCTATTCAACTCAAGATGACCCATTTGCGCTGCTTCATCAGATGCAAGAACAGTGGCTTCCTCACGTAGAGTTAAATAAAGAATTGGATTTGCCTTTTGTCGGCGGTGCGCTAGGTTACTTCAGTTACGATTTAGGTCGCCGCGTAGAAACGATGCCAGAAGTGGCAGAAAAAGATCTCAACACGCCGGATATGGCGGTGGGTCTGTATGAATGGGCCGTCGTTGTTGACCACAAGCTTAAAAAAGCATGCTTAGTCGGTCAGAACATCGAGCAAGCTTGGCAATGGTTAAACGAGCAAAAAGCAGAACAAACCGTTGACTTCGCTTTGTCTGGTGCTTGGCAGTCAAACATGACAAAAGAGAGCTACGCCACTCGCTTTGACAAGGTGCAAGAATACTTGTTGAGCGGTGACTGTTATCAGATCAATTTGGCGCAACGCTTTAACGCACCGTATCAAGGCAGTGAGTGGCAAGCGTATCTAAAATTAGAGTCCGCCAACCAAGCGCCATTTTCCGCTTTTATCCGTATGCCTGAGTCTTCGATTTTGAGTATCTCTCCAGAGCGCTTTTTAGAGCTCAAAGATCGCGTCATTGAAACAAAACCAATCAAAGGTACTCGCCCTCGCAGCGAAGATCCAAAGCAAGATAACGCTAATGCCCATGACTTGCAGACAGCGGAAAAAGATCAGGCAGAAAACCTGATGATTGTCGATTTGCTGCGTAATGATATTGGTCGAGTTGCATCACCGGGTAGCGTTCACGTTCCAAAGCTGTTCGATATTGAAAGCTTCCCTGCCGTGCATCATTTGGTGAGCACCATTCGTGCAAATTTGGATGAACAATACGCTCCTGCGGATTTGCTGCGAGCGTGTTTTCCAGGCGGTTCAATTACGGGCGCACCTAAAGTTCGCGCAATGCAGATCATTGAAGAACTGGAGCCGCATCGACGCAGCGCGTATTGCGGCAGTATTGGCTACATTTCACGCCATGGTCGTATGGACACCAGCATTACTATCCGAACTCTTGTAGCGGAACAAAACAAACTTTACGCTTGGGCTGGCGGCGGCGTCGTGGCAGATAGCGATTGCGCCTCTGAGTATCAAGAAACGTTGGACAAGCTTTCAAAGATTTTACCAGCGCTGCAATCGTAGATTTCAACCGCGGACAACGTCGCTTTAATGCTATTGACGAAAACAATCTAAAATGCCTCCAGAACGGATAATGCCGCTCGTTTAACAGCGAGTGGCATATTTCTGTATCTCATCACCCTGCACAGCGACGAAAGAGCGTGATACAGGTTCTTCTATTCGAGCACTTTGTGGTCAAATTTGTTTCATTACCCGCTCATCGTGCTGCTACTAGATTCTTAGTCTCGCCAAGGCTCGCTAGAATGACCCAAAAAACATCGTTAAATGATCGGCATTATCCAGTGTGGTGCGTTTTTCTGTGTATTTTATTTGCATGTACTTTAGCTTTTAGCCGTTGGCCAACAAAAATTCTTTTTTAAAAGGAAGCGTCTACTGCTCAAGCCACTTACACATAATCTGTTCAATATCGGTTGCGGTGTATGGCTTAGTGAGGATGTCGTCCATGCCTGAATCAATACACTTTTGACGCTCTTCGATGGTAGTGCCAGCGGTTAATGCAATAATAGGATGAGTAAAGCCACGCTCTCTCAGATACATCGTCGCCTCATAACCATCCATTTCAGGCATTCGGCAGTCCATGAATATCAGTTCGTAGTCTTTACTTTTCACCGCTTCTAATGCTTCTTTGCCGTTGGCTTTTAAATCAGGTGTAATGTCGAGTTTTTTCAGCATTTGAGTAACAATGACTTGATTCATTCTGATGTCATCAACCACTAATATTGAGCGTCCTGCTAAATCGCTTCGCTCTATGGTGACCAATTCCCCCTCTGCTGTGCCTTGTGCTTGCCCTTCCTCAAGAGGAATAGCAACTTTAAAAGTTGTCCCTTTGCGCTCTTCACTCTCAAAGCTAATTTGACCTTGCATCAAATCCACGAGATTTTTACAAATCGCGAGACCTAAACCTGAGCCTTCAAAGCTGCGTTTCGCTGAGCGATCAACTTGGACAAATGGATCAAATAGTGACGGCTGTGCTTTTATTGGGATGCCAATACCAGTGTCTTCAACCTCAAAATAAGCCGTGCCGTTAAGCCATTCCACCCGTAACACGACGCCACCCAAGTGAGTAAACTTAATCGCGTTTCCCACCAAGTTAACCAAAATTTGTGTAATGCGCTCTAAGTCACCGACTAAAAATTCTGGAATCCCCAGCTTTTTGTCGATAGAGAAATGGATGCGTTTTTCAGCAGCCTTAGCTGCAAATACACCCATGATGGCTTTTTCAAGCTCCTCCCAGGCAAAAACTTTATGTATGATTTCCATCATACCGGCATTCATCTTACTGAAATCAAGAAGATCATTAATGATCACTCTCAATAAGTCCCCTGATTGAGTCAAATTGCTCAAGTATTGACGCTGCTCTTCTTCTAATTGGGTTCGACTCAATAACTCCGCACTACCCAATACGCCATTGAGAGGAGTTCGCAGCTCGTGGTTAATCATGGCGACAAACTCCTTCGTCGCTTTTTCTGATTCCTCAGCCCGCTTTCTCAGCTCGACCTCTCGCTCTAAACTTAAGTGTCGACCAATAACACCATGAACTAAGTCAGACACGAGCTCCATCTGTTTGGAAATAAAAGACTGATCGATTTGATCTTGCAACACAGAGAAAATCAACTCCCCAACCGTTTCCCCATCAATGATAACTGGCAAATGCAAATTCTCTCCCTGCCAATTAGGAGTGGTGAAAATCTCGTTGTTATGACGAAGCTGTAAGTGACCAAAGTGATGACGACGCAATGAGCTCAGCTTTGTAGCGTCAAGAAACAAGTAAGCCGCAGAAATGATCGAGTTAGAAGTGAGCTGCTCAATAAAGCTCGCTATCATTGCTTCATCGAACGTGCTCGATAAAAAAGTACGACCGAACTTAATCAACGTGGCATCAATTTGCTCTTCAAACTCAAACTTACGAAGATCCTTTTTAGATTTCAGCTCTAGCTTTTTCAATGCAACACTGAGTTGCTGGTTGGATTCATATAACTCTAAGCTTTTCTGTTCCAACAGCTGCTCAGCTGCTTTTCTTGATGCAACTTCTCGTTTGAGTTTCCTTTCTAATGAGGAACTTCCCGTCATATCGTTCTTATTGAGCCTCTAACCAAAAACGTACTTTGCTGCCATCTTCTGACTGGTTTTGATGTTTGATATGAACTACCTCACCAAAATGTGCAGCACAACCTTTTATCAATCCTAAGCATACGTGAGACATACATCTTGCGCTGTGGTAGTCAAATACCAATTGGGATTGGTTTTCACTAATGAAATCAAATTGCGGAGGGTTAGCATCAGGATAGAGCTTCTTAACTTCGACATGAATAAAGTCTTCAACATGGCGAACAAATTGAAACGTCGTTTCACACTGTTGCAAACTGGCGTGACTAGGAATAGAGCGAAGTAAATTCAAAAAGACGCACTCTCCAAACACCTCTTGCAGTTGCTCGGGGGGAACACCAGATACTTTACTGAGATTCACGATCAACTTAACCAAGTCTTTGTGATCGTAACTACCAACAGCGGTGTAAACACCTTCATCGTTAGAAAGGTCGAGAACTTGGTCTAACACATCAAGACCGAATTTCTCTTCCACTAACTCCATGAACTCGGTGAAAATAATCCCTTTCATTGGCCAATACTTGCCCTATAGTGACGTCCTAAAATAAAGAATGGTGTATAACCTTATAAGTTTCAAATTAATATGTTCAAGCAGAGTTAGACACACAACACAAAGAGGGAAAGTGCTGGCGAGTGTTTTAATGCGAATGCTTTATTTGGTAACCAGTAACGATAACGCCATACGCTTTGCCGTCTTTGAGTATAATAGATAATGGTTAGGCACGATAAATAAGGACTCAGTTTGGTTATCGACAAAACTCATTTACTACAGAACTTTCAATTTCGGCTTCCAACGGGCTACCACAAAGAGTCCCTTGCACGACTGAAATGGATGAAAGAAAAGTCCCTGAGAGATGCGGCAGTCTTAATCGGTTTTGTGGAACGCGATGACGGGTTACAAGTCATTCTGACTAAGCGTGCAGCCCACTTACGCCATCATCCGGGACAAATCAGCTTTCCCGGTGGCAAATATGAGCAGGAAGATATTCAGCTCGTGAATACCGCTTTAAGAGAAACCAAAGAAGAAGTTGGGATAGAAGATGAGCATATTCATGTGTTTGGTCAACTGCCTACACTACCAACGATTAGTCAATTTAATGTGACACCTTTTTTGGCTTTTGTTTCTCCGGAATATAAAACGCATATTGACCCAAATGAAGTAGAGTCAGTTTTTGAGGTTCCTGCCAACCATATTCTGAACCCCAAAAAATTGTATAGCACCAAATTTGACCTAAAAAGAAGCAGTCATCGTGTATTTGCTATCCCATATAGACAGCATTTCATCTGGGGCATGACGGCACAAATTATCGAATCAATGCAAAAACATATTATTTCACATTAAACAGTTGTTGATATCGGTGCTTTTATAGGCGCGATCATTATGCGCATCAATATTAATAAAACGTTGCTTCATAAACATTCATTCACATTAGATTAATTTTCCATTTTCACCGCAAACGCTTGCGGTGAAATAAATTTATACAAACAGCCCTATTGATAAGTTTTTCTAATTTTACTCATTAGCAGAAATCACGAGTAGCACATCATTTTCGTGATAAAAAGCAGGTTTTTGACATATCATTCAATAAGCGTAAGCAATAAATGATTTAGATCTAATTTTCCTAGTGTAAAATCTTGCAAAATTACTCCCGACTTATTTCCTGTTCCCAAAATGAGTAACTAAAAAATGAATACAACTACTTCTGCGGTTTCTACCGCACAATCGTCTAGTAAGTTTTCTTACAAAGACTTTACCTGGTGTCTGTCCCTTTTTGGTACGGCAGTAGGTGCAGGTGTACTGTTCCTTCCTATTAAAGCAGGTGCAGGTGGCTTCTGGCCATTAGTAATCCTAGCCCTAATTGCAGCACCAATGACTTGGTTCGCACACAAATCTTTAGCTCGTTTCGTTCTTTCTGCGAAAAACCCTGAAGCGGACATCACCGACACAGTAGAAGAGCACTTTGGTAAGACTGGCGCAAACCTTATTACGTTCGCTTACTTCTTCGCTATCTACCCAATCGTACTTATCTACGGTGTTGGTATCACAAACACAGTTGACTCTTTCCTAGTTAACCAAATGGGCATGGAATCTATTCCTCGCTGGCTACTTTCTGGTGCACTTATTGCTGCAATGACAGCAGGCGTAGTATTCGGTAAAGAGCTTATGCTGAAAGCAACTTCAGCAATGGTTTACCCTCTCGTGTTCATCCTACTAGCACTGTCTGTATACCTAATTCCTGGTTGGAACACTTCAATGATGGAAGTGTCGCCTGACTGGGGTGCAATGCCAGCTATCGTTTGGCTAGCAATCCCTGTTATTGTGTTCTCTTTCAACCACAGCCCAATCATTTCTCAGTTCTCTAAAGAGCAACGTCGTGTATACGGTGATGACGCAGTTAAGAAAACTGACACTATCACTGGTGGCGCAGCAATGATGCTGATGGGCTTTGTTATGTTCTTCGTTTTCTCTGTTGTACTTTCTCTGTCTCCAGAGCAACTAGCAACAGCGCAAGAGCAAAACATCTCTGTTCTTTCTTACCTAGCAAACGTGCATGAATCTCCACTGATCTCTTACATGGGTCCATTGGTTGCTTTCGCAGCGATCACCTCTAGCTACTTTGGCCACTTCTTAGGTGCGCACGAAGGTCTAGTTGGTCTAGTGAAATCTCGTTCAAAATCACCAGTAAGCAAGATCGAGAAGATGTCTCTAATCTTCATTGTAATCACAACTTGGATCGTTGCTATCGTTAACCCAAGCATCCTAGGTATGATTGAAACAATGGGTGCACCGATGATTGCGGCAATCCTATTCTTGATGCCAATCTTCGCAATGCAAAAAGTTCCTGCGATGGCTAAGTACAAAACTTCAGCACCTGTGCAAATTTTCACAGCAATCTGTGGTCTTGCTGCAATTAGTTCTGTAATCTACGGCGCTCTTTAATCATCTCTGCCCGTTGCAGTATGATTAATCCAAAAATATAACGATAAAATTAAGCCTCCCAACTCCCCTTGGGAGGCTTTCTTCTGAGGTAATCGATATGATTAGTGTTTTTGATATCTATAAAATCGGTGTTGGACCTTCAAGCTCACACACTGTAGGCCCAATGAAAGCGGGTAAAGAGTTTATTGATGATCTTCGTGCAATGGGAAAACTGCGCGACATCACTAAAATCACCGTTGACGTTTATGGATCACTATCACTGACAGGGAAAGGTCACCACACAGATATTGCTATCATCATGGGTCTTGCAGGCAACACTCCTGAGAAAGTTGATATCGATTCTATCCCGGGCTTTATCGCTCGTGTAGAAGAAACTGAACGCCTTCCTGTTGGCATGCACTGTCACACAGTATCGTTCCCACGTGAAGGTGGAATGAACTTCCACAAAACAAACCTAGAGCTACACGAAAACGGCATGCAGATCCACGCTTGGATTGATGACGAAAAGGCGTACTCAAAAACTTACTACTCTATCGGCGGTGGTTTCATCGTTGATGAAGAAAATTTCGGTAAAGAAGCTGAAAACCCAGTAAAAGTACCTTACCCGTTTACAACGGCAGAGGAACTGGTTAACCAATGCCACGAAAGTGGATTGTCCATCAGCGCACTAACCATGAAGAATGAGCATGCGCTTCATTCAGATGAAGAAACTCGTACTTATTTCGCAAACATCTGGCGCACAATGCGCGAGTGTATGGATCGCGGTATGAATGAAGAAGGTATTTTGCCTGGTCCACTGCGTGTGCCTCGCCGTGCAGCAGCACTTCGCCAGCAGCTACTTACTTCAGAAAAGACAACAAACGACCCAATGTCTGTTGTTGATTGGGTAAACATGTTTGCTTTCGCAGTAAACGAAGAGAACGCAGCAGGTGGCCGCGTTGTTACAGCACCAACTAACGGTGCGTGTGGCATCATCCCTGCGGTACTGGCTTACTACGATAAGTTCATCCAAACTGTGACTGAAAAAGATTACATCCGTTACTTTGCAGCTTCTGGCGCAATCGGTGGTCTTTACAAGCGTAACGCGTCGATCTCTGGTGCAGAGGTTGGCTGTCAGGGTGAAGTTGGCGTGGCATGTTCTATGGCAGCAGCAGGCCTTGCTGAGCTTATGGGTGGTAGCCCAGAGCAAGTATGTATGGCAGCAGAAATCGCAATGGAGCACAACTTAGGTCTAACGTGTGACCCAGTTGCAGGTCAGGTTCAGGTTCCATGTATCGAGCGTAACGGTATTGCGGCAGTAAAAGCAATCAACTCTACTCGTATGGCACTACGTCGCTCTTCAGCTCCAACTGTTTCTCTAGATAAGGTTATCGAAACCATGCTAGAAACAGGTAAAGACATGAACGCGAAATACCGCGAAACATCTCAAGGTGGTCTAGCAATCAAAGTGATTTGCTAACACGCCTTTCTGAATACCAATCAAAACCCGAGTTTATGCTCGGGTTTTTTTATACCCCAAAAACCCAGGAGAATGCGTTATCAGGACAAGTAAAAAAAACCTAAAACGTTGAATATATCCAAATATTATGGATATCTCAGTAAAAAATCACATCTCTTCCCAAGCTTTATTGATAACGTAGCCAAAAATTAAACTTGGAGCACATCAACACATGATTAGGTTTGAAATTGGAAACCAAATCTGCGTTTGCTTGTCCGAAAACGAAATATCTCTAGAGCTCAATCAGTCACTCCACCACTCCATTCCTGTCAACCCAAATGAGTACGCCATTCTGTCAACTATCGCCACATACGGCAGTTTAAATACGCCGATTAGTCAGCGGTTAATAGAAAGCAAAATCACTCAACAATACAAAATGACACTGCCTGAAAATGGCTTTAAAAACGCGGTGGCCGCTCTAAGAAAGAAATTTCGCAAGCTCACGGAAGAACATTTAACCACTAACAAAAACATTATCGAAAACATTCACCGGACCGGATACTTCATCCCTTTTACTATGCAAAACAACCATCAGAATGGCATCGAACATCAACAGAAGATCAATCAATACACAACCAATAGTCTTCGCAAAGCGCTTCGTATTTGCTTGCGTAATAAAAAGATCTATTCAGAAGCAATGTGGGTTGTGTTGATCACTGCGATCATTTTCTTTGCTATCTGTTACTACGCGATAAACAGCATCGTTAAACATAATTATCTGGATAACGCCTTCGAAATTGCAGAGAACCTTTCCCGTAGGAGTTGCTTTGCTAATGAAAGCGAACTGAAGTCACTATTTGATAATGTGAAGTTGGTGGAATCGAGCATGATGCTAGATCGTTTCAATATTCGATGCTTAGTCACTCCAGAAACCGTTGTCCCTGTCAGCAAAAAAGCCTTTGAAGAGTGGAGTAACAATAACAATTACACGACCCAATCATTTGACTTAAATAACGCAACCGTTTTGGTTCGTGTTAAAAACATTAACTTATCCGACAATGTTGAAAATCATATTTCACGTTTTTTTCTTTCCGGTATGAAGCTATCAACGAATACCGGAACGTCGTTAGAGATTGGTAACACCAATGAACGCTTCTTCAATTATCACGTAAAGAATAGTGGCTATAAAGAGGTGTATTACATCTCTGGACCGTTTCAAAGTATCATTCTACTGAGCTTACTTTTTCTCATTATACTGCGTCACCGCTCCCTACAAGCCTTTATGGCTTACTTGTGCGCAATTCGACAATTCAAAATAAAACTGGAACCGATTTATAACACTTCGGCACAAAAGATTGTGCACTACGAAGCCCTCTCCCGGTTTAAGGTAAAAAATACGCAACGGTTTATTGAAACACTGATCCGCAATGGATTGCTGCTAACTCATACCTTACTGGTGATTGATTCCATCTACACCAAACAAAAAGCGTTGCCCATCCCTATTAGCATTAACGTTTGTCCTTCTTTGCTGCGAGGGCGTAACTTTTCAATCCTATATAGAGAGCTATCTAATCGGGATTGCCGTTTGCTGACAATCGAAATCACAGAAAATGCATCGATGTATTATACCTCTGAGATTTATGGCAATGTCGCGAAACTAAAAGCACTGGATTGTAAAATCAGTATTGATGACTTTGGCACCGGCAATAATAATGTGGCGCTTATCAGCAAGCTGAATCCGGACTACCTCAAAATCGACCGAGAATTTGTTATTGGCCTAAAATCTGATGATAAAAAGATAGAAACCTTGCGTCAGTTAATTGCTATGGGCAATACGTATCGCTGCACGGTCATTGTTGAAGGCGTAGAAACGGCAGACAGTGCTCACTTACTCACAACATTGGGCGCCTATATTCACCAAGGTTATTATTACCCTCTTCATTGCTAGCTTTTCTTCACTCGGTTAGTTACTTAAAATAGATCTAATACTCTATAAAAACTCGTGGTGGCATAACGGTATGCCGCCAATTTGTGATTGAGCGATGATTGCGATTAAACCCACCAAACTGAAAGATTTTTCAAGTTTGATGCAATTGGATGTGCAAGAAGAGCAAAAAGGATTTTTTACACCGTTTGAAATGGCTTATCAAAAACGTAGTAAGTCAGAGGCGTTCTTTACGATTTATTCTGATGATCTATTAGTAGGCTACCTTGTTATCGATAAAGGTTTCTCCCAACATGCGCCGTTTGCTAAACGATACGAACTGGAGCTTAAGTACTTGATGATTGATCAACGTTTCCAACGTCAAGGGGTTGGGAGTGAGGCATTGCGTAAACTGTTCCTTTATGCATATACCATTAACCCTAAAAGCACCTCTCTTTGCGCCACTGTCCCACAAAGTCAGCAATACGCTATCAGTTTTCTTGATGCGTGCGGATTCATTAATACAGAGGAAACAACATTGGGTGATAATGAAAAAGAATGGATTCTACGACACCCATTAAGCTATCTGGTGAAGCATAATCAAAATTGGGCCATTCAGATACAACAAAGGCAAGCTTCTCGCTTGCCTTTGTTTAATGCTCAACAGAAAGTGACTTATTCGCCTTTGTAAATACAACCCGCTGTGCACGTTTCTTTGATTTCTACTTTACTTAGCAGTGGTAAGCTTGGCTTGAGCTGCTGCCAAATCCATTTTGCTAACACTTCGCTAGTCGGGTTCTCTAACCCTTCAATGTCGTTTAGGTAGTAATGGTCTAAGCGATTGTAAATTGGTTTAAATGCAGCTTTGATCTCTGCAAAATCCACTACCCAACCTGTATGTGGATCAACTTCACCTTCTACATAAAGACGAACAAGGAAAGAGTGTCCGTGCAAACGACCACACTTGTGACCTTCTGGTACGTGTGGCAAATGGTGTGCTGCTTCGAACATAAACTCTTTGTATAATTCTGTTTTCATCTTGATTCTCAGGCTTTAAAAAGACAGGCAATACTAAGGAATTCGCTGCCAAGAGACAAGCGTTACCCCATACAAGCGTAGCAAAAACTTCCGCTGGTTCCCGGCCTCTTTGCTATCACTCACACCAAAGCGCCGTATTTCTGTCACGCGCCAAACATTTGATTACACAGCACTCACATCACAATTACATATCCCCAACATGTGTGGGGTCACAATCATTCATTTCGTTGTTCGCAGTGCGCATTTGTGCACATTAATATTGTGCAGTTCGTTCCAATTACACTTATAAATTTATGCGCTCAACTATCACTTTTAAGCTCTTACTGGCGTTAATTGCTGTCTTCAGCTGCGTTCTAGCTGCCTCTACGGCTTACCAATACCATCAACAAAAAACCTTAATCAATGATGTTCTTAGTGAACAACTCCATGATAAGGCTAGTAATTATTTCGATAGCCTAAATATGATGATGCTTACGGGCACCATGTCGCAAAAAGAAACCTTACGTCAAAAGGCCCTGGCCCAAGAAGGCATTGAAGCAGTTCGCGTGTTGCGAGCTGATACTGTGACCAAACTTTACGGACCTGGGCAACAAAACCAGCAGCCTGTCGATGATATTGATCAACGAGCGTTGAATGGTGAACTGGTGATTGAACCAATCTCAGCCGATTGGGGCAAAGGGTTAGTAGTCGCGCTACCAATGAAATCGAGCGAAAATTACCGTGGCACCAACTGCGTTTCTTGCCACGTTGCACCAGCAGGAGAAGTGTTGGGCGCGATTCGCTTGGAATACAACATGAATCATGTCAATTCAATGATCAGTAAACAGGCAATGTTTGCGATGGGAATAATGGCCGTAATCGCATTTGTGGGCTTCATCATAACGATGAGTTTGATTCAGAAAATCATTGTACGACCAATTCAAAGAACGTCGAAATTCATGTCGAATGTGAGCCATAGCAAAGATCTATCTCAACGACTTATGCATCACCAACAGGATGAAGTGGGCCAACTTTCTACTGCCATCAATTCATTCATGGATACGGTCTCCGAAAGCTTAGAACGTGTGCAAGACACCTCTCACTCACTTGCCGACTCCGCGAGTAAACTAACTGCTGTCGCGCAGTCCACAGATAAAGCGGCCAATAACCAACAGCTAGAGACCAACGAAGTACAAAGTAATATCACCGATATGTTGCAGCAACAAACTGCGGTTGAGGACTCGACTAACAACGCTACTGTTTTGGTCAATCACACCGTTGATGTCGCCACTCATAGTGCAAGCCAAGCACACAACGTCAGTGAAGACATCAAACAACTAGTAAGTAACATTGATACCGTACGGGAAAAAATCAGCTCTCTAAATCAAAGAACCGAAGAAGTGTCGTCCATTCTTCTGGTTATTAAGGGTATTGCAGAACAAACCAATCTGCTCGCGTTGAATGCTGCTATCGAAGCCGCCCGTGCCGGAGAGCAAGGACGCGGTTTTGCGGTCGTCGCGGAAGAAGTGCGTAACCTGGCTTCTAGGACGGCTGAAGCCACTGGTAATATTGAACATATCATTTCTCAATTCCAGCAAGGAAGTGAAGAGTCATTAACTTCTGTTGATACCGTCTGCCAGTTTGCTCATCAACGCTCTGTCGATGTCGAGGCACTATCAGCCACAATGCATAACGTTGTTGACGAAATGCGCCAAGTGCTCAGACATGCAGAAGATATCCAAAACCAAACGCAAACCACATCTGATGTAAGTCAGCATATTCAATCTAAAATAGATGTGATCACACTGCATGCTAACGACACATCGCAATCGGCATCGCACACGCGTGATATTAGTGTTGATTTAGAGCATCTATCCGAACGTTTAGAGCAATTACTAAACCAATTCACACTTTCAGAGCACAAAAGAGTGAATAAATAGAGAGATTCTCCCCATCAAAACGAATATAAAGGTTGATGCGAGCGAATTGACAGGTAATATGTCTCGTTGAATCTGTAAAATGCTACCCAACTCAGCGCTTAGCTTGTTTTTTGAACAAAAATGTTATTAGACAAGCACTTTAAGTAAGCGTTGAGTTGAATTTTTACCTCAATGGAGAATATTGAAAACATGACTTACGCGCCTGTATCAGACGTATTGAAAGGTCAGCTAGCAGTAGACAGCGAAGTGACTGTTCGTGGCTGGATCCGTTCACGTCGTGATTCCAAAGCTGGAATCTCTTTCCTTGCCATATATGACGGCTCTTGTTTCGACCCGATTCAGGCCGTGGTCCCAAATAATCTTAATAATTACGAAGACGAAGTATTAAAGCTAACGACTGGCTGCTCTGTTGAAGTAACTGGTAAGATTGTTGAATCTCCTGCAAAGGGTCAAGACTTCGAACTTGCTGCCACTGACGTTAAAGTGGTTGGTTGGGTTGAAGATGCTGAAACTTACCCAATGGCAAAAACTCGTCACTCAATCGAGTACCTACGTGAAGTTGCGCACCTACGTCCGCGCACAAACGTAATCGGTGCAGTAGCACGTGTACGTAACTGCCTATCTCAAGCAATCCACCGCTTCTACCACGAGCAAGGTTACTTCTGGGTATCTGCGCCGTTGATCACGGCTTCAGATGCTGAAGGCGCTGGTGAAATGTTCCGCGTATCTACGCTAGACATGGAAAACCTTCCTCGCACTGACGCTGGTAAAGTGGACTACAACGAAGACTTCTTCGGTAAAGAGACGTTCCTAACCGTATCTGGTCAGCTAAACGCAGAAGCTTACGCTTGTGCGCTAAGCAAAGTTTACACTTTCGGCCCTACTTTCCGTGCTGAAAACTCAAACACAAGCCGCCACCTAGCAGAATTCTGGATGGTTGAGCCTGAAGTTGCGTTCGCAGAACTGGATGATGTAGCGAAACTGGCTGAAGACATGCTCAAGTACGTGTTTAAAGCAGTGCTTGCAGAGTGTCGCGATGACCTTGAGTTCTTCGCTCAACGCATCGACAAAGAAGCAATCACTCGTCTAGAGCAGTTCGTTTCTTCTGACTTCGCACAAGTTGACTACACTGACGCAATCCAGATCCTTCTTGATTCAGGTCGTGAGTTCGAATTCCCAGTTGAATGGGGTATCGATATGTCTTCTGAGCACGAGCGTTTCCTTGCTGAAGAACACTTCAAAGCACCTGTAATCGTTAAGAACTACCCGAAAGACATCAAAGCATTCTACATGCGTGCTAACGATGACGGTAAAACAGTTGCAGCGATGGACGTTCTAGCACCGGGCATCGGCGAAATCATCGGTGGTTCTCAGCGTGAAGAGCGCCTAGACATTCTAGATGCACGTATGCGTGAAGTGGGTATCGATCCTGAACATATGAGCTGGTACCGCGACCTACGTAAATACGGTACAGTGCCACACGCAGGCTTCGGTCTAGGCTTCGAGCGCCTAGTATCTTACGTAACTGGCATGGGCAACGTTCGTGACGTGATCCCATTCCCACGTACTCCTCGCTCTGCGAACTTCTAATCACTTTTTAGAGATATCGAATTAAAAAGACCTCCCATGTGGAGGTCTTTTATTTTGTACGAATGATTTTCTAACAACCGGTGTATGCACTCTAGTTGTTATCTTCGTCGTCATCCTCATCTACTCGCGCTGCGTATTTTACTCCAACCACACACAAGCCAAACATCACAAATGGGATAACGGCAGCAGTGTATTCCGTCCAAACCATATGAGAAAAGGATTTCGCCAATATCAAGTGTGCAAAAACCAACAAAAATGCGCTAAAAATAGCAACACCCATCAACCTAAGTTCATGCTTTACCAACTGCTTTTTCATTACGGCTCCTAACCTAAATGGTTGTCTGCCCATGATTGAAACACAGCTTCGGTATCGTCCACTGATACAGTTTGAGCAAAAAACAGGTAAACAGTTGGCTAATGAAGTAATTCTCCGACCGTCTTCACGGCTTGTTCTAATTCATCATTTACAAGTAACGATGTATTAAGCCTCAGGTAGTTCTCATAATTTGGAGCGATAGAAAACAACTGACCAAATGCTACAGTGATGTTCGCTTCCAATAACTTCTGATAAATCGCTTTTCCGCACTTTGTTTTCGGCAGTTCTATCCAAAGAAAATAGCCGCCTTCCGGTTGCGTGTAACGAATCGATTGGGGAAAGTACTTATCAACCAGTTCAATAAACGCCAATTGCCGCTGCTCAAGATTCTTTCGCAGTTTTCTAAGATGGCTATCATAACTATCGTTTTGCAAGTAATGCGCGATACCCTGCTGGATTGGTGCACTGCCTGACAACGTCGAGATAAGTTGCAGCTTTTGAAGTTGCTCATTGAAGCGTTTGTTTACCACCCAGCCCAGCCTATAGCCAGGGCAAAGGCTTTTTGAAAATGATCCACAATGCAACACGCGCTCTTGTGTATCAAAAGCTTTAAGTGAGCTTGGCTTTTTTTCAGAAAAATAAAGCTCTGAATACACATCATCTTCGATCAAGTACACATCGTATTTGTCAGCCAGTTCGACGATACGTTGCTTCTGCCCGTCACTTAATAAAGTTCCTGTTGGATTGTGAAAGTTAGTCATTAACCAACATGCGCGAACATCATTGCCGGCAAAAGTCGCTTCAATTTGATCCACTGAATGTCCAGTTAACGGATCCACCGTTATTTCTATCGCCTTTAGACCTAAACGTTCAATCGCTTGAAGTGCGCCATAAAACGTCGGTGATTCAACTACAACAGTATCTCCAGGCTGGGTCACGGCCTGAAGGCTCAAATTCAACGCTTCTAATGCGCCAGAAGTAACGACAATATCATCATGGGTAAACACCATACCTTGTTGGATGTACCGTTGAGCAATCAAACGGCGTAGAGACTCACAGCCCGGCGGCAAGTTATCCAATAACGTCTCTGCCCCCATCTTCCTGCCTGAGCTGGCTAGGTTGCGGTTTAGCGCTTCTAATGGGAACAATGCAGGGTCTGGAAACGCGGAGCCAAACTTCACCGCATTCGGTGAGGCCTGATTTTTGAGGTAGTCGTAAAGTTCATCGTTGATGCTGGAGCGATAAACGGAAGTGGCTGGAGAACTCGGTTCGAAGCGGTCCAACTCCGCAGTAACAAAGTATCCAGACTGAGGTTTCGCTGCGACCCAACCTTGTGCTTCGAGCAGCTGATAAGCTTGTAATACCGTACCTGCGCTGACAGAATGGTTTCGGCTTGTTACACGCACTGATGGCAGCTTTTCCCCTGCTCTCCAAGTATTTTGCTGAATCTGCGTTTTGAACAGCTCAGCCAGTTGACGGTATCGGTTCATGTTTCCCTCATTTCACTTACAGCCGCACCATAGCATACTTCGCGCCAGCATTCTGATATGGGAGTATTCAATTTAGCAACGTAATTTATCAAGCTTATCAATAGATATTTCAGCCACGAAGTGAGAGTTTATATCCCATACTTTGACTGTTACACACATATTGCCTCACATCTTTGCAATATCTAAAAGCCAAGGTTTTACGTTGGACTGAGTTCGTTAAACTCACTTCGAGCTACGGTCTTTAAATCAGGAGGAAGCGATGAAAGTTTTTACAATGGACGATCTCTCGTATCGCGGAAAACATAAAGGTGTACATAGTTGGGACCATCCTGGCAGTACCACCCCTTATTATTGGCATCCTGATTGGCTGCATATCGCTGAAGATGCTTTGGGTGAACACAAAAAGGCTGACCTTGAAGTCCCTGATGGAGAAACAGCGACAGAAGAGCATGCAAAAGCGGCGATTCTCAAACACTTGAATGACGAGTAGTTTAGGCTCTATCACCGTTCAAGAATAGCATTAGGTAGGCGAATCCATCGTCGTATGCTTTAAACACAAATAAAGCTAAAACCTGCCAAATAGTAAATTCTCCTGAATGAGAAGTACGCATCTTCTATAGCGTTCAAAGGGCAAAATAAGTCGATTGTTATCACATTAATTTTCATTACATCTGTTACATTTAAATAGTAATGGTGATGCACACCTCAACTCATGGATTATGAGAGAAAACAATAATGGCGAAATACAACGAAGAAGATATTAAATACAAAGGTGAATCCAACGGCGTACATTCTTGGAGCTCTCCTTCCGGCCAACCTTATTACTGGCACCCAGATTGGCTACACGTTGCGGAAGATGCGACGGGTACGCATCCGAAGCAAAAACTTGAAGTTGAAAAGACAGAAGTACCAACCGAAAAGCACGCATTAAAAGCGATCTTAAAGCATATGAACGACTGGGCGACTGAAAAACTTTCTTCTAACCCTGACATCGAAACCAATGCGGTTGAGTCGGAAATCAATCTGAAGAAATAACCCCAACCGATATCCATACTTCTAACAGTAAACGCTCCACCTTTGGTGGGGCGTTTTTGTCTCAACAAATCCTCACTAGACAATTATAAACGCGTTAACGCAAAGCACTGAATTGAAACGATTGGGATGTGTGCAAAACTTCTCCAACCATGGCATAAATGCCCTTCAAACTCTGTGCCTACCAAACGTTTTCATGGCAAAAACTTTAGTTATGTTAGAATTCTGTTTCAAATCGCAACTTTTTTAGGTTTTCTTTTCAGTAACGGTTGTAACCAATATTGCTGAAAGGTATAAATGTTAGCACACCCCTTCGATTAACATGGATGAAGATTATGTTTGAAAAAGTAGTTGCCGCTCCGGCTGACCCTATTCTTGGCCTTACTGAAGAGTTTAAAAAAGATGCTCGCGCAGACAAAATTAACCTTGGCGTAGGTATTTACAAAAACGAGCAAGGCGAAACTCCCGTTCTTGCGACAGTAAAGAAAGCTGAAGCAGCACTTGTTGAAACTGAAAAAACCAAATCTTACCTAACCATCGAAGGCACAGCAGAGTACGGTATTGCAGTGCAAAAACTGCTTTTCGGCTCTGATGCAGAAATTGTAAACGAAAAACGCGCTAAAACAGCGCAAGCTCCGGGTGGTACTGGTGCACTACGTGTTGCCGGCGAGTTCATTAAACGTCAACTAGGCGATGTAAAGATCTGGATCAGCAATCCTACATGGGCGAACCACAACGGCGTATTTACTGCTGCTGGTATCGAAACGGCACAATACAGCTACTACAATGCTGAAACAAAAGACAAAGACTTCGACGCGATGCTAAATGATCTGCAATCTGCATCTGAAGGCGACATCGTGCTTCTACACGGCTGCTGTCACAACCCTACAGGGATCGATCCTACAGCTGAAGAATGGGAAACATTGGCGAAACTTGTCGCAGAGAAGAAGTTGCTTCCTCTGTTCGACTTCGCCTACCAAGGCTTTGCTAAAGGTGTGGAAGAAGATGCTGCAGGTCTTCGTACTTTTGCTAAATACAACAAAGAAATCCTAGTCGCGAGCTCTTTCTCGAAAAACTTTGGCCTATACAATGAACGCGTAGGTGCCTTCACGTTAGTAGCAGAGTCAGAAGAAGTCGCAACAACCGCTTTTTCTCAAGTTAAAGCCATTATTCGCTCTATCTACTCTAACCCACCTGCACACGGCAGCGCTGTCGTGACTCACATTCTTGGCAACGCCGAAATGCGTGCGGAATGGGAAGCTGAAGTAGCAGAAATGCGTGACCGTATTCAAGAAATGCGTGAACTATTTGTAGCGACACTAAAAGCAGAGGGTGTGGACGCAGACTTTAGTTTCATCGAACGTCAAAATGGTATGTTCTCTTTCTCTGGTCTTTCTAAAGAGCAAGTTAACCGCCTTAAAGAAGAGTTCGGTATTTACATTGTCGGTTCTGGCCGAATCAGTGTTGCTGGTATGACGAAGTCAAATATGGGCCCTCTGTGTAAAGGCATTGCAGCGGTTTTATAATCGACTGTCGCATACTTTATTAAAAGGAAAGGTCAGCATAAGCTGACCTTTTTTGTTTTAACTTAACGCCAAAAACGAACCCGTCCGATCTAGTAGACAAACTTCAAACTCAGCCCTACTTCATTGACGTAATCTGAGCTTTCACCGCTGTAATCAGTATCTCTAAACTGATAAAAAAGACCAGTGCCGATGACTTTATGCCATTGGTAGTTAAGACCGATCTTAAAATTGTTCTCATCAACGATATCACTACGGTTCAACTCCACTTCAGCTGTCGCAATAAGCTTTTCACTGAGCAAGTAATTCACCCCAACAGTTACAGCTTGAATCAATTCGCTATCGGAAGACAACGTATTATCCGTTTTGTCGTCCGTCGCTTTCGCTTTGATTGCGCCTATTCCATATAGCCCGTAGATATCGAATTGCTCTGTAACTCCGTAGCGGTAACCACCACCAAACAAAAGGCGGTCAATGCGAAGAGTAAAATCATCCGGATGGAAAAACTGCGCTGAGTAATCAACATTAAACAACCAGTTCTCAGTAAACAAATAGTTACCACCGAGTCCAACTGTGGTCGCATTAGAGTTATCTAACCATTCTTCGTTTGTCGTTCCGGCACCAACATCCAAATGAATGTGTTCGTACCCAAATTTTTCTGCTTGGTCCATGACCGCTGCGCTTGATATCGCCGGCAAAGCAGCTAAAGAAACAAGCAATAAATTTCTCACCATTCGACTTCCTTTCATGAGAATTATCTAAACACTGTATTCCATCGCCTGAGCTACTTGGCTCAAGAAGAATAGCGTAATCTAAAGACGTGATAACGATCTGAAACAGCCAAAGATCTAATCAGTCATCACGAAGAAAACATATCGACGACGTCTTTTTCAATTGAGGTGGCCATATAGTAGTAAAAATGAAGCTCCCTTATCGTGCGATATGTCAGAATCTTATGACTGAGCACGAAAATCGCGGTTCAGATAAGACTCTGTTTTAAAACTAAGTTAAGATTACTTTATTATTTGCGAACTAAAAGGCGCCTTCGATGGATGCAGAACTTCTCGAGATTTACAACTTTCTCGCCAAGTATCCCCCGTTCAATGAACTCCCTGAAGAAACACTAAACAAGGTGACAGAGAGTGTCGAAATCTCGTACTACCGAGAAGATACCCCCATCATCCATTTTGGAGACTATATCCAAGATTTATACGTGGTGCGAAGCGGTGTTGTTGAAGTTTATCGACGCAAAGGTGAGCTTTATAACCGCCTTGACGAAGGTGACCTATTTGGCCAGATGGGCATGCTCACCAATAACAAAGTCCGCTTTCCGGTAAAAGCCATTGAGGATACCCTGCTCTACTGTATTCCTGGTGACATTTTCCAAGAAATTTACGATAACTTTGATTCCTTTGCGGATTTTGTTGAAGTTGAAAATAGCGCTCGTTTACGCCAAGCCATTTCAGAAAACAAAGACGCCAATGACCTGACGACGTCAAAAGTGAAAACCTTGCTGACTGGCGATGCTCATACGATTGATCGTGGTCAGACAATCCAGCAAGCCGCGCAGCAAATGGCGAATGACAACGTATCGGCTTTACTTATCGTCGACCCAGATTTCGTTCGTGACGAAGACGATCCACAGTCCCCAGTACTTGGTATCATTACTGACCGTGACTTGTGTACCCGTGTGTTAGCTGAAGGTTTGTCCCCACAGGACGATGTGTCCAGTGTGATGACCACGGAGGTCATGTCTCTTGACCACAACGCTTACATCTATGAAGCAATGTTAACGATGCTGCGTTACAACGTACATCACCTACCAGTGGTAAAAAACCAATTACCAATCGGTATTATCGAAACAACCGACATTGTTCGTTATGAATCTCAGAATTCGTTGTTGTTGGTGAGTAGTATTTTCCAACAACAGACTATCGAAGATTTAGCAGTTGTTGCCGAAGAAGTGAAAAGCAGCTTCGTGCGTTTGGTCAATGAAGATGCCAACTCTCACATGGTGGGTAGCGCGATGTCGGTCATTGGCCGAAGCTTCAAACAGCGTCTGCTAGAAATGGCAGAAGAAGAGCTTGGCCCACCGCCAATTCCTTATTGTTTCCTTGCACTTGGCTCAATGGGGCGAGATGAGCAACTGTTGGTAACTGACCAAGATAACGCCATCATTCTAGATGAAACTTATCAAGAAGAGAAACATGGTAAATACTTCGAAGCCCTAGCAAAATACGTCAGCGATGGGTTAGATGCCTGTGGCTACAAATATTGCACAGGCGATATTATGGCAACCAACCCACTGTGGCGCATGACTCGTTCAGAGTGGGAAGAGTGTTTTGCTGACTGGATTGATAACCCGAACCCGAAAGCACTACTCAACGCCTCCATCTTTTTCGACTTGGATGGCGTCTATGGCCGCTTAAAATGGGCAGAACAGTTAACTAGCTTTATTGTTCGTCGCGCTCGAAAGAACAACCGCTTCTTAGCGTGTTTGGCTCGTAACGCACTAAACAGAACACCACCTCTGGGCTTCTTTAAAGACTTCGTGATGGAAAAAGATGGCAGACACAACAACTCCATCAACCTCAAACGTCGCGGTACTGCTCCTCTGGTCGACTTAATTCGCGTTCACTCTCTGGCGGTTGGTTCACGTGCACAGAACTCGTTTGAGCGTCTCGACGACATCATTGATGCTGGCATTTTGCCAAAAGGTCGAGCACAAGACTTAAAAGACGCGTTAGAGTTTATTTCCATGGTGCGTATTCGTCACCAAGCGACGGATGTGGAACTAGGCATTGATCCTGATAACAATATCGAACCAGAAAACCTCTCTGAGTTTGAACGTCGCAACCTAAAGGATGCATTCCAGATCCTAAGCAATGGTCAAAATTTCCTTAAGTTCCGCTACCAAGCGAACAAGAGCTTTAAGTGAGGTTTAGCATGATTAAAAAGCTCTTTCAGAAGCCAACCATTCAGTGGCCAACGAAGTTTGAACAAAAGCTGGAGATGGCGAAGGATGAGAATTTAATTGCGTTTTATAGCAACAAGCCGCCTGCTCCAGAAACACCGTTATCTGAGGTGGAGTTCGTGGCGTTAGATTTCGAAACGACGGGTTTGAATCCTGAAAAACATGACATCATTACTATTGGTTTGGTGCCGTTTAACCTGAAGCGAATTTTCCTACGTAACTCGCGTCATTGGAAGGTACGTCCACAGCGTGCACTCGATGAAGATTCAGTCATTATACACGGTATTACTCACAGCGAATTGATCGATGCACCTGACTTAGGCGATATCTTAAGCGAGCTGCTACCATGCTTAAGCGGGAAAATCATTGTTGTTCATTACCGTCGTATCGAGAGAGAGTTTCTGGATAAAGCGCTCAAAAGCCGTTTAGGGGAAGGTATTGAGTTTCCTGTTTTAGATACGCTGCACCTTGAAGAAACGATTCAACAGAAACGTTCAGGCTCTCTCTGGGAGCGTTTAAAAGGGAAAAAACCAGAATCGGTTCGGCTAGCGCAATCTCGACGCCGTTATGGGCTGCCAGACTATACGCCTCACCATGCATTAACCGATGCAATTGCTACCGCAGAGCTACTGCAAGCGCAAATCGCCCATCATTACAGTGAAGAGCAACCCATCAGTGAGTTCTGGCTGTAGTATACTTCACGCTTAATAGCGATCAAAAAAGGAGCCAGATGGCTCCTTTTTACTTAGGTTGAGACAAGATTACAGCTTAAAGCGTTGAATCTCTTGTTCAAGTTCGTGTGATAGCTCAGACAGGTGAGCAGCTTGTTCTGCTGCTTGATGAGCTTCGACTGACAACTCGTTAGACACGTCACGAATACCTTCAGTGTTACGAGTGATCTCAGTGGTTACCGATGCTTGCTCTTCTGCTGCTGAAGCAATCTGCGTTGCCATATCACTGATACGCTCAACAGCAGTGTGGATTTGCGTCAAGCTCGCTGCAGCCGCATTGGCATCATCAACACTGGTATCAGCTAGACGACGACTGTCACCCATAATACCGACCGCTTTAGCTGTTGTGCCTTGTAGCATCTCGATAGTTTCTTGAATCTCTTGCGTTGAAGCATGAGTACGTTGGCTCAATACGCGGACTTCATCTGCAACCACAGCAAAACCACGGCCTTGCTCACCTGCACGTGCCGCTTCGATCGCCGCGTTAAGTGCAAGTAGGTTCGTTTGCTCTGCAATGCCTTGAATCGTTGATAGAATCGTATTGATGCTATTTCCGTGTGCTTCTAGCTCTTGAATCACATCAGTAGCAACTTGAACTTCTTGCGCTAAGTTCTGAATAGAGCCTTGCGTTTGAGTTACTTGGCTAGAACCATGTGAACAAGCTTGAACCGCTTCTTCTGAGTTACTTGCCGTGCTATCAGCATTACCTGCAATTTCTTGTGTCGCTGCTGCCATTTCGTTCACAGCCGTCGCCACCATGTTGATTTCATCTTGCTGGTAAGAGATACGCTGACTACGCTCCTCAGCTTGCTGTGCTGTCGTGCGTGCTTGCTCTGAAAGCGCAGAAGATACGTGGCTAAGCTTAGTAACCATTGTGTGCATGTTGCCAACAAAACGGTTGAAGTTTTCCGCCAGTTTACCTACTTCATCATCACTGCGTGGCTCTAGGCGTTGCGTTAAGTCACCTTCGCCAGATGCAATTTCTTCCAGTGCATTTGATACGCGGTTCAAGTCACGGAACAAGAAACCAACTAGCCAAGAAACTGCAAGAATAACCACAATCGTGATCGCCACAGCAGTGAACAATAGATCTCGTAGCAATACCGCATGACCTGCTTCTTCTGTTGCGCGATCCATTTCAATCGCAAACATCCAATGCGTACCAGGAACTTTATTGAAGTAGTAAAGCTTCTCTTTTCCTTTGATTACCGTATCTTCGATACGACCTTCATCGGCGGCGCGCTCAATTGCCTCTTCTGAAAAATCTTTTAGAACACTGGTGATAGGCTTAAGCGTCAAGCTTTTATCTGGATGCGCTAAGAAGGTGCCTTCATTCATGTCGATTAGCATCGCATGCGCGTTTTCACCTGCATCTAAGTTAATCACATCGCTGATAAGCTGATCGATCAGTACGTCCGCACCAACAACACCAACAAACTGACCATTTTTCATTACTGGCTCAGCAATGGTCACAAGTAGTGCATTCGTGATTGCGTCTTGATATGCGGCTGTGATGATTTGCTTACCTGCGGCATCAGCATCCTTGTACCAAGGACGTGTGCGAGGGTCATAATCAGCACGGTTACGCTCCGGATGAGAGCGGTACATATCACCGTTTGGTGTACCAAGGAAGATGTCATCGAAGCCACCAGCCTTGCGAGCTTGTTGTAGGAAAGGAACAACGTCTTGCTCGGTCGAGTAATCGTTGAACGCAGTGGCAATATCTTTACGGATATTGACCCAATCAGAAATTCCCTCTGACGCAGTAGTACTAAGACTTTGCGCACGTGAATAGACACCTGAACGAGTCTGATCAAATAATTGACCAGCCGACAACCAAGTAAGTGCTGTTGCCATCACAACAACAGCAGAAAGGCTTGCGCCTATAAGCTTTTGTTTTAATGATAATTTCATATTTATAGTTTTTTGAGTTGGGAGAACAGTTAAGGTGCATGAATATTACACACTTTTTTACGACTATTCACTAATTTTTAAAAAACAAAATAGCACATTAACTCTTTGTAAAATATGAACTTTCATGTGTCATTTTTTTGTCTCGAGCGTCATAAAAACCGCACAAAAAAAGCCAGCAAATTGCTGGCCTTTTGATTAATTGTTAGTCAGACGGTTTTATAAAATGCCGAATTACTGACGCTCAGTTCGCATACCCATCAATAAGCTCACACACATTGCAAGCAGAATGAAGGTAAATGGCAGTGCTGTAGAAATGGCACCGGCCTGAAGAGCTTGAACCGCCTCGGAGCCACCAATCCATAGCAGAGCAACCGCAATTGCACCTTCCATGAATGCCCAGAAGACACGTTGAAGCACAGGTGCATCGACTTTACCACCTGCCGTGATACTGTCGATAACAAGTGAACCAGAGTCAGAAGACGTAATGAAGAACACAAGTACCAGCACAACAGCGATGATAGAAAGCATGCTACCAAATGGAAGAACATCAAACATTTGGAACATAGCAAGTGATACGTCAGTCAAGCCATTTGTGCCCAGCTCACCTACTTTATCAACAACTTGCTCGATCGCCAGGCCACCAAATACAGACATCCAAACAACGGTAACCGCAGTTGGAACCAGTAGAACTGCTGTGATGAACTCGCGAACGGTACGACCACGAGAAACACGCGCGATGAACATGCCTACGAATGGCGACCATGAAATCCACCAAGCCCAGTAGAACACTGTCCAGCCTTGGAACCAAGCTTCGTCCGTACGACCAAACGGGTTACTTAGTGGGATGATATTCTCTACATATGCCATAAGTGTGGTTGGAATCGAACCTAGGCTCGCCGCCCAACCGATAAGACCAACAAGGAGAAGTAGCAAGAACGCCACAACCATGTTGATGTTACTAATGACTTTAACACCACCATCGATGCCGCGTACGACTGAAACAACAGCAAGTAAAGTCACCACGGTAATAACGACGATTTGCAGACCTAGGCCTGGCTCAACACCAAATACGTGATGAATACCACTTGCTGCTTGCTGCGCACCTAGACCTAGGGATGTAGCAAGACCAAATAAAGTCGCAAGCACAGCCAGAATGTCCACAATGTGGCCAGCCCAACCCCATGCACGATCACCCAGAAGTGGGTAGAAGATCGAACGCATAGATAGCGGTAAACCTTTGTTGTAGGCAAAGAATGCTAAAGAAAGTGCTACAACACCGTAAATTGCCCATGGGTGAAGGCCCCAGTGGAACATAGTTGCACCCAGTGCCAATCTCGCGGCTTCTGGTGTATTTGCCTCAACACCAAGTGGCGTTTCATACCAACCGGTGAAGTAAGCGACAGGTTCTGCAACACTCCAGAACATTAAACCGATACCCATACCAGCTGCAAATAGCATTGCAAGCCATGACATAAACGAGTAATCGGCAACAGCGTCTTTACCACCTAGTCGAATCTTACCCATTGGTGAGACGATAAGCGCCAAACAGAAAATAACGAAAATGTTACCTGCAATAATGAACAACCAATCGAATGAACCAATAATTTTCCACTTCAGCCCATCAAGTGCCGTCTTTGCGGTATGTGCATCTAGAACTAATGCAGCGACAAGAAACAGCGCAATTAAACCTGCACTAATACCAAAAACTGGGTTATGAACATCAAAACCCCATTTTTGAACGTTGTCCTGACCTACCGTATAGTCGGTACTATCGATACTGTACTTATCTATACCCTTTGTCATCGTTCCTCTCTATTTTTGTAGTGTTTTTACGTACCAAACAAAAAAATCTTTCGAACACGATACGTTTTGCATTCCGTGAAGGCGCAAGATCCTATCATTTGACACGTTTTTGTCTATCTTTTTGCTATTAAAAAATCCAATAACTTACTTTTCACTGTGTGGTTTCGGCCTTTGATAGAACAAATCACTACCACAATAGTTAGACCACAAACATTTATTGCTATAATAATTTTAGCTCTTCTTATTTTGTCGAAAAGGCGCGACAAAATGGTATTGAGGACACGGCGTAAAATTGTAGAGGTAATTTTTGATTTCCCCCCTTTAAATAAGGGCGCATTTAAGTTAGTGTCGCCTCGATAAATGTTCCCTACAGACTGGATGAATAAATTGGAAAAGTACGAAGAAGTATTGGTCTCGATTCGTCAGATCATCCGCGCTATTGATTTACATTCTAAAAAGCTGAGCAAAGAGTCTGGATTGACTGCTCCACAGTTGATTTTGATGCGCGCTATCAATGACTTAGATAACGTGACGATTAAACAGTTGTCTAGCCACACTAACATGAGCCAAGCGACCGCAACGACCATTCTAGATAGACTAGAACGAGGCCAGTTTGTTGAGCGTCAGCGCAGTGTTCAAGACAAGCGTAAAGTGCATGCTGTACTTACGAGCAAGGGCCAAGAAGCCTTAAAACAAGCACCAACGCCGCTGCAAGAGCACTTCATTAATCGATTCCAAAAATTGGAAGAATGGGAGCAATCCCTTCTACTATCTTCCGTTCAACGCATCTCGACGATGATGAATGCAGAGGACATCGATGTTGCTCCAATGCTAGAGCTTGGTAGCATTACCAAAGCCGATTAGTTTCGCTCCCACGTGCTCGCTTTTTGCGGGCACTACTCTCCTACTCAGTCAACCCAGTTTCAAACGCATATTTTGCTAACTCTGCCGTCGAATGTAAGTCCAACTTGTGCTTAATGTTATGGCGATGCGTCTCTACCGTTCGATAACTAATATTGAGTAAAGTGGCGATTTTCTTGCTGCTGTTTCCTTGAGCAACTAATTTAAGTACCGCTTCTTCCCTGCGGCTGAGAGGATTCGTTTTTTGCGTGGCAGGCACCACTTCTTGGGTAAAGAGTGTTTGTGTGACGGATTCACAGAAATACGTCGAACCTTGGTTCACCGTTTTTATTGCTTGCACCATTTTCTCGGCCGAGATTTCCTTGAGCATATATCCTACGGCACCAGCTTGCATGACCTTCATGATGTACTCGCGATTATCGTGCATGGTCAACATAAGTATTTTGCTCTCTGGGCGCGCTTCTTTAATTACACCAGTCGCTTCAATACCGTTCATTATAGGCATGCTGATATCCATCAATATGACGTCCGGTTGCAAGTGCTTTGCGACCTCTATCGCTTCCAAACCATTACTTGCTGTACCCACCACTTCGATGTCAGGCTCTAACTCCAAACGAGCCATGAAGCCATCCAATACCACTTGATGATCATCGACAATCACTACACTAATCGGTTTATCCATAAACTATTTCATCCAAATTAAGCAGCACAGTAATCTCTGTTCCCAAGCCAAGCTCACTCATTAGCTCAAATTCACCACCGATGAACTCTACACGCTCTTGCATGTTCCTTAACCCAATCCCTTGTTGGTGCACTGCTTGGTTAACCACAAATCCAACGCCATCATCACGTATGAGTAATTGCAGCATATTGCCCATTTTTTGCAAAGTAACCGTTACTTTTTTCGCTCGCGCATGTTTTTCAATGTTATTCAAAGACTCCTGAGCGACGCGATATAGCGTCGTTGCGACTTCCGAAGTCAGTTTGTGCTGCTGAGTATCGAAATTGCTCTCGATATCAATCCCGGAATGGGAATGAAAATCCTGTAGCAAGGTCGTCAGTGCTGCTTCTAAACCGATATCATCGAGGGCGCTTGGACGGAGCTGATGAGAAATATGCCGCACCTCATTTATCGCGGTGACGAGCGATCGTTGTGATTTATCTAAGTGGGATTTGAGTTTTTCGTCTTCCAGTCTATGACTCATTAAGTCTAAATGACATTTACTGGAGACTAACAACTGATTGATTCCATCGTGCAGTTCTCGCGCTAAATGCTTTTTCTCATCTTCTTGGAACATCACGGTTTTATGTGCCAATTCTTTCAGGTTCTTATCAGCGAGGCGATGCTCATGCAGATTGATCGCCAGAGTGAGAACAATGATTACAGCAACGGTCACCGCTAAGATCACGACGACTGAGAAAAATGTCGTTTCGATATTTTTGTTCACCGCCGCGCGCATATTGGCGACTTCTCGGCTTACATCCTCAATATACAGCCCAGTCCCTATCATCCATTCCCACTTATCGAGCCATGCAGCGTAACTAAGCTTAGGGACAACTTCACCCGTAGATGGCTTTTGCCACAGGTACTGATGAAATCCACCACCGGATTGCGCTTGATACAATAGAGCTTCGATTAAGCGATCGCCATTTTCGTCTTCAAGATAGAGTAAGTTTTCCCCGACAAGCTCCGGAAGAACTGGGTGTACAAGGTTGGTACCATATTTATCATAAGCAAAAAAATAGCCGTCCGACCCATAACTCAAACGATTTAAAATCGCTTTCACACGCGTTTTGGCAACACTCTCTTCTAAAGTCGGATCGTTGTAGATGTAAGAAATGGAGTCAAAAGCGACGTCGACCGTATCTTTCAGCGCCGCTTCTTTTGATTGGATCAGGTTTTGATGAAAGATCTCTACCTCCCTTTTGCCAAGGGTCTTGGTTTGATAGATAGAGATCCAGCTGATACTCGCTGACACCAATACCACGGGTATCAGTGTCAGCAGAATTAACTTTGCTTTGAGAGGCATCCCTTCCCTCCATGAAACGCTGCCTTTACAGCTTACTATCTTAGCAGTACAAACGAATCGATTGTGTCTGCATAGACATAATTAACAGCTTAACAACTTGTCTCAAAAGGTAAAAACTCTCAGTTCACAAAATCTCTTTATTATCGAGTGATTAACTCATACCGTAAAAACCTGGGAAAAACAGCAAAGACGCCAACACAACAATCTGAATCGCGATGAACGGCATCACACCTTTGTAGATATCACGCGTAGTAACCCCTGCTGGAGCGACACCTTTTAGATAGAACAAACTAAAGCCAAATGGCGGTGTGAGGAACGACGTCTGCAAGTTCATCGCAATAAGAATCGCAAACCACGTCATATTAATGCCCATCAATTCAGCGACTGGCGCAATAATTGGCACGATGATAAAACAGATTTCAACGAAGTCGATAAAGAAACCTAAAATCAGAATCACCACCATGGTAATAATAAGGAATCCCCACTTTTCACCCGGCAGTTCTAACATCCACTCTTCAACTAAATAATCACCACCGGTGTAGGTAAATGCCATTGAGAAGGCGGTCGCACCAAGTAAGATCGCAAAGACCATTGCGGTTACCTTAACTGTCTCTTTTGATGCATCATAAATCATCGACCAACTAAACTGTTTATACAATAGCGATAAAATTATCGCACCTGCACCGCCCAGTGCCGCTGACTCTGTTGGTGTTGCAATCCCTGCAAAGATGGAGCCCAATACCACGATGATCAATGCTAAAGGTGGCAATACAGCTTTCAGTGCGGTGAGCACTTCTTGTTTACGACTGATCGACTCATCACGCTCTATCGCCTGTGCGGCTTGAGGGTTCAACTTCGCGTAGATGAGAATGTAGATCACATAGGCGCCAACAAGTGTAATACCGGGCCAGATCGCAGCTTGAAATAGGTCCCCTACCGGTACGCCAAGTACATCACCCAACAAGATCAACACGATAGAAGGTGGGATAATTTGGCCCAACGTGCCAGACGCACAAATAGTCCCACACGCTAAACCTTTGTCGTAATTGTACTTGAGCATCACAGGAAGAGATATTAAGCCCATCGCAACAACTGATGCGCCTACCACACCCGTTGAAGCTGCAAGCAATGCGCCAACTAACACGGTAGAAATAGCGATACCACCGCGAACGCCACCGAACAAACGCCCCATTGATTCTAGTAGCTGTTCAGCAAGCTTCGTTTTCTGTAGCACTAGCCCCATAAAAACGAACAGCGGTACGGCCATTAGCACCGTATTTTCCATAATGGACTGAATTCGATATGGCATAAAAGCAAACATCTCGATGCCTTCAGCCCAAACACCAAAAATCAGCGCGATACCACCAAAAGTAAAGGCAACGGGAAATCCCAATAGAAGCGCAAAGAGCGCAACAAAAAACATCACTATACCGATCATAATGACTTCCTTTTACGACTTACCGTTATTACCGGCATAGATGAGATGAGGGTTGACAATTTTGTTGATTGAATGAAGTAACAATCCAATACCACTCACCGCCATAAAGAAAAATGACAGCGGAATCATCGCTTTGATAATCCAACGATATGGTAAGCCACCTGGGTCACCAGACGTCTCGCCTAACGCGTAACTTTCCTTGGCGAAATCAATACCAAACCAAGCTACCAGTAGGCAAAAAGGGAATAAGAAAAATAGTGTGCCTATGATGTCGATGATGGATTGTGCTTTGTAAGATAAGCGTTCATAAAAAATGTCGACGCGAACATGGCCACCGGACTTAATTGCGTAAGGCACACCAAGCAAGAACACGGCAGAGAATAGATGCCATTCCATTTCTTGGAATGCGATAGACACATCATTAAACACGTAACGCATGACAACGTCGTACACAACGTTTGCTAACAACAAAATAAACAGGATGCTGGATAACCATCCGAGAAAATCGCTAAAGCGGTTAAATAATCGCTCAATATAAATAAGACTTCTCATTCCGAACTCCGTGGAACGTTTAGATGCGCTCCGCTATGGTGCGGAGCATTCATTATGAAGTTTTCTTGGGCTTCGATAGCAGGCTAAACCTCTCAGCGTCGCCTGCTTCATAACGTTATTGTTGAGCTTGACTGTTTAAGTACGCTCGGTGCGAAATATCTGACCATGGTCGAACTTGATTCATATAGTTCGCTTGCGACTCTTGAATCTCTTTCGCCAAAGCATCTTTTTCTGCATGTTCTTTCAACAAACGATCGTTTGCTTCTCGCAACGCAGCTACGACTTCAGGTGGGAAATCTTTTACTTCAACATTTGGGTATTCAGACTTAATAGATGCCCAGTTTTTGCCGCTTTCGTGTTTCGATTGCGTGTACATATCGTAAGCGGCCGTTTTCATGGCTACTTGCAAAATCGCTTTTAGATCATCAGGTAGACGGTTCCAGGTGCGCTTGTTAACGAGGAACTGAAGCTCAGTCGCTGGCTCATGCCAACCTGTGTAGTAGTAAGGCGCGATTTTGTGGAAGCCCATACGTAGATCCAGCGATGGACCAACCCATTCCAGGGCATCAATTGTGCGACGCTCTAGAGAGGTATATAGCTCACCAGGGGCGATATTCGTTGGCTTGGCACCTAATTCAGCCAAAATCTCACCAGCAAACCCTGGGATCCGCATTTTCAAACCCTGTAAGTCCTCGACGGACTTGATCTCTTTTTGGAACCACCCGCCCATCTGAGTATCGGTATTACCGCCAGGGAAAGACATCAAGTTATGTGGAGAGTACACTTTTTCCATCAGCTCCATACCACCGCCGTAGTAAAACCATGCATACTGCTCAGTTGGCAACATACCGAAGGGCATAGAAGTGAAGTAAAGTGTGTTTGGAACCTTACCCTTCCAGTAATAAGACGCTGAGTGACCCATGTCATACTGACCCGACTTAACCATATCAAACACCCCAAAAGGCGCTTTATGCTTGTTTGCGGAATCAATGCGGATTTGCAAACGTCCGTTGGACATCTCTTCCGCCATTTTGGCCATGTTTTTTGTGGTATCACCAAAAATTGGGAAATTAGGCCCCCAAGTTTCAGCAAGCTTTAAACGATAGACTTTTTCAGCAGCGTTTACAGAAGTCGCCGCGAGTGCCATCGCGGCAGCGACAGCGGTTGTTTTGAGCACTCGTTTTAAAGATTTTTGGATTAGACTCATCGTTCACGTCCTTTATCACCAAGGTTATTGTTGTCATCCATTTCATTAGGATTGGCTGTATTCGGTATAAAAGATGTAACAATGTTTTCTAATGCGAAATGGGCATGAACACGGAAGCGAGTGATTCATCAATAAGGCATTAGCCTAAGGTATTACGTACAAGTACGTAGGACAACCGTCATGAAAAAAGACTGTTAATAGCAAAATCAATAAATTATATTTTTATCTATGAATAAAAATAAAAGACAATACGTACGTATTTTTCTGCCAAAAAATTTACATAGTATTTAAGAAAATGTGACAAACCACTTATTGGCAGTGTTAAAGTGAGTACTTAATGCATTATTTCCAATACCAAGATAAAAAAATACCTCGGCATCGGCCGAGGTATTCAATCTAGAACGGTAGCGGTAATTAAACTGCTTTGTAGATAACTTTGTTACCTGCTAACTGCTCTTTTTGAACTAGGTTTTCTTCAAGAAGCTTCTTTAGTGCGCCAGTAGCCCATGATGCCGCTTTAGTATCTTCTTGACCTGCAGCTAGACCGATGCCTTTAGGGTTAATACCTTCAGCATTCGCCATAACGATGTCTAATACTTGTTGTTGCTTAGGAGTAAGGGCAACATCAACTGTTTTCACTGCAGCTACTTTTTTATCAGCTACTACTTTCTCCGCAACAGCTTTTTCAGCAACAGAAGGTGCTACTGCTTTTTCCGCAACAGGCTTCACTGCTTTAGGTGCTGCAGCTAAGTTTGCTACTGTCGCTTTAATGCGTTTTTGCAGTTTCATCTGCACTTTACGCTTATGAGCAAGTCTCATTGAATATTTCTCCAGTTCACTGCATCTCAGCAGGGATGAAAATTTGAAGCGCGTTTTATACCAAAATTCACAAGCAATTTGTAGGTTTTAGCGGCGAAACGCGATGAAAAATGCGCTCAAAGCATAGAACGTCTACTATTTAATCAGATATTTTATGAACGGATTTATTGAATACTGGGTATAAAAACAGAGGTTTGTTTTATTTTAAATGCAAGTCAATGCACATAAAGCTGCCCACTCATTTTTGAACAAGTATTCGATGAGGTTATAAGCATGGAAACGCTGCACCTAACAAATTCACATTTCAAACCCGACTCCCCTATCAACAGAATACTTTTGTTACTCGTTGCACTCATCACTTTGTTTTTGGTTGCCATTTCTCCGGGATGGAAGCAAGCCATGTTGTCGGTCATTTTGATGTCTGCAATCGTTGGTTTCGCCATCTTGATGATTAAGAAAAGCCAAGTCACTTTTACGCTGACAGCTTCTCACTTTCAGCAACACCTTTTTAAAGGGGGTTGGGTCGTCAGATGGCGAAATATTGAGTCAATCGGTATTTGTAGCTACCAACAGGAAGGGTGGCACCAACCGCTACCTTGGATCGGTATTCGTCTAAAACACTACTCACCCTACTTAAATTCAATCTGCCCTCGTATAGCGACAGAAATTCTCCTCAGCCAGCGAGCACTGCTTTACTTAGGCGCAAAACAAAATCAGTGTGAAGATAAGTTTGAGGATATGGTGCTTGACCCTAAACCGTATATAAACAGAGATGGGATTGAGTACAAAGGTTTGTTAGCGATGCTCGCCAACCGGATGAAGTATCAGAGAGGCTTTTATGGCTATGATCTATTTATATCAGCAAGTGATCTAGATCGTGAGGCTGAGGATTTTGTGGGACTGACTCGGCGATACTTAGCTGCCGCCGAGCCAGAATAATGCTTAGTACACGCACTTTTAGTAAAGCGGCATCTCGTCAGCAACGAACGGGTTAGTTTTACGCTCATGACCGAAAGTCGATTGAGGGCCGTGACCAGGGACAAACGTGACATCATTGCCTAAAGGCCACAATTTCTCTTTGATAGAGCTAATCAACGTATTGAAATCACCTTGTGGGAAGTCAGTTCGACCAATGCTACCGTTAAACAAAACGTCACCCACAAACGCTAAACGCGCTTCTTCACTGTAAAGCACAACGTGACCAGGTGTATGACCAGGTGTGTGGAATACATTCAGCACTTGATTACCAAAAGTGACAGTGTCACCCTCATTTAGCCATTGGTGCGGTTCAAACGCTTCTGTCAGCGGGAAACCAAACATTTGGCTCTGACCTTCCAAACCTTGCAACCAGAAGTTATCTGCCTTGTGAGGGCCAACAATCTCTGTACCGCCAAGCAGTGCAGACAGCGGCTCCGTGCCACCTACGTGGTCCAAGTGACCGTGTGTTAGCACTAGGTTTACCACGTCAACACCCAGCTCTTTGATAAGCATAGCGAGCTGCTTTTCATCGCCGCCTGGGTCAACCACAATACCTTTCATGGTTTCGTCACACCAGACAATAGAACAGTTTTGAGAGAAAGATGTTACTGGAACAACTTGGTATTTCAGAGCCATAGATAACCTATACCGAATAAATTTGCGTGAAAACTGCCGCAACTATGACACTAAGGCCTAGCGACTTCAAGCTTTGAACTGTGGGTAATCGACGACGTTCTGAGACTAGAAACCTTGTCTCAACTGGCACTACCAAGAACGAACAGCACCCGTATCGATATGAACAAAGTTACTGCCTGGATAATAACCCACGCCACCGGCTTTTAGGCTTAATGCAGCATCACGAACTGTTGAAAGCTTCACACCGTCTAAACGGAAATCAATGGCCTTTCCTTCCATGTGCATGCTCTTTTTCGCTACACGAGAAGACCCGTTGCGCAGCGAGGCATTAGTGGCAGGAGAACGGTAACCTGAAATGACGATCACCTCTGCTTCTGTACCAATTAACTTTTGAATTTGGCTTATTTGATCGAACAAGCGTCGATCCATCGGATGAACCTCATTCCGTCGATGGTCTCGACAAAACTCATTCAGCCTTTGAAGTTCATCATTAATGTATCGTTTTCCATCGAAATAGCATGTTTCGAGGATCTCTCCAGTATTAAGATTGTTCATCGCCAGCGCACGTGGCTCGTCAGGGAGTGAAGCCCAAGAAAATGATGGCAGGGCAGACGCCAACACCACACCACCAGCGGTCATTTTAAGGAAATCTCGGCGGGAAAAGTTACGACTTACCATTTCAAAATACAGTGCTCAACAACTAGACAAGTCGTGGACATTAACCAAACACATTTGTCACGTCAAACGCATAAAACACTCCATCTTGATTTTCAGACGCAGTAATTATTGTTTAATTATTGAACGAAAAGAGAATTCTTCGTTTTGTAAATTTTCCTTAAAGATTTCAACTGCGGTGATCGTACTTATAGATATCATCACGGTAGTAAAGCGTTCCCTCTTCCAACCATGCTGTTTGATAAATGATGTGTACTTGAATGCGCTCTCCCAAAGGAACTGACGTGTTAGACCGACGAGAACTTTCTCGCTTTTTCGCTAAACGTTCTTCCAACCCCTGAGTTTTGAACAGAAGTTCTGCTAGCTGGTCTGCATGTTCTACACGAACACATCCTGAGCTGAATGCGCGTCTGTCCTGTTCAAACAAGTTCTTACTTGGCGTGTCATGCAAATAAATAGCTTGTGGGTTAGGCATATTGAACTTGTACAATCCCAGTGCATTTTGTAAGCCCGACGCCTGTCGCATACGATAAGGAAATGTTCTCGGATTCACCGTTGCCCAATTGATGGTTGTAGGGTCAATAATTTCGTTCGAAGTCCAAGACCGAATGATTTGAATGTTATGGTTAATCAAATACATCGGATTACGTTTTACTTTAGGAATAATGTCTTTAACCATGATAGTCCAAGGCACGTTCCAAGTTGGGTTGAGAATAACTGAATCCAGTGCTACCGACATGATGGGCGTTTTTCTTGATGCTCTCCCTACCACGACTTTAGACTCAAACAAGGGTTGACCGTCATGCCAATACGTGACTTCGTATCCAGGCACGTTAACAAAGACAACATTATCCCTTTCTTTCGACCAAATTCTTGAACGCTCAGAATTCAACGCCAACAGATGCAATCGCTCTTGAGGAGAAAAGTTGATCCATCGAATGGTATTCGGGCCGATAACGCCATCTTCTTTCAAACCATGAATACGCTGGAACTCTTTTATCGCAAGCTCTAATTGTTCGTCATATTCTTCAGTGACTAAATCCAAGTAAGAAACATCTACGCCTACGATCTCCATTCGCTCAATCAATAGGGGTCTGTTTTCCAATATATCGCCAACACGTGCTAGCCCAGTTTGTTGATAGGCAGGATATTGGTACTGAGAATGTTCCGATAGCGAAGAATAGGCGGAGTAGAAAGCATCATCTGTTTGTAATGGAGACCGGAGACTTGCCAAAAACTGACCAAGTTTGCCAACCGTAATCTCATTACTCAGAACCGATAAAGTATCGATGCTAGGAGCGGGTAACGTAACATGGGCTTTGTCTGTAAATAGCCAATTAATCCCTTCTTCGGGGAGTTGCTCAAGATAACTAAGGTACATCAAGAGTGAATCTGTCATCACTAAATCGAAGTCGAGATTATCTCCCTGCCACCTTACTTGGTTTATCCGGTGAAGTTGATTTTCGAATTCGTCGGTGACATCCGCAAGTGCAACCAGGTTTACTTGAAAAAGAAACTGCTCAATATCACTTTCATTTTCCCAGTTCAAACGGTAATTGGTGCTTTGATACAGTTGATCAATCACCTCTGGATAATGGATCATTTTTTCTACAGACAGCTTTTGTACCGCTCCCTCTTGCTCGACTTGCGCTGAAGCTTCGAGAGAAACGACGGTGGAAAAGCTGCAAAACGGCACCAGAAGTGCCGTCATGATTAAAACCCTAGCAAACACTGAAATGATCCTTGCGCTACTTGCCATAATAAAAAGTATGGCAAATATCTCACAGCTTGCAGGTTTAAAATTAAGAATCTGATGCCGAAAACGACAACAAAACTCTCTATAAGTAATTACTCAATGATCTTTCTAGATAATTCTCGACCAATGGTTGTCCCATTGCACTCCGCTTGCGAAGGTACTTTTTGACTCCTCTGGTCTTTGCTCTACCACTTTTCCCGCCCCAGAGCTGACTCGGAACTCATCGCCATAAACCACAACACCAGAGGCGTCTGGTAACGCACTTAGCTCTACCAATTTGCCCGTAGATTTAGACCATATACCATAACAACTGCCCGGAGGCGAAGTGGCTAAGATCCATTCATCGGTTGCTGCAATACTCGCAACATAGTGATTGAAACGCGCCCACTCTTCAGGCTCAGCTTGAAGATCTTGCATTTCACCACCACGCGTGTGCATGGCGATCAAGGCTGGATACTCGTCCGGCTCACCACGATATTGCTGACCACAAAGCACGGTTTCCGCACCATCATGAGCTAAATGGCGAATACTCAACTTATGATCCGGTAAAGACACTTGATCCAATAGCTCCCCTTCCTGTGAAAGGTAACTCAGACTCGGTCTCATGCTATCAAGATTGAGAGGTTCACGGCCGTTGGTGTGTACGCCACCGACGCCAATCGCTAATGCGCCATCAGGCATCATGATCACTTCATGAGGACCAAGACCAAAACCCGTTAACTCATCGATCTTTTGATATTGCTTCTGCACATCATAAACACCAATGATCCCACGGCTTGTCCCCCTCTCCCCTTCTGTGGCAAATAGCAATGTGCCGTCACGGGAGTAAACACCATGTCCATAAAAATGACGATTTGGCGTTGCTAGTTGCAGTTTGATCATCTGCTCTGAGCGATAATCAAACACCATGAAGAAAGTACCAGGTCGACGACCAAAAACTACGGCGTGGCCTTGTTGGTTGGTTGCTACACCATGACCACGCTCAGGAATCGGCAATGAAGATAGCGGCATACCATGCTCATCCGCCACCACCGCTGCGAATTTATCTCGACCAATGATAGAACAGCCGATCAACGCAGGTTCACGTGAGCTTGTTGAAGCACAACCAAATGGCATCATAGGTATAGCCGCCCCGAATAGAGCGGCTTTCAGCAAGGTTCGGCGGGTTTGATCAGTCACCATCGGTTGCATTAAATCCTATAACTACGCCAAGCTCGATCGCCACTTCTTCGTGAATCAGGTACTTCAATTGCTCTAGCTTGTTGTATTGAGCGAGCACCATGCGATAGCCTTCTTTTGTTTGTAGTGCAGCAAACAAGCTCTTATCTTCAGGCCAAGTTTCTAGCGCCATTTCGAACTGATGAACGACACGGTCTGCGAGATCTGCATGGCCTTGCTCTCTAAGTAGCGCATCTAGACCATTTCCGTTAGCAAAGTACAACGCTTCCATCCCTTGAAGGTTGGCTTTTAAGTTTGAAAGCGAGGTCTCGGAACGCCACGATTCTGAGAAATACGGGCGAGGCTTACCAATCTTCGCTAGCGGTCGGCTCAACTTCTTCATGCTGTATTCAAGCTGATTCGAGAGCAGTGAAATGTACTCAGATTCCCATTCCGTCATCTCTAGCGATTTCCAAGGGTTCTCTGCCCAAGAATCCGCGATGATCTGCGCTTTGTCATCAAGGTTTTCAGCAATCGAAACGCCTGTCGCACAAGTATTGCCGTAGCTAGATAAGGTCGACGCTTTATCGTAAAGCAGCCATTCCAATGCACCTAAACCTTGTACGGTGACACTTTGGGTGGAGATATCTTCTGCACTCCAAGCTTGATCAGATTTTGTCAGTACGGACATTTTACGACCAGTGGTGTTCTTTTTATCTGGCCAAAACTGAACATTCCAGCTTTGCTCCAGCGCCGTAGCAGGGCCACGTTCTTGACCTTGTAATGCCATCCACGCAAGCATAGTTTGATGCCATTGCTGTTTTACTTGTGCATCATCTTTCGACTCTGATGCGCAGTAATCTGCGAAGCGTTGTTCAAGTTCTGTGGTTTGCGCTAAAAACGTCTGAGCTGATTGAAACTCCACCTCGTACACGCTTTGAGAAATATGACTTGTACTCTCAGGCTTGGCAGAGCTCGAACCGATGGTCGATTGGCAACCAACCAAACTTAACGTTGCGGCAATCGCACTCACTAACAGTGTCTTTTTCATGGTTAGGTCCTTATAGAGAGTTCAGAAACGCAATGAGAGCATCACGTTCTTTTTTGTTAAGAGCTAAAACATTTTGTTTCGCCGTTTCAGCTTCGCCGCCATGCCACAACACCGCTTCCATCAGGTTACGAGCGCGACCATCATGTAAGAAGTAAGTATGTCCGTTTACTTCTTCGGTATAACCAATACCCCATAGAGGTGCCGTTCGCCATTCACGGCCGTTTGCTAAGTATTCCGGACGGTTATCGGCTAAGCCTTCACCCATGTCATGCAAAAGCATGTCGGTGTATGGGTGGATAAGCTGCTCAGAAAGCGCTGGTAACTCTGGTCGTTTCGCCGTTTTAACACTGGTCTTGTGGCAGCTTTCACAGCCAGACGCAGCAAAGATTTGCTGACCAAGTTTCACGTTAGGGTCATTGACATTACGGCGAATAGGTACAGCTAAGTGCTGGCTGTAAAACTCTACGAAGTCGAGAATATTTTCACTCACTTCTGGTTTGCCGCCATTTGGCATGTCGTCACAAATGCTTTGTTTCGAGGTACAGTTTTCATTTGGGAATAAATGGCTCGTAAGACCCACATCACCATTAAATGCTGCTGCATTTTGCTGCATTAGCGTCGGTTGTCCTGCTTTCCAGCCAAAACGACCAATCGAGAAGTCGTCCTTCTCAATATCCCACACCTTATTGACTTTGCCTGAGATACCGTCTTTGTCGGCATCTTGTTCATCAACCCAAGCAAGTAGCGTTTCGTCGGGAATACTCTCTAACAAACCAAGGCCGATCATTGGCGGTGCCACGCGTGCTGAGAACTCGGTATCAGGGTGCATATCGCCGTAACCCAGATCGGTAATGTTCAAATGAGGTTTTCTTAGCGTCACCGTCGTACCGTCTTTAAATTTCACTGGGACATCGGTGTAAGTGATTTCGATTTTGCCTTCTGGCGTTTGATCCTGCAGGGCGAAATCTTGAAGCTGACCACCATAAGTCGGCTCAGGTATGCCACCGTCTTTGATGTAGGCTTTCTTTTGTTCTGGCGTCATCGCAGGAATGCTTAAGCGCACTAACATAGACACGGCATGTAAATCATCTTTCTCTGGCGGATGACCACGACCGTCTTTGATGTGACAGTTCTGACAACCATTGGTGTTAAAAAGCGGACCTAGGCCATCACGAGCGTCTGTTGACGCTGGCGCTTGTACCCAAGGGTTGCGGAAAAAGCTGTTACCCACACTAAAATCTAGGCGTTTGCTCATCGGCAGGTTGGCAGCAGGAAGAGAATAGGCATTCGCGCCATCTTTTTTAACACTGGTTTTGCCACCAGACTTAACATCGTAAGCCATGGCAGAAGAAGAAAGGATCGCGGCTAGCGCAGAAATTAGGTATGGCTTCATATCATTGCTCTACATAGACAACAAGGGTGATAACAACGAGCTCAAACGGCAAAAGGGCTCACAAAGAGCCCTTATTTATTATGGTTTTCTTATTAAAACTCGTGGTCAGCAGTATCAGGGCTTAGGCTGTCGATGCCGACAATGTTTGCCGCTCGCTCAATCGCACCAGTTTGCGCTACCAACGACATGATGGTGTCGTTTACCAGCGCGTTGCCTTGTGCGTTACCCGCCGCAATAAGTTGGTCAAAATGCTGGTTATTCTTCTCTGCAGAAGTCACTAGCTCACCAACTTGGCTAAGTGTTGTATCAAACTGCTTTTGAATGTCGGTCGCGGCTTTCTTATCTTTTTGAGCAACAAGATCAGCAATACTTGGACCAGATAGCTCTTTGCCGTTTACACCTTTGTATGTACCTGTGTAAACGTTGTAGATGCCTTGCTCGTTGTAGTAGTGAGAATTATGCGTGTTGTCTGAGAAACAATCGTGCTCGTCTTCAGTTGAGTTCGCTTCTAGTGCCACTTTCATGCGCTCACCCGCTAGCTCACCTAGAGAAAGAGAACCCATGCCGAATAGCATCTTACGTAGACCATTGTCCGCTGAGTCGTTCAGTAGCTCTTCACGGTAGTTACCTTTTACTTCAGCAGACCACTGCTTTTCCATCCACTCAAGGTCTTGAACCAGTAGATCAGCGGCTGCTTTTAGGTACTCTCCACGACGCTCACAATGGCCATTCGTACACTCAGAACCCACAACGAAATCAGTGTAAGCACGTTGACCTGCACCCGCGTTAGTGCCGTTTAGGTCTTGACCCCAAAGCAAGAATTCAATCGCGTGGTAACCTGATGCAACGTTTGCCTCAGAACCGCCTACTTCGTTTAGATCCGCTAGCAATTCTGGAGTGATTTTTGAAACGTCCAGTTTAGAAGCACCGATCTGTAGGCTAGTGTTCGCGATGATGTTGGCAGCAGCGCCCTCGTTACCCAATTCGTATTGGTAGTCCGCTGCTACGTAGTCGATCAGACCTTCATCAAGTGGCCACGCGTTTAACTGACCTTCCCAATCGTCAACAATCGCGTTACCAAAACGGAAAACTTCAGACTGTTGGTAAGGCACGCGAGAATCTAGCCAAGCTTGTTTTACTTCTTCAAGCTTTTTCGCTGATGGTGATTTTAGAAATTCGTCGATTTTTACGTCAAGCGCCTTCGCTGTTGTTACTGAATCAGCAAACACAGCATGGGCAACGTCCGCGTAATGTTCGACTACTTGTTGTTTAGTTACTGTGGCAGCAACGGTAGAACCACTGGCAATGAGGAGTGATGCAGCAATAGATTGGACTAAAACTTTTTTTGCATTCATCTGAAGCATCCTTGTTGAGCTTTTCAATTATCGTATTGGTAGTGCTAATTATTCTTATTTGCACTTTAGTCTCGAGATAATACAAATTTACAATTTATTTGCAACTCCAGATACAAAAAAACCTCATAAAAATGAGGTTTTTCACAGACTTTATTATCAGTTTTATCTTTAGGATTAAACCTTTAGGTCATGTTTTCCGTGAGAGACTTTTGCCTTCAGATAATTTTCGTTGCCATCTTTGATATGTGCAGAGGTATTGACAACCTCGCCAATTTCAATTCCGTACTCAGATAACTCACGAATTTTCTTAGGATTGTTCGTCACGAGGCGGATCTTATTCACGCCTAAAGCTTCTAGCATTTGTGCTGCTTCTGTGAAATCACGCAGGTCATCATCAAAGCCCAAATGGTTGTTAGCTTCGTACGTGTTCATGCCCTGGCTTTGTAAGCGGTATGCATCGATCTTATTGTACAAGCCAATACCACGACCTTCCTGACGGAGATACAAGATGATACCACCGGACTCGCCCATGCGATTGATCGTCTCTTCTAGTTGCTCACCACAGTCACAGCGTGAAGAGTGGAACACATCGCCTGTCAAACACTCAGAGTGCATACGAACTAAAGGCATGTCCTGAGTTTGGTCCGCTTGTTTAAAGATAATAGCAACATGCTCTTTGTCTGTCTTCAGACCATGGAAAGACAGAATTTCGGCATCAATGTTACTTTTTGCCCCGACTTTAAAATCTACTCTGGCACGTACTTCCGCCATATCTATACTCACTCGATTTATTGCTTGATGCGCTTGATGCGTTTTCGTTATTGCATTCATGGGATTTACTCGTTGCTCTTCAACTATGGGGACTGATACCGCATTTTGCAATATAGAGATCACAATTGAGGGCAGTTATCCACTCAAGACAGCAAAAGAGAACCACTCTCCAACTGAACAATTGTTATATTATAACAATTTAAAAAAACTACAATAAAAAACCCCAGACAAATTTTGTCTGGGGTTTCAAGAAGGTCGTTTGGTCTATCTTTTAATGGGTCTGACTGCGCTTCCAAACGGCGAGTTCAATCCAAACTGCTTCGAGTTCTTGGATTTCCTCGTCGGTCAACACGGCGAGCGTTGAAGTAACTTGAGGCAGGTTCGGTGATTGCAATGCACGAATCTGCGAATAGAAGTCTTTTTTAAGTTGTAATATAACTGAATCCACTGCGTGCACCTATTTCGTTCTTTTATTACTTATCCAGCTCAAAATTTTTATTTTCTTTATACTGGAAACTTCATAAATTCGGAAAAATGATAACATTCTGCTTGTTAAGTGCACAATTTATTTTTAATAGTGGAATAACGGTCACATTAATTACGCTTCACCATTCGGATCGAATATAAGACAAAAAAGATCAAAAATAGCACAGGAAAGATCCACAACAGCGCCGTGGAATAATTTAATGGTGGTTGATACAGAACAATATTCCCATAACGAGCAACTAGATAGTCCTTTATTTCTTGATCTGAGCTGCCTTCATTGGCCATCGTATACACTTTCAACCTCAGGTCTTTGGCCGCCTGTGCATTAGACTCGACAAGGTTTTGGTTTTGACACTGCGGGCAGCGTAATGTCTTGGCTAGCGAGGTTGCACGCTGTTGCACTTCAACAGAATGAAACTCAAACAGATCAACATTCTGTTCTAAATCCGCACTTATCGTGAAAGGAGAAAATAGTATAAATAGGATTAAAGTGAGGAGAAGATTATTAAATCGAAACATTCAAGTATCCTGAAAATATATCGTTCCATTTATCTGCCGTTATCTCTCCACGATATTTGATCAATATACGACCATTTGGATCAATCAAGTAAGTTTCCGGCGTTCCGATAACACCTAGCTCCACAGCGAGCTTTCCATTAGGGTCACTAATTACTTCAATATATGGATTTCGTTTAGAGCTCAAATATTCACGAGCGGCTTGTTTTTGATCTCTATAATTCAGCCCAATAATAGGCACACCGAGTTCTGCTAACTGCAATAACTCTTCATGCTCTCGTTTGCATACTCCGCACCAAGATGCCCAAACATTCAATAATTTATATCCGTCGCTTTTGAACAACTGCTCAGAAACCATGTCATCAGAGATCAGAGAAGTAGAGCGAAAATTCGGTGTCTCTAAATTTCGTTGTGGGGACAATTCAACATGTGGTCGCTCAGACAAAGCCACCGCAGTTACTACAGCAAACACGGCAACAGCCACAAACAGACCTGCGAGTTTAAGCGTATTTCTCGATCGCATTGATAGCCTCTCTCCTTTTCTTTAGGCCGGTTAATAGCGCACCAAACACAGCTAGTAGCCCGCCAGACCATATCCACCAAATACCTGCGCGGTACTGAACTTTAATCGCATAAGCATGAGTATCGACTTTGTCACCCAATGTCACGTAATAATCGCCATGCCATAGTGAACGAATCGCAGGCTCGGTCATATTCATCACTCGCACAGGGTAATGACGCTTTTGCGGGTTGAAATTGAGCATGCGGCCATCTTCCAAGTGCAAGGTGATCTGTCCTTGTTCCGCGGTATAGTTCGGCCCCACCAGCCATTCGATACCATGATAATCGATAGTGATCCCCGCCCTTTGTTGAGAACTGCCGGGGTCGACACGTAAATTGTATTCATAAGAGTAGTGACTATTGAATACAGCCCCACTCACCGCCAGTGCAAAACCGATATGTGCCATCACGATTGGCATGAGTTTACGCTTATTGGAACAGCGAAACAGCATAACGAGATGCGCCACAATCACCCAAGTAGCCAACGTTATGGTTAACAATACTTCGAAATGCAGTGCATTCACTGAGAACATAAACCCGATCCCAGAGACTAGAGATAACGCGATACTGATCGCGATATCAGCGCTTACACTCAGCACTGTGCCTTTTGTCCATTTCAGCACCGGCATCAAAGCTAAAGCAATCAGAGCCAGTATGCTTAATGGGAAGATCAGACTATTAAAGTAAGGCGCGCCAACTGAAATGTTCCCTAAGCCGAGCAGTTGATAAACCATCGGATAAAAAGTGCCAAGAAAAACGATGGCAGTCGCAACAACCAGCAGCCCTTTGGCGATGTAAGCAGTGTAAGCTCGGCTCGTTAGAGATTGAAGTTTAAAACGAGGGAGTTGTTCTCCTCGCAAAATCAATACGCCAAAAGTGATGATGACAAGCAAGCTCAATACACCAAGCAGCACCAAACCTTTAGTTGGGTCCACCGCAAAAGCATGCACTGAAGTCAACACACCAGAGCGCACCACGAATGTCCCTAAAATGCTTAGGCTGAACGTAGCAAACGCCAGTGCGTAGGTGCTCCAAATTGCGCCTCTGCTGCGTGTTGCGACAACACCGCTGTGCAACAAAGCAGTACCAGTAAGCCAAGGTAGTAAAGAAGCGTTCTCCACAGGGTCCCAAAACCACCAGCCGCCCCACCCTAGCTCATTGTACGCCCACCATGATCCCACCAAGATACCCATCGTGAGCGTTCCCCATGCAAAAAACGCTGCGCTTCGAGCAACCACATACCAATCGCTCATCGGTTGTTTACCCAATAGCGCCGCTAATGCAAAAGCTAATATTGCTGCGTAACCGACATAACCGAGATAAAGCAATGGTGGATGAATGATAAGCCCAACGTCTTGCAACATTGGATTTAGATCTCGCCCTTCCGAAGCCAATAATTGGGCATATTCGAACGGGTTAGAGGTCATTAACGTGAACCATGCAAACGTCCCAATCAGAACGTTCATGATTCCTAAACAGTCACCAGTATATTGGGCGTTGAGCGGTGACTTAAATGCAATAAACGACGCCCATAAACTCAAGGTTACGACCCAAAACAACATGGAGCCTTGGTGCCCGCCCCAAGCGGCAGCAATTTTGAATGCTACGGGAAGTTGACTGTTTGAATGCGTAACAACATATTCCAACGCGAAGTTGTCTTGCACGAAGCAGACGATCAGAAGTGCTAAACAAATGATGGAAGCTAAGCTAATGATGTGGGACATCGCGACTTGATGCGGCAATGTCGCCTTCTTACCCATAGCACGACGTAGCCAATGCAGCAACGATGCACAAGTCGATGTTACAGCCACCAATATCAGTAAGAAGAACCCTAGCTCAGCCTCCATTTTTCCCCCTTACACTATGGTCATTTGACCGGCATAGAGAATGAAAGTACGTAGCATAAGTACGCCAACCAAGCTCAACGTCGTGACCACAAAAACGTAACTGCCTTTGTGGCGCACTTCTGAAGGCGTTAACCAATTGAGAGTCAAAGGCGTAATCATGCCGATGAACACTACGCCAACCCAGAACCATTGAGCCCAGAATCCACTCGAAATAGCATTCCAAGCCGCGACTTCGTTCTGACCACCGCTGAAGATCAATCCAGTAAAGAAGGTCACTAAGACAAACAACTCAAACAACACTACTGGGCGTTCAAATCCGTGCACCCAAGACACACTTGGGCTGCTGGTCGACTCTTTAAACACCAAGATGCCGAACATCAAGCATGCCGCTGCACCCGAGGACAAACTAGAGAACAGGAACAAGATTGGCAGTACTGGATTGTTTAGCATTGGGTAAGTCTTCAACGCAGACAATAGAAAGCCAGTGTACGCTGCAAGTACGATGGCTAAGAAGCCCAAGAATAATTCAATTGCGTTGTTGGCTTTCCCCGCCTTAATCAAAATGCCATCGGCAAAATCCAGCAGTTTGCTTGGTAACTTCCCTTCACAGAAGCTGATGATTTGATGGCGGAAGATAACGCCAATCCAAACAAACAGCACTAGCATGTACACTTGGAACAAGATCACGCCCATCGACATCACAGACGTTGGGTTGTAGTAGATCATGATCTTCCAAAACTCTAAAGGCTTGGTTAAATGGAAAATCAAAATTACCAACCCAGCAATGATGCCAAATGGTGCGAGCCAAGCCATCGCTTTCATGATGCCGTTGTTTGCAGGATCACCTTCAATCACTTTGCGTTTTAAATAGATAGAAATAATCACCGCACCCGCTGACATCCCAGCAAGGAATAAGTAAATCGCGATGATCCAATCCCAGACTAACGAGTCAAAGTGGAATGCACTTTCGAAGCCGTTCATGATGACACCTCCCCTTTGCTATGCGGAATTTTGTACAGTTTAGGTTGCGTACCTAAATGCGATTTATCGCGATAGACAACATGGCTTTCGATAGCTTTGCTCACCTCGCTAGTTGGGTCATTTAAATCACCAAAGATGAGTGCTTTTGTTGGGCAAGATTCCACGCAAGCTGGCTGCTTACCTTGCGCTAGGTTGGTATCACGGCAGAAGTTACATTTATCCGCAGAGTGATCGACTGGATTAAAGAAGCGCACTTGGTAAGGGCAAGCAGCAAGGCAATAACCACATCCGACACATTTCTCTTTGTGTACATCCACGATGCCGGTCGCTTCATCTTTGTATGCAGCGCCTGTTGGACAAACGTATACACATGGTGGGTTATCACAGTGCTGACAGGATTCACGAGTAAACTGGTATTCCACATCTGGGAACTCGCCAATCGGTTCACTGCGATGAATTTTAAGTCGCGTTACGCCTTCAGGGACTTTATTTACTTCGCGACAAGCATCGGTACAAGCGGTACAGCCAATGCAGGCATTTTCATCATGAACCATACCCATGCGTTTCGCTTGTTCACGGTTGCTGGCATAAAGAGAGGAGCTAACAACGGAAGTGCCTGCAACGCCTGTAGTTAAAATCAACGCGCCGCTGCCGGCTAAAAAGTTTCTTCTCGAACATTTCATGCTATCTCTCCTCTTCTTTGGCAAGTTCAGGTTCGACGGCAAATTCAGAGTGACAATCCACACACTGCTTGATCAGTTGTTTTCTGTCGTACGACAACGCTTTGGTTTTCGCTGCGTGTACATCGTGGCAATTTGAACAAGTGAGGTTTTTGGCGTGCACATCGTGCGTCCAGTGGATTTCTCTCAGCTGTGTCGGTGCGTGGCAATCCACACATTGGCTGTTGGCTTTAAGAATCATGCTTGGATCAAGGAACACTTTGTCGTGTACCTCTTTCGATTGCGCGGCAGAAAACTTAATCACATCAGGCGCGCCCTCACGATGGTCGGGACCAATGTTGCTATGGCAATTGGTGCAATTAAGTTGCTTCCCTTGGCTGAGTAGAGCTTGCGGGTCATGCGAAAGGTTCAGAGTCTCTTTTGCATCCTTATGACATTGCAGACACTTGTAGTCACGGTCACGGATCAACTCGACTTGATGACGCTCAGCTTGAGCACCTTCAATCGGCTCTGAAGAAGTCGCATGGGCGGCGATGGAGAAACCATAGATGGCAAAGACGAAGAGAAGTTTCAGCATTGTCTCTATGGTCAATTTTATATTGCCCATATTGTTCTTTCCTTAGCTCGATAATAATTGATAACTATTCTCAATTATTTATTTGAGCGACAATTAATTTCCTCTGAAGATATTTTTTAGATCTTCAAATGACATCAATTCTTATTTCGGAAAGCCACAACGCTAAACCTATATTTATAATACCTCTATTATTCATAAGGGGTAGAAACGCCTGCTCAAAAAGCGAACTAAATCACCCTATTTTTAAAAAGGTTAAAACCCAAAGCATTGCAGAACAATGACTTAACAACTACCACTTTAGAGGTATATAAATTCAAACATGACTGAGATCACTGGTGTAAATTGATCTAAAACAAGACAAGATTCACTCACTATTTCATCTATCCAATTAAGCAATATTATTAATCGTAGATCTCCAGTTCTTATTTGGAATAGCTCCTCACAACGCTGCTAATAAAAACGAATATGGAGATAACACTGTGAGCATAAAACACTGGATGAGCGCACCTATTGCGGTTGCGACCTTATTCGCCAGCCAATTATTTTTGGTTGACGCTCCGTTAGCGGCAGAAGAGAAGGATTTTATCGATCCTCGTAACGATGTCTTTGAACAGAACCACCCTGATCAATACCATTCTTGGAAAGCAACATCCGAAAGTGAGCACATTGAAGATGCTCTAAGTGAAGACCCAAACATGGTTATCCTGTGGGCAGGTTATGGCTTCGCGAAAGACTACAACAAAGCGCGCGGTCACTTTTACGCAATTGATGATGTTCGTCAAACCTTACGTACCGGCGCACCGACTGATGAAAAATCCGGCCCTATGCCGATGGCGTGCTGGAGCTGTAAAAGCCCAGACGTTGCTCGCGTGATTGATGAACGTGGTGAAGACGGTTATTTCGAAGGTAAATGGGCACGCTTAGGCTCAGAAATCGTCAACCCTATCGGTTGTTCCGATTGCCACAACACAGGCTCTGAAGCCTTCAAGAAAGGCGAACCTGCGCTAGCACTGACTCGCCCATACGTCGAGCGTGCTTTTGATACTATTGGTAAAAACTTTGATGAACAGTCTCGCCTAGATAAGCAAGCATCGGTCTGCGCTCAATGTCACGTTGAATACTACTTCACCGGCCCAACTAAAGCGGTTAAATTCCCATGGGATATGGGCACCACCGTTAATGACATGGAGAAATACTACGACGCGTTGAATTTCAAAGATTGGACGCATGCCGTATCTAAAGCGCCGATGCTAAAAGCGCAACATCCAGGTTTCGAAACTTGGAGAGCGGGTATTCATGGTAAAAATAAAGTGGTGTGTGTGGACTGCCACATGCCTAAAGTGACCAAAGAAGACGGTACGGTGTACACAGACCACAAAGTGGGTAACCCATTTGATCGTTTTGAAGACACCTGTGCGCAATGCCATACCCAAACTAAAGAGCAGCTACAAGGCATCGTTTCGACTCGCAAAGCGCAAGTACTGAACATGAAGCTAACCGCCGAGAAGCAAATCGTAGCGGCACACTTTGAAGCAGGCGCAGCGTGGAAAGCAGGTGCAACAGAAGCAGAGATGGAACCTATCCTACAAGATATTCGCCATGCACAATGGCGTTGGGACTACGCGATTGCTTCTCACGGTGTTCACATGCATGCTCCTGAGGTAGCACTTGAAGTACTAGGTACTGCAGTTGACCGCGCTGCTGACGCCCGTACCAAATTGGTTCGTTTACTGGCAACCAAAGGCATTACTGACCCTGTTCAAATTCCAGATATCTCGACCAAAGCGAAAGCACAACAAGCACTAGGCATGGATATGGATAAGATGAACGCAGACAAGAAACACTTCCTAGAAACAGTAGCGCCAGAGTGGGATAAAGCAGCAGCTGAACGCGAAGCCACGTATTAGTCTAACTGGCAACGGTTAACTTATAGATACAACAAGGGGCGTACTGAACGCCCCTTTTCTTTCTTTATTATCTTTATCTCTTCATCCTGATTCTATCGAGAGACAAAAATCGAATGTACTAGCGACGAGGAAGCCTAGGTCTAGGTTGAATATTTGGACGTGCTTTAGGTATCTGCACATTTGGACGAGCAACTGGACGCTGGATCTTCGTTTCCGGTAATGCTTTTCTTTGTTGAACCTTTTCTTTCACCGCCTTGCCTTGTAAAGTCGCTGGTTCAATATGCTCCGGACGATTCTCCCATTGGGTTCGAATCTCTTGCTTTTGCTCGTCAGGCAGTGATTGCCAATGATCGTCAAGTTGGCGTTTCATGTTATCGATATTGGCGGACATATCGTCGTCTTTCCAATCTTCGACTTTGTCTTTGATGGATTGCTGTTGGTCTTCATCTAAACCATTCCACCACTCTTCCAGTTTCTCTTTGTATTCATCGTCGTTATCGCAACAGCCCGGATAGTAATAAATCCAGTAGTCGTCATGATCGTACCACCACGGGTCGTAGTAACCCGATGAATAATAAACCGTAGAGGAAGAGCCAGAATGATCGGAAGAGCTACAACCCGCCAGCACAGAGCCGCACAGCAAAACCAATATGCTTAGTGCTTTATTTTTCATTCGTTGCCCACCTTTCCCTCTATTGCTTGTTAAATTGTACGCTTACAACAGCTCTTTTGCTTTGTTAATAGAGTTAATGATTTGCACCCTATCTAAATTTGGATCATCAGAATCTAATAATAGTACCCAGGCATCAATCGCTTCCTGAAATCGGAATGACAGAAAATGATCATTTGCGATCAAAGACAAAGCGGCTTCATTGTGCGGCTCTACCTGCAAAGCTTGCTCCAAAAGCAAGCTAACTTCTTGCGTCATTGATTGCTGGTGAATGTAGTACAAGGTCGTCGCTTTTGCGGCAAGTTGCGTGGCACTGACTGGCTCAGTCAGCTGGATCGCGTAATCAAAACAAATCAGCGCGCCATCAAATTCCCCCTCTAGCAGGTAGCCCTGCCCGAGTTGGAACCACAATTCAGCGTTGTTCGGATCTTCACGCAACTGGTCTTGAATCTCTTTCATGATGTCACGAGCAGTCATCATTCGTGACATTTCCGCTTGTATTGGTTTAGGCGGAGTTTGATGCAGCAATAAGAAACTGGCACTCGTCACGACAAGTACTAACAGGCAAAAACCAAACCATTGAGCAGGTTTAACTTTTGATGCACTCAGTGATAAGAGTACGATAAACAACCCCATTAGAGTGATGGCAGCGAAAAACCAAACAGACATAACACGTCCCATAAACAAAGATAACGTCAGTGTACGCATTTCTTACTTTAAATGCGTTGATACAGATACAAAAAAGCCGAGCAACTAAGGCTCGGCTTTTCATATCAGGATAACGATGTAAGATTACTCTTCGTTACCTTCCTCTGCATCATCAGCAGCTGGAGCTTCTGAAGCGTCTTGCTGCGTATTTTCGCCTGTTGACTCTAACGCTTCTGCATCTTCATCAGTAGGCAGCTCTTCATCATCAACTTCTTCAATACGTTGCAAACCAACAACTGATTCATCTTCCGCAGTACGGATAAGCGTTACACCTTGTGTGTTACGACCAACCTGGCTAACTTCACCCACACGAGTACGTACTAACGTGCCAGCGTCGGTGATCATCATCATTTCATCACCTTCAACAACCTGGATAGCACCAACTACCGGGCCATTTCGCTCAGAAACTTTGATAGAAACTACACCTTGAGTGCCACGACCTTTTGTCGGGTACTCGCTAAGTGCTGTACGTTTACCATAACCGTTTTCTGTAACCGTTAGGATGTCGCCTTCGTGCGAAGGAACAATAAGTGATACAACTTGGTCATTTTCAGCCAGTTTCATACCACGAACACCAGAGGCGGTACGACCCATAGGACGAACACCTTTAAACTTGATCTCTGGCTGACCATTCTCATCAAGAACTGGTCTACCATTTTCATCAAGTACTGGAATCTCTTCTGCTTCTTTAAAGCGAACCACTTTACCCGCTTTAGAGAACAGCATGATTTCGTTTTCGCCGTTAGTGATATCCACACCGATTAACGAATCGTCTTCACGTAGGTTCACAGCGATTAGGCCGTTTGAACGTACGTTTGCAAATTGGTTCAACGGCGTTTTCTTAACCGTACCGTCACCTGTTGCCATGAAGATGAATTTGTCTTCAGAGAATTCATCAACACGTAGAATCGCGGTAATGCGCTCACCTTCTTCGAGTGGAAGGATGTTCACAATTGGCTTACCACGCGCAGTACGGCTCGCTAGAGGCAATTGGTAAACTTTCAGGCGGTATGTCTTACCACGAGTAGAGAAACACAAGATGTTATCGTGGGTATTCGCCACTAGAAGACGCTCGATATGGTCTTCATCTTTCATCTTAGTCGCACTCTTACCTTTACCACCACGGCGCTGTGACTCGTAGTCGCTCAGTACTTGGTACTTAACGTAACCACCGTGAGATAGAGTAACCACAACGTCTTCACGTGCGATCAGCTCTTCCATGTCAATATCATGGCTCGCAGCTGTGATTTCTGTACGACGAGCGTCACCAAAGCCGTCACGAACCGCTTCAAGTTCTTCACGGATAACTTCCATCAAACGCTCAGTGCTCGCAAGGATATGCATGAGTTCAGCGATTTCTTCTAGAAGTGTTTTGTATTCGCCAAGAATCTTCTCGTGTTCTAGACCTGTTAGTTTATGTAAACGTAGATCTAGGATAGCTTGTGCTTGTTGCTCAGTCAGGAAGTACTGACCATCACGAATACCATATTCAGGCTCTAGCCATTCAGGGCGCGCAGCATCTGTACCAGCACGCTCTAGCATTGCTGAAACGTTGCCTAAATCCCAACCACGAGCGATAAGACCCGCTTTTGCTTCAGCCGGTGTAGGTGCCTTACGGATAAGCTCAATAATTTCATCAATGTTAGCAAGCGCTAGAGCTAAACCTTCAAGGATATGAGCACGTTCACGCGCTTTACGCAGTTCGAAGATAGTACGACGTGTCACAACTTCACGACGGTGATCAACGAAGCACTTCAGCATATCTTTTAGGTTGAATAGCTGTGGCTGGCCATTGTTTAGGGCCACCATGTTGATACCGAAAGTGGTTTGCAGCTGAGTCTGAGCGTAAAGGTTGTTTAGAACTACTTCGCCCACAGCATCGCGCTTACACTCAATAACAATGCGCATACCGTCTTTATCTGACTCGTCGCGCAGTGCACTGATGCCTTCTACTTTCTTATCTTTAACTAGCTCAGCGATCTTTTCGATCAAGCGAGCTTTGTTCACCTGGTAAGGAATTTCAGTGACGATAATGGTCTCTTTACCATTCTTCTCCACTTCGATGTCCGCTTTCGAACGCATGTAGATTTTGCCACGACCTGTTTTGTACGCGTCTACAATGCCTTTACGACCGCTGATAAGCGCCGCCGTTGGGAAATCAGGACCAGGAATGTAATCCATTAGTTCATCAATAGTGATTTCTTCATTATTGATGTATGCAAGACAGCCATCAATCACTTCGCCAAGGTTATGAGGCGGGATGTTGGTTGCCATACCTACTGCGATACCAGAAGCACCGTTAACCAATAGGTTTGGAATTTTAGTTGGAAGAACCGCTGGGATCTGCTCAGTACCGTCGTAGTTTGGTACGTAGTCTACGGTTTCTTTGTCTAGGTCAGCCAATAGTTCATGGGCAATTTTTGCCATTCGAACTTCGGTGTAACGCATTGCCGCAGCAGAGTCGCCATCGATCGAGCCAAAGTTACCTTGACCATCGACCAGCATGTAACGAAGCGAGAACGGCTGAGCCATACGTACGATTGTGTCGTACACAGCACTATCACCATGTGGGTGATATTTACCGATTACGTCGCCGACAACACGGGCTGATTTTTTATATGGTTTGTTCCAATCGTTGCCTAGTACGTTCATCGCGAATAAAACGCGGCGGTGTACTGGTTTTAGGCCATCACGCACATCTGGAAGAGCACGACCCACGATGACTGACATCGCATAGTCTAGGTATGAACCTCTAAGCTCATCTTCAATGTTTACGGGCGTGATCTCTTTAGCTAAATCGCTCATAGAGCCATTATCCCTCTATTATCTGATCGTAATTACGATACGTGTAAGGTGCAAAAATATAACACACAATTCATCACTTCGGCATCACTTTCCCTCTCCTTTTATCAGGTTGTGAGCTTGGTTATGAATCAAATGTCGAGAATTTGCACACTCATCCCATATCTTTCTGATTAGTGGTTATATTTCGGTCAATATTGAGCAAAATCGGACTCTTTACGCGGAAAAGCGAGGTAAATTCCTTTAACCACACAACGCGAAAATGCAGGTTTTAGAGTTATTGTCACTGGCACTAGTTCAAGGATGAACCAAAAACAATAGCTAGCGCTTTCAAAAATACAGGAACCTGTCGCTATTGTCGCGCCAGTGAACTCTGTCATTGTCCCTTAACTAAGCACATCGAGGTTGTTTGGGTATAAAACGTTGGAGTATACTGGCGCCCTCTAAAGGACTCAGATTGAATGCAATAAAACCAATTATGACTAAAGCACAAAACGTCGACCCAAGTGAAATTAAGAAATTCGAGGACATGGCTTCTCGATGGTGGGATTTAGAAGGCGAGTTTAAGCCGCTTCATCAAATTAACCCACTTCGTTTGAACTATGTACTTGAAAAAGCAAATGGCTTGTTTGGCAAGCGAACACTTGATGTCGGCTGTGGTGGTGGCATTCTTGCTGAAAGCATGGCAAAAGAAGGCGCTATTGTGACGGGGCTTGATATGGGTAAAGAACCATTAGAAGTCGCGCGACTACATGCATTAGAAACAGGCACTCAACTGACCTACATTCAGAGCACAATAGAAGACCACGCTATAGAAAACGCAGGAACTTACGATGTCGTGACTTGTATGGAGATGCTTGAACACGTTCCAGATCCTCTCTCCGTTATCCGCTCTTGTGCTGCGCTAGTCAAACCCGGTGGTCACGTGTTTTTCTCAACTTTGAACCGAAACATTAAGTCGTACTTATTTGCTATTGTCGGTGCTGAGAAGCTTCTTAAGATTGTTCCTGAAGGCACTCATGAGCACGATAAGTTTATCAAGCCAGCCGAAATGATGAAGATGATAGACCAAACTGACCTGACGGAAATGGGCATTACTGGGCTTCATTACAACCCTCTAAATGACAGCTACAAACTCGGTCGTAATGTAGATGTAAACTACATCGTTCATACTAAAAAATACTGAACGCTGTTGCGTTAAAAAATGTGTTTTGTGATTGACATTTTTTAAAGAAAATGAATCGGAAGCGGTAGCACAAAGTTGCCGCTTTTTTTGTCTTTTTATGGCTAAAATTCGTGCTCTAGATTCCATTTTGACCAAGCCATTTTTCGTAGATAAAAACGGCCAAAGATCAAGGAAAATATTTTTGCATGCGGTTATTTCTAAACCGATCTCGAAACCGTACTTTTAACCATTCAAGTCTGCCCTTTTCTCATCGGTTAGTGTTCACTTACTGATTTTTTTCATTTTGTCAGTTATCCACAAGTCATCCCCGATCTGTACCTTGATAAATCAGTGTAATAGCACTATCTTGTAACCCGCAAACAAATGAACCCCTATATGTTGTGTTTAAGCGACAATATATAGATAGACTTTGATCACAAAGCCGCCGCAAGCTTTACTCATATTGCACATAAACAAACAAAAATACGGCTTTTATCAGTTTTCTTAGGGAAATAAAGCAGAATGAACCAACAACTTACCGTCACCAAGCGTGATGGCCGTAAAGAAAGTATCGATCTGGATAAAATCCACCGCGTTATCACTTGGGCTGCAGAAGGTCTAGATAATGTTTCGGTTTCTCAAGTAGAACTTCGCGCTCACATCCAGTTTTACGACGGCATCACAACGACAGATATTCACGAGACAATCATCAAGTCTGCGGCAGACCTGATCTCTGAAGAGACTCCGGATTACCAATACCTAGCTGCTCGCCTAGCGGTATTCCATCTGCGTAAAAAAGCGTATGGCCAATACGAGCCACCAACGCTTTATGATCACGTGTCTCGCCTCGTCGATATGGGTAAGTACGATCAACATATTCTAGAAGACTACACAAAAGCAGAACTCGACGAACTTGATGCGTACCTCGACCATAAACGCGACCTAAACTTCTCATACGCGGCAGTTAAGCAGCTAGAGGGTAAGTACTTCGTACAGAACCGTGTTACGGGCCAAATTTACGAAAGTGCTCAGTTCTTATACATCCTTGTAGCAGCGTGCTTATTTGCGAAATATCCAAAAGCGACACGTCTTGATTACATCAAACGTTTCTACGATGCGACATCGACATTTAAGATTTCTCTACCTACGCCAATTATGTCTGGCGTGCGTACCCCTACTCGCCAGTTCAGCTCATGTGTTCTGATCGAGTGTGGAGACAGTCTTGATTCTATTAACGCAACAGCAAGCTCAATTGTTCGTTATGTATCTCAGCGCGCTGGTATTGGTATCAACGCAGGTCGTATCCGTGCATTAGGATCAGAGATTCGCGGTGGTGAAGCATTCCACACTGGTTGTATTCCGTTCTACAAGTACTTCCAAACAGCAGTAAAATGTTGTTCACAAGGTGGTGTACGTGGTGGCGCAGCTACTGTGTTCTACCCAATGTGGCACGGTGAAGCACGCTCACTAATGGTACTTAAGAACAACCGTGGTGTTGAAGAAAACCGTGTTCGTCACATGGACTACGGTGTTCAGTTAAACAAACTGATGTACCAACGTTTAGTTGAAGGCGGCAATATTACGCTCTTCTCACCATCTGATGTACCTGGTCTGTACGACGCATTCTTCGAAAACCAAGAAGAGTTTGAGCGTCTATACGTGAAGTACGAGAACGATCCTTCAATCAAGAAAGAAACGGTTAAAGCGATTGAAATGTTCACTCTGCTAATGCAAGAGCGTGCATCAACGGGTCGTATCTACATCCAGAACGTGGACCATTGTAATACTCACAGCCCATTTGATTCTGAAGTCGCTCCAGTTCGTCAGTCGAACCTATGTTTAGAAATCGCACTGCCAACGAAACCATTAACTAACGTTGAAGATGACTCAGGCGAGATCGCACTGTGTACGCTTTCTGCATTCAACTTAGGTGCTATCAAGTCTCTAGATGATTTCGAAGAGCTATCCGATCTTGTTGTTCGTGCGTTAGATGCACTGCTTGATTACCAAGATTACCCTCTACCAGCGGCATACAAATCGACTATGAACCGTCGTACGCTAGGTGTTGGTGTGATTAACTTTGCTTACTACTTAGCGAAGAATGGCGTGAAATACTCTGACGGTAGCGCGAACGGCCTAACTCACCGTACGTTCGAAGCAATGCAGTACTACCTATTGAAAGCATCTGTAGCACTGGCGAAAGAACAAGGTAAGTGTCCTTCATTCGACGAGACGAACTACGCGAAAGGCTTACTGCCGATTGATACGTATAAGAAAGATATCGACCTAATTTGTGACGAAGCGCTGCACTACGACTGGGACAGCCTACGTAAAGAAATTATGGAGCACGGCCTACGTAACTCAACACTGACTGCGCTAATGCCTTCTGAGACTTCTTCTCAGATTTCAAACGCAACTAACGGTATTGAGCCACCACGTGGTTACGTTTCAGTAAAAGCTTCGAAAGACGGTATCCTGAAGCAAGTTGTACCAGAGTTCACAGAACTTAAAGACAGCTATGAACTGCTTTGGAATATCGGTTCGAACGACGGTTATCTACACCTTGTGGGTATTATGCAGAAGTTTGTTGACCAAGCTATCTCTGCTAATACTAACTACGACCCGTCACGTTACGAGACTGGCAAGGTTCCAATGAAGAAACTACTTCAAGACCTGCTAACAGCGTATAAGTTTGGTGTGAAAACGCTTTACTACCACAACACTCGTGATGGCGCGAAAGATGAACAGAAAGACGCTGTTCAACCACAAGATGACGATTGTGCTGGCGGCGGTTGTAAGATTTAATCTTCCCGTACCTAGCGAACCCGTAAAGACAGACTATCGATAACCTCCCCCTTACGGGGAGGTTTAAAAGGAATTGAGGCATTATGGCTTACAGTACTTTTAACCAAAAAAAGAATGACCAATTGAAGGAACCAATGTTCCTAGGTCAATCAGTAAACGTTGCACGTTACGACCAACAAAAGTTTGAGATTTTCGAAAAACTTATCGAGAAACAACTTTCTTTCTTCTGGCGTCCAGAAGAAGTAGACGTATCTAGCGACCGTATCGATTACAACAAACTGCCAGATCACGAGAAGCACATCTTCATCTCTAACTTGAAGTACCAAACGCTTCTTGACTCTATTCAAGGTCGTAGCCCTAACGTGGCACTGCTGCCGCTTGTGTCTCTGCCAGAACTAGAGACTTGGATTGAGACTTGGTCTTTCTCTGAAACGATTCACTCTCGTTCTTACACACACATTATTCGTAACATCGTGAACGACCCTGCTGTAGTGTTTGATGATATCGTTGAGAACGAGCACATTCTGAAGCGTGCAAAAGACATCGCGCACTACTACGACGATTTGATTCAAGCGACGAATGATTACCATCGCTACGGTGAAGGTGAGCATGTCCTTAACGGTGAAACGGTTAAGGTTAGTCTGTACGATCTTAAGAAGAAGCTGTACATCTGTCTGATGTCTGTTAACGCATTAGAAGCTATTCGTTTTTACGTAAGTTTCGCATGTTCTTTCGCTTTCGCAGAACGCGAACTAATGGAAGGTAACGCGAAAATCATCAAGCTGATCGCTCGTGACGAAGCACTTCACTTAAATGGCACGCAGCACATGATCAACCTGCTACGTAACGGTCAAGATGACTTCACTTTCATGCAAATCGCAGAAGAGGCAAAACAGGACTGTTTTGACCTATTCAAAGAAGCGGCTGAGCAAGAAAAAGAGTGGGCAGAGTATCTATTCAAAGATGGCTCTATGATCGGTCTAAACAAAGACATCCTAAGCCAATACGTTGAATACATCACAAATATTCGTATGCAAGCGGTAGGTCTACCAGCAGCGTATCCAGAAGCAACAACTAACCCAATTCCATGGATTAACGCTTGGTTGTCTTCAGATAACGTTCAAGTTGCGCCTCAAGAAGCAGAAATCTCTTCTTACCTTGTGGGTCAAATTGACAATGAAGTTCGCGCAGATGACTTCGAAGGATTCGAGCTGTAATGGCAACACTCAAAATCAACAAACTGATCAGCATTGAATCCAACCCTTCCAATACGATTTTGGAAACAATGGAGCAAGCTGGCCTATTACCAGAATACAACTGCCGTGACGGGCACTGCGGCGCCTGTCGCTGCAAATTGGAGTCTGGTGAAGTGGAGTATGTTGGTTTTGCCATGGCTTACACACAAAGTGATGAAATATTACCTTGTATCTGTAAAGCAAAATCAGATTTGTCACTTAGCGGCGTTAACTACGCGATGAAAGAAAAGCAGCGCGCATAACGTTGACTCGACGGTATAAAATGCAAAAGCCAAGGTAATCACCTTGGCTTTTTGTCTCTGTGTTTTGTCTCTTAGACTACTGTAGAGAGCTTTGGTTATAAAGCACTGCTCGGGAGGTGCATCTCTTTAACTTTCTCTAAAAATGCATAATGCGCAAACATCGGTTTACGTTCTAGGTAGCGACGCAACAAGTCTAGTGCTGCCGTGCTGATCACTTTAACTTGATCACTGCGCTGATACTTTTTCGAGAGTTTATATAACGCTCCCCACTCGCCTGACGGTGTCGATAAAGCGACGGAAAAAACGCCCTCTTCAATATGGCCAGTGACGAGTGATAAATCCGTCCCACACTTCTCTCGCGTAGCACCAGCCAGAGCAAACGTTTCTGCTAATGGATCTCCGCTGTTGGCCATCGCTTGAGTCAGGCTCGGTAGTATCCAACCATGCCCTAGTTGTTTTTCAGCGTTTTCATCACCGTTTAGCCAGTACGTTAAGTATCCTCCGCTACTTTTTTCGGAGGTCGACACTGTTAGTCCTTTATCGACCAACAACTGGCCGACATTTTCAACCATAGGTAAATCAATACTAACGGTATTACTCTCAAGGTGTTTATTAATTATCTGTACTAGTTTCAAACGCTGTTCAATCTGATCTGAAGGACCAAAAAGTTTCACTTCAATAAAAGGCAAGTAAGAGCGATACCCTAGCTCATAGTCTTGAGGAAGTTTTAGCTGATCTAGCTTATCTGAAATACCGGATTCAGATAGACCAAACGTGTAGATTCGACTACAACATGAACCTTGAACATCGGGAAACACTCTTCTCAGATCGGGAAGAATTTGCGTCTCTGCCATGAGCTTAAATTCACTTGGTACACCCGGTGTGAAATAAAAAATGGCATCATTAATCAGCATTTTGAAACCGCAAGCAGTGCCTATCGGGTTGTCCAATATCTCTGCCGTTTCTGGCAGCATTGCTTGCTTTAAATTACTGTCCGGCATAGGGATGCCACGTCGAGCATACAAACTTTCTAGATGCTGCAACCACTCTTTGAATAGCACCAGTTTACAATCGGCGGCTCTCGCGGCGGCGGCAGCACTCATGTCATCCGTTGTAGGGCCTAAACCACCATTAACAATAACCACATCGTTGTTAAAGCTGAGCATTAAAAACTCTTCAACCAAACTCGATAGGCTATCACCAACCGTTGAGCGCTTTGTTAAGCCAAATCCATGTTGATAAAACAGGCTAGACAACCATGCCGCATTAGTATCAACAATATCACCGTGGAGGACTTCCTCACCAGTACTAAGCATTGCTATTTTCACAACTGACTCCTGAACGTAAGCACAATCCTATTTTCGTTATAGCGCTTATTTTTCTTTTTATTTGGACAAATCTCGCCGAGGTTTGTTGGGACTAAATAAGGGTCAAGTGTTTAAATGATTGATGTTTTGAGGGATAATTACGAGCCCGAACATACACCATTAACTCGGAGACCTTTGTGTCAAAATCATCCATGTTCAAGACGACTCTAACAGGCCTTTGCTTGGCTTCGTCAGCGCTTGCGCACGCAAGTCACTATGACCTAAGCCGTCATACAGAGTTTTCTTACACACCTGATTGTTTGTCAGGTTACTGCGAAACGACGACTCTGTACACCTTCGAGGCTCAAAATCGCGGTGTTATGTATGAACAGAATAGTGATGATTCGCTAAACCTTGACGCAGGGCTTCAGCCTAAACATCTCATCATCCCTCAAGATAAAGACTGGGATTATCTGATGGGTCAAACCTACACCATTCTAGGTCTCAGTATCGCGACCGTAGGCATGATGACTTTTCTTCCAGAAAGTATCACCAAATGGGACGAAGAAGACCGAGACATGAGTAAGTTGGGGCAAAAGTGGAAAGATAATGTCTCTGACGGCCCCGTTTGGGATCGCGATGAACATGTCCTCAACTACATCATGCACCCATATTTTGGCGGCGTTTACTACACGGCAGCACGTCACGCTGGCTATAATGAATTTCAGTCGTTTTTGTACTCCGCAACTATGTCGACGTTCTTTTGGGAGTATGGCGTGGAGGCGTTCGCAGAAGTACCATCTTGGCAGGATATTTTTATCACACCATTCTTTGGTGCTGTTGTTGGTGAAATGATGTTAACGGCTGAGCAAGACATTATTGCAAACGGCGGCGAAGTTATGGGCTCTGAAACCGCAGGTGATGTTTCGCTCTTCTTCTTAAACCCTGTTGGACATATTCATTATTGGGTAACTGATGCATGGGGCGGTAGTGCAGAACTACAATTCAATTCATCACCTTGGTTTGGAAACCAAGATGTTGCAAAATTCGCCATGGACGCAGGCGCAAACTACGACAGTCAATTTTATGGTGTCGAGTTAAAAGTAACCTTCTAATCCTAAGTTGATACTCGGTAAAAAGCAGCCTTACGATGGCTGCTTTTTTGTGCTCTGAACATTGTTTTAATTATTTGCATCACGAATTAGTGTTAAAAATTGACTTTCATCAAACATTACCCGCCCTTAGCACCTACACTAAATAAAAGGATTTATTCCAATAACTTAAGTAGCACGTTTATTCGTACTGCGTCCAAACCTTGATTCCAGGAGGGGACATTATGAACACCGTATTTATTGTTAATTTTGTCGGACAAGCGTCACCCGCCACGATTAAAGAGCTCGCTGCAATCACACACGAAAACGGCGGGAAATGGCTGATCAGCAAAGTAAACTTTATCGAAGACCAAGTTGCAGGTGTCATCAAAGTAGAGCTTCCAAGAGAAAATGCCGACATCGTTAAACAAGCGTTCTCTTCTTGTCAGACTCTTGTTGTTAGGTTCGTCGACTCTGAGCCTCACTCATATCGTGAAGACACTATCTTCCAACTTCGTTTAGATGCCAACGATAGAGCGGGTATTGTGAATGAAATTACTCACGTTCTCGATAATCAAGGTATCTCAATTTTAGATATGGATTGTCAGCGTGTATTCATTGCAGGAGGCGGAGGGGTAAGCTCTAGCTTATTCAGCGCTAAAATGGCGATAAAACTACCTAGCGAGCTAGAAATTGAAGACATAGCCAATGAGTTAGAATCTCTGAGTGAAGACACTCGTGTAATTGTAGAAAGCTAACTGCATACCTTTAACGCTTCCCCCAATAAAAAGAGCAGCAATTCAGCTGCTCTTTGTCGTTCTAATACTCAATACGTTTTATATCACTGACCACTGAGACAGTGAACGTTTGAAATCAGAGTAGTCAAATTCATTCAGTTTTTGAATGTCACCATTCGAGCGTTCACAGTAGACCGACGGCATACGTAGACCGTTAAACCAGTTCAGTTTCACCATGGTGTAACCGGCACTATCTAGAATATGCAGACGCTGTCCTATCTCTAGAGGCTGTTCGAAGTTCGCCACGCAGAACTGGTCTCCAGCCAAACAAGAGCACGAGCCGATCACATACTCGTGTTCACCATTTTCAGATGCTTCAAGAATTGACGCTGGCTCATTGTAGATCAACGTATCTAAGCGGTGAGCTTCTGTGGCTGAATCGACAATCGCCGTCTTCTTTACGTTCTCAACGATATCAACCACAGTGACCACTAGGTCAGTCGTCTTGGTAATGATCGCTTCGCCCGGTTCTAGGTACATTTGCACGCCGTGTTTTTCAGCAAACGCTTTCAGCGCTAGGCCAAGCTTTTCGATGTCATAACCCGGCCATGTGAAGAACACGCCGCCGCCCATGCTTACCCAGTCCAGCTTATCTAGGTACTCGCCAAACTGAGCTGAAATAGCATCGAGTAAGCCGATAAACGCATCCACGTCTTTGTTCTCACAGTTCATGTGGAACATTACGCCATCAATACCATCAAAAATTTCCGGTTTGATGTGATCAGCCTGAACACCAAGACGAGAGAATTGACGCGCTGGGTTTGCTAAGTCTTGCCCTGCATAGCTCACACCTGGGTTTAGGCGCAAGCCAATCGATGCTTTGCCTTCGACAATATGACGATAAGCCGCTAGCTGTGACTGAGAGTTAAAGATCATCTTGTCACAGATGTCCGCCACATCGCGAACGTCATCTTCGCTGTAACCCACACTGTATGCGTGTGTCTCACCACCGAACGTTTCGTAGCCAAGCTTCACTTCAAACGGGCCAGAACTTGTTGTTCCGTCTAGGTAAGGCTTGATGATGTCGAATACACCCCATGTTGAGAAGCACTTCAGTGCTAATACAAGCTTCACACCAGAGATGTCTTTTAGCTGTTTTGCTTTCTCTAGGTTCTCAATCAGCTTGTCTTCATTGATCATGAAGTATGGCGTTTTTAGTTCGTTTTGTTGCATTTTGATACCTTACGTCCCTTCGCCTTAGCAAAGACACTATAAAATCGAACAAAGCCGACGCAAGTGCATCGGCTTAAACGTACAAATAAGAGTCGCTAAATTCTTACTTCAATTTATGGATAACAGGTTGTCCTGGCTCCAGTTCTTGAACATGCCAATCTAGACCAATAGATGGCATGGTTTCTAGGAATGGGTCTGGATCTAGCTGCTCCATGTTGAACACGCCTTTGTCTGCCCATTTGCCACGGAAGAACTGCAAAGCCGCAGTGATCGCTGGTACGCCAGTGGTGTATGAGATAGCTTGGTGTTCAACATCTTCGTATGCGACTTCGTGATCAGCGTTGTTGTAAATAAATACACTGCGCTCTTTACCATCTTTCTTACCTTGAACCCAAGTACCGATACACGTTAGGCCAGTGTAGCCTGGCGCGAGTGATGTTGGATCTGGTAGTAGTGCTTTTAGCACGTGCAAAGGTTGAACAACCGTACCGTCATGAAGCGTTAGTGGATCTGGGCTGAGTAGACCGATGTCGCGCATCACATTGAAGTAGTTTAGGTAACGGTCACCAAAGCCCATCCAGAATTCGATGCGTTTCGCAGGGATGAACTCTTGCATAGATCGAACTTCGTCGTGCGCCATTGAGTACACTTTGTGTGAACCACAATTCGGGAATTCAAACTCAAGCATACGTGAGTGACAAGGTACTTGTTTCCACTCGCCGTTTTCCCAGTAGAACGAATCGCCTTGAATCTCAAGCATGTTCGTTTCTGGATCAAAGTTAGTTGCGAACTTCTTACCGTGGTCGCCTGCGTTTACATCCATTACGTCGATAGTATCGATTTCATCGAACAGATGTTTCACTGCGTATGCGGCAAACACCGATACTACGCCCGGATCGAAACCAGCACCAAGAATACCTGTAATGCCCGCTTCTTCAAACTTCTCACGGTAACCCCACTGCCAATCGTAAGCTTGAGGTACTTGTTGGCCTTCAGAGCACAAATCAACCGCAACAGATGTATCAAGGTATGACACTTTAGCTTGGTAACATGCTTCCATAATAGACATGTTCACCCAAGGAGGACCTGCGTTGATCACTAAGTCAGGTTGTACTTCTTTAATTAAAGCAACTAAAGAATCTACGTCGTCCGCGTTTACCGCTCGCGCTTCTAATTTCTTAGTTGAATCTTTCAGATTGTTTTTCTTCTGAATCGATTCGATGATTTTCTCACACTTACCTACGGTACGTGATGCGATTGTGATATCACCCAGAACGTCGTTGTTTTGTGCTGCTTTATGTGCAACTACCCAGCCAACGCCGCCTGCACCAATCTGTAGAATTGCCATAGTTTTCCGTTACCTTTGTTAAACTAGCTCTGCCGCTAGCGTATTGATTTTTGAGAGCAAAGATTCAAAGTCCGCCGTCGTCAGACACGGGTTCAAAATCGTAAATTTCAATGCAGTTTTATCGTCGACAATGGTTTCACCCAATACCGCGATACCGCGTGTTAACGCTTCTAAGCGCAACGTTTTGTTCAGTTCATCAAGATCCGCTGATTCATGTGTCGCGCGGAACAGAACCGTAGACAGTGATGGTTCAGCCAACAACTCAAAGTGTTTGTTATCTCGAATCATGTCTGCCACTTCAAGCGTCTGTTCAAGCAAATGATCATACATATCGCCTAGGGCTTTTGGCCCTACGCTTTGCATCGTCATAAACACTTTGAGCGCATCAAAACGCTTAGTTGTCGCAATAGACTTATCCACCAAGTTCGGTAGTTCGTCGTGTTCGCGGTTCAAATAGTCTGCATGGTGAAGCAGGAATTTAAAGTTAGACTTGTCATTTACCAATAGCGCACCACAACTGATGGTTTGGTAAAACAGCTTATGGAAGTCTACGCTGATGGAATGTGCACGCTCACAACCTTTCAGACGCGCTTTTTGGCTACTTAGAATCAGAGCTCCACCGTATGCACCGTCGACATGCATCCACATGTCATGTTTCGCTGCCATATCGGCGATAAAGTCTAAGTCATCAATAGCACCGTGGTCCGTTGTGCCCGCTGTGCCAACAATGGCAAATGGGATCAAACCTTCTGCTTTGGCCTGATTGAGAACTTCGTCTAATTTAGTGACATCCATCGTTCCATCGGCATTAGCATCGACAGTCATGACCGCTTTTTCACCCAACCCCATCCAAGACGCTGATTTTTGAACCGTGAAGTGGGATTTTTTCGAACATACAATACGTAGCTTGTCTGCGTATTCAGGAAGGCCAAGCTTTTGAATTGAGTGTGCACTGAGTTTGTCAGCAATCCAATCTCGCGCAAGCATCAAACCCATTTGGTTACTTTGCGTGCCGCCGCTCGTGAAGATACCGTCCGCTTTTGCACCTAACTCATATTTATCGCATAGCCAGTTCACAACTTTCTGTTCAACATAAGTCGCTGATGAAGCTTGATCCCATGAGTCCATCGACTGGTTCAAAGCCGCAATCATTGCCTCTGCCGCAATCGCTGGCATCAACGGTGGAGTATGCAGGTGAGCAATACAATCTGGATGTTGAGTAAAAATTGCGTTTTTCGCGACCAGATCAGCAGCATCGTCGATAACGGATTTAAGAGGCGCATTTCCATTATCAAGATCAACGTCGTGAATCGCTGCTTCCAATGCTTTTGGATCCATACCTGAATACGGTGCAGTCACTTGTTCAAACACTGACTTCATTGCCGTAGTAGTGTGATTCATCACCGAAGCAAATTCATTGCTGCCCATCTCTCCAGTGTGGATGAAATGCTTCTTCCATTCATCTTGTGGCTGAGTTTCGATGTGACTACCGCCAGCGGCTAAAATCGCGTCTTCAAATACACGTAAAGCAAAGTCGATTTGTTCAAACGAGATGATAAGAGGAGGAAGGAAACGAATTACTGCGCCTTCGCGTCCACCTTTCTCAACGATCAAGCCACGCTCGAGTGCTGCGCGTTGAATAGAAAGTGTGAGTTCACTATCCGCTTGAGGTTCACCAAATTTATTGAGCTCACCGTCTGGATTTTTAATCTCCACGCCTAGCATCAAACCTTTGCCACGAACCTCTGCGATACAGTTCACACGCTTTTGAATACTCTCAAGGCCGTAGCGCAAGTACTGACCCGCAATATTGGCATGCTCAACAAGATTATCACGCTGGATAATTTCTAATGCTTTCGCACCAGAGACCATAGCTAGCTGGTTACCACGAAATGTACCTGTGTGCTCGCCCGGCTTCCATGTATCATGTTGCTTGTTGATAACCAATAGCGACATTGGTAAGCCACCACCAATTGCTTTTGATAAACACAGAATATCTGGAACAATGCCCGACTCTTCGAACGCGAAATTGTAGCCAGTTTTACCAACACCACACTGGATCTCATCGAAGATCAGTAAGATACCGTGTTCATCACAAATACGACGTAACTCTCGTAGCCAGAATGCTGGCGCAGGAACAACACCACCCTCACCTTGCACTGGCTCCACGATAATCGCGGCAGGCTTCATAATGCCTGACTCATCATCGTTTAAAAGACGATCGATATAGCGAATACTTGCTTTTGCACCTTCATCACCGCCAAGCCCAAAAGGACAACGCAGGTTGTATGGGAAAGGCATAAAGTGCACATCCGACATCAAACCAGTTCGACGAGCTTTGGTGCCTAAGTTACCCATCATCCCCATCGTACCATTAGTCATACCATGGTATGCGCCACGGAAGGCAAACATAGTGTTGCGACCGGTAGTCTGTTTCGCGAGCTTGATAGCAGCTTCAACCGCATCAGCTCCAGACGGGCCACAAAATTGGATAACGCTGTTCTCGCTTAACTCTTGAGGAAGAAAAGACTTAACAGATTGAATAAACGTCGTTTTTGCTGATGTTGCAATATCTAGCGTCTGATATGGCAGTCCTGAATCTAATTGCTCTTTCAGAGCTTGGTTTATTTCAGGATGGTTATACCCCAAAGCTAGAGTGCCTGCCCCCGCAAGGCAGTCTAGAAAGATCTGTCCACGCGTATCTTCAACCAAGCACCCAAAGGCTTGTTTAATTGCGATCGGCAAACGACGTGGATAAGAACGTACTTCAGATTCATGCTCAGCCTGATCAATCAATACTTGATCTGGCGTTAAGTCATACGTTCCCTCAACGATAGGAACCTGAGACGAAAAAATGTTTGCGATATTGCTATCGACTTCAAAGGCAGTGCTCATACTACATAATCCCTTGAATTATAATAATTCTGTATCCTGTATTAATAATCATTAGAATGAAATTACAGGAGGTGTGAATACCCCTCCGCATTTGTCAGTGCATAAATGACAAATACAGATCATCCGCCACGATACTCGCGACTTTATATGTAAAAGGGATTAATCAAGGTTCTGTAATGCACCCGTTTTGTAAAACAGGACATTTCGGCAGTATGAAGCTGATTAGTGTGTGTTTATTCAAAGGTTTCAATGTTGGGTTTCCCATTAATATGCCGCGTTTACAGCATTAGTATCCCGTCTATCGACAAAAGGCTTTGCCGATACCTACCCTACGCAGTGTCACAATCAGCTTGAATGGTCACTACGCGTATCCCCCAGAGATCAAACGTTGTTAATTACGCTCCGAGATTGCGCGCGAATTTATCACAAAATAAAATCTTCTGGCAACGATTTTTCATATTAGTAACAGTGATGTAAATCACAACAAAACATACCCCATCGTAACTCGCATGTTCATATTCATGAGCTATGCTTTTCTGCTTCTCTCAAACAGCTGTTATTTAAACAAATATTCTTGAGATATCATCACCTCATCCAACAGAGGTTTAAGGTTGTGCTGCTTAATCGTAAAACATTCCTTTCAATATCCGGAACATTTAAAAAGATAGCATTCTCGTCACAGCTTTGCCTGGAGCAAGAGTGGTTATTCTCCACAAGTGATGGTTTAAACATAGACTAGTAGGAATGGCTAAGATGCTTTGCAATGGCAGAATGAACAATCACTTGAGTCAATTAGACAAAGGGTTCGTTACTTAACGAAGTCTGTGACAGAAAAGAAGTTTGAGATTTTCAAAAAATACGAAAAAGGCCTAACATTTTCATGTTAGGCCTTAAATCTGGAGCGACACACGAGGTTCGAACTCGTGACCTCAACCTTGGCAAGGTTGCGCTCTACCAACTGAGCTAGTGTCGCATTTAATATGAGATGGTGCCCCGGGCCGGACTTGAACCGGCACAACGCGAACGTCGAGGGATTTTAAATCCCTTGTGTCTACCAATTCCACCACCAGGGCACACAAATATTCTTTGTGATGCCTTTACAGAAAAGTAAAACACCATCTGATACCGCTAAATGCCATATCAATAAAATTTGGAGCGACACACGAGGTTCGAACTCGTGACCTCAACCTTGGCAAGGTTGCGCTCTACCAACTGAGCTAGTGTCGCATTTTTCTCGAAAGCCATTCGCTCTCAAAAGAATAATGGAGGCGCCTCCCGGAGTCGAACCGAGGTCCACGGATTTGCAATCCGCTGCATAGCCACTCTGCCAAGGCGCCTCATTTGTGAATAAAGCTAAGCTTTTTCACCACCCTTTCGAGCCGTGCTCTCTTGGGTACGGGATGCATTCTACGGATTCGAGCGATCGAGTCAACACTATTTTTATTTTTTTAAATCGTTTGACTAGAATTTGTGCGAAAGACGATGGATTGCTTAGTTTTAATACTAAAAATCGCTTAAATACACTTGTTTATCATAAAACTTTGGCTACGCCTTACACTGCTGGCCGTGCGTTGCGTGCATTGAAGTATTAATAATCAGAAGACTCGCCTCTCTAAGACTCTCCAAGGACAAAAACAAGACTTAGATCACAAATAGAACTCTATCGAAGCAAAAGCCCCAGATACAAATTGCAAACATGGCCGTTAGCAAGCATTGAAAAGCGGGAGAAGCCAAAAAATGCTGTAGATTGCCTTAGATACAAAAAAGCAGGCTATTAAGCCTGCTTTCTAACATCAGAATTTAATGGTGCTCTTCATTCAACAGATCGTCTTTCGCAGCAGCCAAATATTGAATCATTGACCAATATGTCAAGAAAGTTGCCACATACAAGGCCGCAAAGCCTAGCCAAACCATCCATTCATCGTAACGCCATATCAACACCCATAAGGCGAACATTTGCGAAACAGTTTTTACTTTGCCAACCCAAGATACCGCAACACTTGCTCGCTTACCGATTTCAGCCATCCATTCTCGCAATGCTGAGATAATGATTTCTCGCGCAATCATCGTTACCGCAGGAATGGTCACCCAAATTGAATGATAATGTTCCGTGATTAGAATCAATGCCGTTGCCACTAGCACTTTATCAGCGACAGGATCAATAAACGCGCCAAAACGAGAAGTTTGGCCAAGTTTACGGGCCAACATGCCGTCAAGCCAGTCAGTAAAACCCGCTACCCAAAACACCATTGCTGCTGCAAACGGTGCCCATGAATAAGGTAGATAAAAGACAACCACAAAAACAGGGATTAGGAACAGTCTAAGAAGAGACAGAATGTTCGGGATATTCAAACGCATTTTATTATTCTCTTACACATTGCGGCTTAATGTTGCGCGATTTTCCTTATTGTTTCAATGCTTGGAAAATAATTTCTGCTAAAGAGTGACTTATTCCCGGTACTTTGGCGATTTCTTCGACACTTGCACGTTTAAGTTCTTGTAACCCACCCATGTACTTGAGTAACGCCTGACGTCGTTTAGGGCCGATTCCTTCAATCCCTTCGAGTGCACTCGTACGTCTGGTTTTACCTCGCTTAGCACGGTGCCCCGCTATAGCATGGTTATGGCTTTCATCACGAATATGTTGGATAAGGTGCAGCGCAGGAGCATCGCTTGGTAAATGAAACTCCTCCCCATCGACTGTAATCAGCGTTTCTAAACCTGGTTTGCGAGTAACGCCTTTTGCAATACCAATCATGATAGGACGCTTTGGCCAATCCCCCCAGTACTGCGAAATGATGTCATGCGCACGATTTAACTGACCTTTACCGCCATCGATAAAGATGATGTCGGGAATTTTCTCTACGTCCAATTGCTTCGAATAACGGCGCTCCAACGCTTGTCCCATTGCTGCGTAATCATCACCACCGGTAATCCCAGTAATGTTGTAGCGACGATACTCCTGCTTTACGGGGCCTTCGTTGTTGAACACCACACATGACGCAATCGTGCTTTCCCCCATCGTATGGGAGATATCAAAACATTCCATTCGAGCTATAGACTCCAAATTCAATGTTTCGCGAAGCGCATGAAAACGCTGATTAATCGTCATTTTGTGATTGATTTTGGTGGTAATCGCCGTTAGTGCATTAGTGTTCGAAAGCTTGAGATACCTTGCTCGAGAGCCAGTTGGCGACGTATGAAAATGAACCTTACGGCCTGCCACTTCACTTAACGCTTTCTGTATTGGCGCAATATCTTCTGCCAACTCTTGATTCAAAATAATACGAGAAGGAATTGTACGTGCTTCGTTATGGCTCAAATAGTATTGAGTCAGAAAACTATCGAACACTTCCTGCTGGCTTGTATTTTGTGGGATTTTCGGAAAATGGCTACGGCTACCAAGCACTTTGCCTTGGCGTATCATCAGGATATGGATACACGCGATACCATTCTCCTGAGCAAACCCGAGTACATCCATATCATCCATGCTGTCTTCTGAGACGTACTGCTGCTCTTGAACACGCCTAATCGCTTGGATTTGATCGCGAAATTTAGCGGCATCTTCAAAGCGCAATTGCTGACTAGCAACTTCCATTTTCTCAATCAACTGTTTGAGTACTTGCTGATCTTTGCCTTGCAAAAACATGCGCACAAAGCCAACCAACTCTGCATATTCTTCATCAGAAATGATGGTATTAACGCATGGTCCTGCACAACGACCAATTTGGTACATCAAACATGGGCGCGTTCGGTTGGAATAGACAGTGTCTTCACACTGGCGCACAGGAAATATCTTTTGCAGCAAATGCAATGTTTCTCTTACTGCACCAGAATCTGGGTAGGGGCCAAAATATTCACCTTTGCGCTTCTTGGCGCCACGGTGGATAGAAAGCCGTGGGTGCTTATGACCGCTAATAAAGATATAAGGGTAAGACTTATCATCTCGCAGCAACACATTGTATTTCGGCAAATACTGCTTGATGTAGTTATGCTCTAAGATCAGCGCTTCTGTCTCAGTGTGAGTCACCGTGACGTCTATTTTGGCGATATTACTGACAAGCGCGCGAGTTTTCTCACTGTCTACTTTTTTTCGAAAGTAGCTTGAAAGGCGCTTTTTAAGGTCTTTGGCTTTACCTACGTAGATTACAACAGCTTCGGCGTTGTACATTCTGTAAACGCCGGGCTGATGAGTTACTGTCTTGAGAAAGGAAGCCGAATCGAAAGGAGGATTCACGCTAAAGGGTCTCGGTGTCCAGCATTCCGTGGCGAATCGCTAAGTGAGTTAACTCAACGTCACCATTAATGTCCAATTTACTAAAGAGTCGGTAGCGATAGCTGTTGACTGTCTTTGGACTTAAATTAAGTTGCTCAGAAATATCCGTTACCTTTTGGCCTTTGGTGATCATAAGCATGATCTGCAATTCACGTTCGGATAAGTCTTTAAAAGGGTTCTCAGAGGCTGGAGAAAATTGACTCAATGCCATCTGCTGCGCAATCTCTGGCGAGATGTAACGCTGCCCACTATTAACTACACGAATCGCATTCACCATTTCGTCAGGGCCAGCACCTTTGGTTAAATAACCAGACGCACCTGCCTGCATCACCTTGGTTGGAAACGGGTTTTCTGTATGAACGGTAAGTACGATGATTTTCACATCAGGATTCACGCGAAGAATTTTTTTAGTGGCTTCCAAGCCGCCAATTCCTGGCATGTTCATGTCCATTAAAACGACGTCAGCATGATTACTGCGACACCATTTTACTGCATCTTCACCGCTGTCAGCTTCTCCTGCTACGTTCATTCCACGGACGTCTTCAATAATACGTCGTATCCCTGTGCGAACCAGCTCGTGATCATCTACAAGGAAAACATTTATCAAACTTGTATCTCCACACTTTGTATTGGTTCTGCACCCACATAACCATTACTTGTTAAATGTGGATATCAGTATGACTGCCTATATACTAACGTAATCGACAAAAAATTGCTTTCTATGAATATGTGCTGAAACGCAAACTTTAGCAAGAACTTATTCATAAACCACTCTATTATTTTAGAGCGTGATGAGCAGAACCGAAATCTAAGAAAAGACAATTAACAACATTAAGTACAATAAATCAAGTAACTAGGTTTCATATTGCCCAGAGAAACACGCTATAACTTAAAATGACACTGTCCCTCTTGCACCAAAGACTAACTTGTAATCACTAATTCCAGCAAAAATTTGAGACGCTTTCTTTACTGGTTATTTTTACAGTTCTTAGTGTTAAACTAACGTTCTTCAAGTTTTCTAAGGTTTCTCACATTTGAATATTCAACAAGGCTTCCTGCTAACTCGACAGGCACGAGACATCAAAGGTCAAACTCAAATCGAGCTGTGGCTTTCGACAGAAGCAGGTCCTACTCAGTTACTTATTAATGGTGAGAAGCCAGTATTTTTCATCGCTCAGAAACACTCAGAGCAAGCAAAGACACTCGCACGAGAAAAAAACATATTCGTCGACATCCGCCTTTTGGATCTCAAAACGTTTGAACATACGCCTCTTGCTGCCTGCTATACCAATGTAACCAGAGACGCTCTCGCACTCAAAGACACATTCGCTCAAAAAGATATCACTACGTATGAAAGTGATATTCGCCTCGCCGATCGCTACCTAATGGAGCGTTTTATCAAAGGCAGTATCGAGTTTACAGGCAATGTGACTCGCACCAATGGCTACCAACGCGTCCAGAGCGCAAAATGCCGTGCGGGGCAATATGAGCCGAAGTTAAACGTTGTCTCGTTAGATCTAGAATGCTCTGAGAAAGGCATTCTTTACTCAATCGGATTAGACAGCGTCATGGATTCCCGCGTTATCATGATCGGAGAACCAGAACCTTCGGAGACACCGATACAATGGGTTAAGGATGAAAAAGCGCTTCTAGAAGCACTCATCGTTTGGTTTAAACAATTCGACCCCGATGTCATTGTCGGTTGGAACGTCATTGATTTTGACTTTCGTCTGCTACACAAACGAGCAGAATGGCACAACATGAAGCTAATGCTTGGTAGAGCAGACCAAGCCAGCTTTTTCAGAAGTTCATCTCAAAGCCAACAAGGGTTTATTTCCATTCCAGGGCGAGTTGTAATGGACGGTATCGATACGTTAAAAACGGCGACTTATCACTTTCGGTCTTGGTCATTAGAGTCTGTATCTCAAGAACTCTTAGGGGAAGGGAAAGAAATCCACAACGTTCATGACCGCATGGATGAGATCAATCGTATGTACCGCTCCGACAAACCATCGCTGGCTAAATATAATTTACAAGACTGCGTGTTAGTGAATAAGATTTTCAATCACACTCACCTGCTCGACTTTGCAATAGAGCGCTCTCGTCTCACTGGTGTCGAACTGGATCGTGTTGGCGGTTCGGTTGCAGCATTCACAAACCTATACATGCCTCAGATACACCGAGCAGGCTACGTCGCCCCAAACCTACACCCTGAAAATTGGATTGCCAGCCCCGGAGGTTACGTGATGGACTCCATCCCTAACCTATATGATTCTGTTTTAGTATTGGATTTTAAGAGTCTATATCCATCGATTATTCGCTCTTTCTTGATTGATCCTATGGGTTTAGTTGAGGGGTTATTGCTCCATATTGGAAAAGAAGAAAATCAGGCTGTACCTGGCTTTCGCGGTGGGCAGTTCCATCGTACGAAACACTTTTTACCAGAAATGATTGAAAAGCTTTGGGCAGCACGTGATGTTGCAAAGAAGAACAATGAAAAAGCTTTTTCTCAGGCAATCAAAATCATCATGAACTCCTTTTATGGCGTACTGGGCTCATCGGGATGTCGTTTCTTTGATACTCGGTTAGCTTCTAGTATTACCATGCGCGGACATGAAATCATGAAGCAAACTAAGGTGCTGATTGAGGAGCAAGGATATCAAGTGATTTACGGCGATACGGATTCCACATTCGTGTCGTTGAATCGACCATACAGTCAAGTAGAAGCTGACGCTGTTGGAAATCAATTAGTTGATTACATCAACTCTTGGTGGCAAGAACACCTGCGTTCTGAGTACAACCTAACATCTATGTTGGAAATCGAGTATGAAACCCATTATCGCAGATTCCTTATGCCAACGATTCGTGGCGCAGAAACTGGCTCGAAAAAGCGCTATGCGGGTTTAATCGGTGAAGGAGAGCAAGAACGGATTGTATTTAAAGGGTTAGAAAGTGCCCGTACTGACTGGACCTCGTTAGCACAGAAATTTCAAAATACACTCTATAGCATGATTTTCCATGGTGAAGATCCAAGCGACTATGTCCGAGAGATGGTTGAGAAAACTAACAACGGTGAATTTGATGAACAGTTGGTGTATCAAAAGCGACTGCGCAGAAAACTGCATGAGTATCAGAAGAACGTCCCGCCACAAGTGCGTGCAGCTCGTTTAGCGGATGAGATAAATGCCAAGCTTGGCCGCCCATTACAGTATCAAAACAAAGGGCGAATTGAATACATTATTACCGTGAACGGCCCTGAACCTTATGAGTACCTCAATAGCCCTATTGATTATCAACATTACATTGATAAACAACTCAAACCTGTTGCGGATGCGATTCTCCCTTTCATCGGGACGGACTTTGACAGGCTTTCAGCGCCACAAATGGGGTTGTTTTAGCCGATACGAAACTCTGTTTTCTGGTACTGTTTGACTAACCAATCACCAAACGCATCAATTAACCCGATAACAGAACGCTTGGGAATCCCCCGGCCAGAAAGTAAAATTTCTAGCCGCTCGATCTCAAGCTGCTTTTCAGGATGATAAGTTAAGAATACCTTGCCACATTGTATAGGGTCATCAAACCAACGTTTATCTCGATACATCACCAAAGAGTATGACGCTCTTAGTAACTTTTTAGCAATCACGCGCTGGGCGGCCACCTGCTCTTCTATCGTCTTCGCTTGTACGATTTTTTTGCGATACACCGTAATCCAATCTGCCACATCCATATTCCAGTGCTTAGCAATTTCCCAACTTGGGACGTAATCACCGAAGCAGTCTGCTAGATCATCACCATAAACACAGACACAGCAATGCTTAAGCATAAAGCCCCAAGTAAAAATACTGTCTAAATTAGCCACTTCGCTCACTAAGGCTGTACGGACCGATACACCATTAACTTGAGAGTAACTCTGCTGCACACGCCACTTAATTGTGTTGAGCAAAGTCGCGCGATTGTGCTCAAAGGATGATTGAGTAACGACAACCAGGTCTAAGTTCGACCTCCCAACGATCGCTGTTTTACGAGCAACACTACCGTATACATAAACGCTGTGTAAGTTTTGCCCCAGTCCACCTTTGAGACAAGCGGTGACTTCCCTAATTAAAGGCGCAAACTCTGGTTGAAATGGTTGTTTAGGATCGATAACAGGCAGAGACATGACTTAAAACGTGTTCTCAGATGGTTCAAGAAGTTGGACTATATGTTCTCTTAGCCGACTCACTGAATCAAGTCCATTCAGGTGTTTAGTCATGGGAGTAACAACAAATTTCTGCAATGAATTTTAATGCTAGGCGGCTAACTTAGCGCTATAATCTCCGAGTTTTGCTTAATAAGTATGAATAGGAATATACAATGCCAAAGGCAAGTGAAATCAAAAAAGGCTTCGCAATCGAGTCTAATGGTAAAACTCTTCTAGTTAAAGACATCGAAGTAACGACTCCTGGCGGTCGTGGCGGCGCTAAAATCTACAAAATGCGTTGTACAGATCTAAACACGGGCGCACGTGTAGATGAGCGTTACAAGTCTGATGACGTTGTTGAAACGGTAGAAATGAACAAACGTGCAGTTGTGTACTCATACGCTGACGGCGATGAGCACATCTTCATGGATAACGAAGACTACTCACAATACACATTCAAGCACAATGAAGTTGAAGACGACATGCTGTTCATCAACGAAGATACACAAGGTATCCACATTATCCTTGTTAACGGTGCTGCAGTGGGTATTGAACTACCATCTTCTGTTGAGCTAGTGATTGAAGAAACTGACCCTTCAATCAAAGGTGCTTCTGCATCTGCTCGCACTAAGCCAGCACGCTTCGCTTCAGGTCTTGTCATCCAGGTTCCTGAGTACATTGCAACTGGTGACCGTGTTATCATTAACACAGCTGAACGTAAATACATGAGCCGAGCATAAGCATGTCTGATTTGATTTCTTACGACGACGTCATCGACGCAGCGTACGACATTTTCCTTGAGATGGCTCCAGATAACCTAGAGCCTGCTGACGTGATACTGTTTACTGCGCAATTTGAAGATCGTGGTGCCGCAGAACTTGTTGAAACCGGTGATGACTGGGTTGAACATGTTGGCTTCGAGATCGACAAAGAAGTATATGCAGAGGTTCGTATCGGCCTAGTAAATGAGGAAAATGACGTTCTTGATGACGTATTTGCTCGTATGCTAATCAGCCGAGACCCTGAACATAAGTTCTGCCATATGCTTTGGAAACGCGATTAACGTTTCTTCATCATGAACAAAGATACCAGCCTAGTGCTGGTATTTTTTTATCTGCTGTTTTTGTTTAGCTGAGATATTTGTTTATCCAAAACACCCTGCTCTATATCGGCTTTAGATCCTTTTGTTATGTAACAGATAAGAAAAAGGCTTGCCGAATTGGCAAGCCTTTCTGATGTTTTGCTATCGATTAACGATGCTTGTTGCGTGCGCCTTGGTCACCAGCAGTCTTCTTCGGCTTACGACGAGAAGGGTTGTTGCTGCGACCTTTTGGTGTGTTAACACGCTCTTCATGGCGCTTAACTGCGCGACGAATTTTTTGGCTGCGTGCACGCTCACGTTTGCGTGACGTGTTGTCTTTGTTCAGATCAAGCATGGTTTCTTTCTCTGGACGAAGCTCTACAAGCTCACGCAAGTAGTTTACTTCTTTCAGGTCAAGCTCCATCCAACCGCCACGAGGCAGTTTCTTGTCTAAGAAGATGTCGCCGTAACGAACACGTTTCAGACGGCTAACGGTACACTCTTGCGATTCCCATAGTCGACGAACTTCGCGGTTACGACCTTCGTTGATAACAACGTAAAACGTGTGGTTCATGCCTTCACCACCCGCGTAAACAACATCTTCAAAGCGAGCTAAACCGTCTTCCAGTTCAACACCTTTTACTAGATTACGAACTTTCTGTTCAGTTACTTCACCGAACACACGTACTAGGTATTCACGTTCAACTTGGCGGCTTGGGTGCATTAAGCGGTTCGCCAGTTCACCATCCGTTGTGAAAAGTAGAAGACCAGAAGTGTTCGCATCCAGACGACCAACTGAAATCCAACGAGAGCCACGAATTTTTGGCAGACGATCAAAAACAGTACGACGACCTTCTGGATCGTGACGAGTACACAGTTCACCCTCAGGTTTGTAGTACGCAAGTACACGACAAATCACTTCTTCTTGAATCTTTGCAGAGACAATGTGACCATCGATACGAACTACGCTGCTCTCGTCTTCAAGTCTTTCACCAAGCTTAGCGACTACACCGTTCACGCTAACGCGACCAGATTTAATTAACGATTCAATCTCACGACGAGAACCGTGACCAGCACGTGCTAATACTTTTTGTAACTTTTCGCTCATTTATCTACCTATGTGTCGTCTTCACAGACGTCTAGACCAGGATTGGTCTGCATTTTGCTATTTACCCATTTCAGTGGGATTTTTCGGTCGGACATTATACGTAACTTTCTTAGTTAATGTAAGCTAAATCGGCGCCATTCTCCACACCAAAATTCACATCAAAAATGACCGAAATATTTGTCCTATTCTGCAACTTTTTTACTACTTAATGCAGGCATTGCTCAACGAGAATCCCACTAATATCGGTCTTCCTGAACCACTTTAACCACGCGGTACCTGATAAAATTGTCAGGGTTACAACAATAACCACTTGGGGTGTGTTTACTGTTCGTATTGCTAGAAAGCAACGAAAAATAAGCCGTCCCTGTTTGCTGCTAAGTAATACCAATCACCGCAGACAATGAGCGCTCATAGCAAAGCAAGGTCGTGGGTAACAAGACAAAAATTGTCTTTAAGTCATTAGTTCACATCAAAAATAACACTAATGCTATCGTGTACTCTGACTCTCTAGGTTCGCTCTGCACTCTCGGCGATTGGCATAAATCAGACAAAAAGGAATAGAACAATGTCTATGCTAAATCTCGACCTAAATTGGATTTTTGGGACATCTCAAGATGACGATATGACAGGCACAAAAGGCTCTGAAACAACCGATATTTTCTTCGGCTTCTGTGGTGATGATAAGTTTGTAGGATACGGAGGTAATGATATTGTCTTCGGTGGCTGGGGAGATGATACCTTGCTTGGTGGCCGAGGTAACGACTTTGTTTCTGGCGGCTTTGGAAACGATTTCCTATCCGGCGGATTAGGAAACGACAAACTCTTTGGTGGCTGCGGCGACGACACAATTTTTGATTATTCAGGCAACAACTACTTGAGTGGTGGCTGGGGTAACGACACGCTCGTTGTTGGTGATGGTGAATCAGTACTGAGCGGTGGCTGTGGAGACGACACCTTCGTGCTTACAAACCGCCTAGCTATTGGTGTACCTGATCAGCCAGTGTCTTCCAACGATATTGATGTTAAAGCCGACATTGTCGATTTTAATATTTTCCATGACAAACTTGTCTTTGATATGGGCCGAGACACTGATAACGATGGCATTCGAGATACGTTCTTGGATTCAGCGGATGATCTGACTTTATCTTACAATGAATGTGGCTGGGCAGTATTCTCAAGTGATGAATACAATGTTGAAGTGACACTAAACGGTGTGAGCTCTGCATACATCAACTATGCAGAACAAAATGGTATCGACATTTTCGATTTCGCTTAACCTCAATCAGTTAAGTTCAATGAGATATTCGATATGATAGTAAATTACCACCTTCTAAAGAAGGTGGCTTTGTGTGAGCCCCCTAAAAGGGGGCCTTTGTTTAGTCCAGCGCCAA